>QHSR01000331.1:1341-3331 GCA_003221635.1 Candidatus Rokuibacteriota bacterium | reverse complement strand
CCGTGACGACCCCTGTCTCGATTGGCTTTGATGCCATCACGACCGCTGGCCATCGTTGCGGCAAGGCGGAGGGCCCAGCCACGGTCGATGGCGGAGGAGGCGGCCATAAGGGACCCAATTGTCCCTTCAAGGAGAAGGCCCACACCGCGTCACCGTATGCGCTGCCCTGCAGTCGGTTTCCACCTGTTGCGATGGCGACGTACTGCTCGCCGTCCACCTCATAGACAACGGGCGGTGCGTCAGCCCCAAAGCCGGTCTGGAACCGCCACAGCTCCTTACCCGTCTTCGCATCCAGCGCGAAGAAGTTGCCATCCGGCTCGCCCCGAAAGACGAGCCCACCGGCCGTGACACTCGCCCCTCCCCCGAGGCGGTACGGCGTCTTGTGCTGCCAGACGATTTTGTTCGTCGTGCTGTCGATCGCGGTGAAGGTACCGCTCATGCTTGAGCCAACCGGCGTCACCTGACTCCCGCGGCCATAGCTCTTCCCCTGCACGAACTCCCGTTTGCCGCTCCGCACATAGGCGCTGGTGCGCACTGTGCCGGACACGTAGAAATATCCCGTGTCGGGGCTGTACGGCACCGGCGACCAGTTCGTGCCACCGTCCCCCGACGGCTGTATCAGCACCGGGGTTCCCCAGAAGGGCTCGAAGATACACCCGGCTTTGTCATAGCCCGGGAGCAGGTTGGCGCACTGGGGCACGATCGCATCCCCGAGGGGGATTGGTTGCGTCTTGGCTGTCTTCTGGCGTGGCTCATGGGGCGCCGGGCGTTCCTCGATGCCAATCAAGGGCTTGCCATTCGTGCGGTCGAGGATGTACACCCACCCTGTGTGGCCGGCTTCGGCAATGCCCTTACGCGGTTGGCCATTGATCACCGTGTCGAAGAGGACCATCGGGCTCGAGGCATCATAGTTCCAGATGTCGTGGTGCACCTGCTGGAAGTGCCAGACGTATTCGCCAGTCTTTGCCTTTAAGGCCACCATCGAGGCACAGAACAGGTTGTCGCCCTCGCGCATCGACCCGTCATGAGTCGGTCCACAGTTACCCGTCACGAAGTAGATGAGCCCGAGCTCGGGATCGAAGCCAGTAGGGGCGCGCTTGGCTCCAAAGGCGCCGGTAGAGGGCAAGGTCCCCGTGGCCGAGCCCAGTCACGACGATTCGGCGCCCACTCCGCAGTTCACGGCTGAGAGCACCGTGGCTGCCGACCAGCCGCACTCCAGCAACGTTCGAATTGTCAGTACTCCAGTTAGACCGCCGAGAACGGCGCAGACGATCCATGCCTGATCGACCGCTGACATTACGGTCAACGAGGCCAGCAGGAATATGAACATCGGCCCTACCGATCGGCACAGTGGCCAGGAGCGAACTCGCACGAACTGTGTGCCCGCTCCGTGGTCCTCGACTGACATCAGCAGTCGTACCCCGCCAAAGAGCCCTCCTTTTACTTCGAGATCCCAGTTGTCAAACGCTCCGCCGCGGCGAACACGCGCACGAGCGCTCTTGAGTGCCGTTTCGATCGCGGCGAGCCTCTCTTCGGCGGCGCGCCACTGTTGAGTCCAGAGCGCCCACGAGCGGGGTCGCGGTAGAGTGAATTTTGCTACGCCGCGCCGCCGCCACGGGGTAAGGCCGTATGTCAGGCGCCCGTAGAGACGGGCGAGTGGTTGTAAGAGGTGTAAAACCATTGTGAGAGATCGCATTTTGAGCCTCCCAAACGCCGAACGGGGAGCGCTTGAGAAGTCGGCCTTCGCGGCGGTGCTGCCGGCCTGAAGTAGCAGGGCCAAAATAGCCACGAGAAGCAACGGTAGTGCGGCCAACGCGGGCCGCCAGAGTGAACCGAGCGCCGCCAGCGCGCCCAGCCCAATGATGGCAAAGTACCACTCGGGCATGAGAGTAAGCGACGCTAGCACACCGGGTGCCGGCTGGTAGAGCGACTGGAACGGTGCGCTGCCCCAGGCGCCACGGTAAATTCGGTCTCGCCACCAGCCTAACGC
>QHSR01000331.1:0-1324 GCA_003221635.1 Candidatus Rokuibacteriota bacterium | reverse complement strand
GAGGGAATTGTATTTCGCGGGCCACTTCGCTTCCAGCAGGGCCTCTGCCCTTCCGTAGCCGCGTTGCTGCTTCCAATAGGCCCGCACGGAGTTCCGGCGATGATGCCAAACCATGGCAGCCGGGTTGAAACCGATTTTCCAGCCTCGTTCCCGCAACCGCCAGCAGACGTCGACGTCGTCACCAGCGACCCGAAAGTGCGAATCAAATCCTCCGATCTCCTCGAGGCACGCCTTTCGAAACGCCATGTTGCAACCGGGGATGTGCTCTGCCTCCCCGTCTGAGAGAAGAACGTGCACGGGGTTGCCTGGCGCGTTGGCCACGCAGTCGGCGATTGGTCCGTCGTCGGGCGGGGGGACGTTCGGGCCGCCGACGCTCACGAAATCCGAATTCATGAACGTCGTGGCGAGATAAGTCAGCCAGTCCGGGTCTGGCCAGGCGTCATCGTCAATGTAGGCTACGATCTCGCCGGTCGCTGCTTCAAGACCGGAATTACGGGCTTTGCTCAAACCTTGGTTCTCGGGGTGTCTAATTAGTCGGAAGCCGTACTCGTTAGCAATGTCAGCAGTCCTGTCAGTTGACCCATCATCTACGACAATGACTTCAAAGTTTGGATAGTTTAGGCGCGCCAGTCCAGCGCAACAATCGCGGATCGTACGCTCTCCGTTGAAGCTACACACCACCACAGAGACACGTGGCCATCGCGTCTGGGGCGGTCGCGACACTTCTGCGAACGCCTGGCACACCGACGACAAGGCGGGTTTGGGTCGCCGTTGGCGATCGGTAATGCCGAAGGCCCAGTCATCAACCTCCGCGCCAGCGCGATACCACTCGTCGGTCCAGGCGAAAATGAAAGCACCAGCACAGCCTGCCGTGAAAGCGGTTCGAAGCTGGGAGTAGAGCGCACGGGCCTGCGCATCCTCGCCATGCCTGAAGCTGTCAAGTCCGATCTCGCTCATAATAAGCGGTCGATCTCCCGCCATGTTCTGGAGACGCGCCAGGTACGCACCGAGCCGCTCGGTCGACTCGAGGTACACGTTGAAGCACACGAGATCGAGAAAGGGCAACTGCAGATACTCGGTCGTTGGATAGTTGACGTAGGTGACCAGACCCTCGGGATCCTCGGCTTTGACGATCCGATAGAGCCGCTCCAGGTAGCGCTCGACTCGACGGCGGCCCAACCAACGCACGGTGGGCGCCGGAATCTCGTTCCCGATCGCGTAACACAGGATGGCGGGGTGACCGGCGCAAGCTCGCACTTTGGCCCGTACGAGCTCCTCGATGTTGGGCGCTCCCCTCCGATCGATCAAGTAGCCGACGTATTGT
>QHSR01000165.1 GCA_003221635.1 Candidatus Rokuibacteriota bacterium | reverse complement strand
ACGTGCTTGACCTTGCCGTCCTTGCCGACCACGAAGACCGCGCGCGCGGTGAGCCCGGCGATCGGCCCGTCCTTGATCTCGACGCCGTAGGCGGGACCGAACGCGCGCTCGCGGAAGTCCGAGAGCGTCTTGACGCTCGTGACCCCGGCCGCGCCGCACCAGCGCTTCTGCGCGAACGGCAGATCGCGGCTGATCGTCCAGATCTCGACGCCGGCGCCGAGCTTTGCCGCTTCCTGGTTGAAACGCCGCGTCTCGGTGTCGCACGTGGGGGTGTCGAGCGACGGCACCGAGCTCAGGATGATCACCTTGCCCGTCGCCTCGCTCAGCTTGACCGGCTTGAGCCCGTTGTCGAGCGCGGTGAAGTCGGGCGCGCTCTGGCCGGGCTTGAGCTCGGGCCCGCCGAGCGTGATGGGGTTACCACGGAGCGTGACAGCGCCTTTCCGTTCGTCAGCCATGGGGGATCCTCCCAGACAGATTCTAGTACACTCGTCGAGTGATGGACCTCGTGGAGAGCGGCTTTCGTCAGGCGATCGCCCTCATCGTCGGCGCCGACCGAGAGATCTGGGAGATTCTCTTCCTCTCGCTCCAGGTCTCGGGGAGCGCGACGCTGATCTCGCTGGCCCTCGGCATCCCGGCCGGCGCCGCGCTCGGGCTCGCGCGCTTCCCCGGGCGCGGTATGGTCGTGAGCGCCGTGAACACCGGGATGGGCCTGCCCCCGGTCGTGGTCGGGCTCTTCGTGACGCTTCTCCTGTGGCGCAGCGGCCCGCTCGGCGGCTGGGAGATCCTGTACACGCCCGCCGCCATCGTGATCGCCCAGGCCGTGATCGCCTCGCCCATCGTGACCGGCATCACGCTGGCGGCCGTCCAGCAAGTGCCCCGCGAGTTCCGGCTCCAGCTCCTGGCGCTCGGCGCCTCGCGGGCCCAGATGGTGTGGATGGTGCTGCACGAGGCGCGCCTGCCCATGCTCGCGGCGGTCATGGCCGGCTTCGGCGGCGTCATCTCGGAGATCGGCGCCTCCATGATGGTCGGCGGCAACATCAAGGGACAGACGCGCACGCTGACCACGGCGATGGTGCTCGAGACCGGCAAGGGGAACTTCGAGGTCGCCATCGCCCTCTCGCTGCTACTGCTCGGGCTGATCTTCCTCGTGAACTGGGGCCTGACCGCCATCCAGCAACGGCGTCTGCGCTAGCCGGGTGCCCTATAGAATGGACGTCGTGATGAGGCGCCAGCTCGTGTCGATCGTCCTCGCGCTCGCGTCGTTCGCCTTCGGACCCGCCTCGGCCGACGCCGATCCTCCATCCTTGACCGTGTTCGCCGCGGCCGACCTCGCCTTCGCCTTCAACGAGATCGCGCCGCGCTTCGAGAAGGCGACCGGCGCGCGCGTCACGCTCGTATTCGGCTCCACCGGCAACTTCGCGCACCAGATCCGCCAGGGAGGCCCGGCGGACGTCTTCTTCGCCGCCGATCAGTCATTCATCGACTCGTTGATCGCCGAGCGTGTGCTGCTCCGCGAGACGCGGACGCTGTACGCGCAAGGCCGGATCGTCCTCGCGACGGCGCGGCCGTTCGGTCCGAGGCTCACCGAGCTGCGCGGTCTCCTGGACCCGCGGGTTCGGCACGTGGCGATCGCGAACCCCGTTCACGCGCCGTACGGCCGGGCGGCCGAGCAGGCGCTGAGAAAAGCCGGGCTCTGGGAGGCGCTCCGCCCGAAGCTGGTGTTTGGCGAAAACATCCGGCACACGCTGCAGTTCGTCCAGGCGGGGGCCGCAGAGGCCGGGATCGTCGCGCGCTCCGTCGCCAGCGTCGGGGAAGTCGACTGGGTCCCCGTCGACGCCTCGATGCACGCGCCGCTCGATCAGGCGGCCGCCGTCGTGCGTCGCAGCCCGCGGCCCGAATTGGGTCTCGCATTCATCCAGTTCGTCAACGGGCCGGAGGGGCGCCCGATCATGAAGCGATTCGGGTTCATGCTTCCGGGAGAGTTCTGACGCGGCGATGGACTTTTTTCCCCTCTGGCTTTCGGTTCGCGTTGCCCTGAGCGCCACGGCGCTGACGCTGCTCTCGGGCGTCCCCCTCGCCTGGCTCCTGGCCCGCAAGCGGTTCCCCGGCCGCCACGCGCTCGAGGCGGTCGTGGTCCTGCCGCTGGTCCTGCCGCCCACCGTGCTCGGGTACTACCTGCTCGTCGTCATCGGGTATCGCGGCCCGCTCGGTCGCGCCCTCGCCGCGATCGGACTCGAGCTCGCGTTCACCCCGGGAGCCGCGGTGCTGGCCGCGTGCGTCGGGTCGATCGCGCTCGTCATCAAGTCCGCTCAGGCTGGCTTCGAGACCGTGGACGGCCAGCTCGAGCAGGCGGCGCGGACCCTCGGGCGCTCGGAGTGGAGCGTGTTCTGGAGCGTCACACTCCCGCTCGCGTGGCGCTCGGTCCTCGCCGGGACGGTCCTGGCGTTCTGCCGGGCCCTCGGCGAGTTCGGGATCACCCTCATGGTGGCCGGGAACATTCCGGGGCGCACCCAGACGCTGCCGCTGGCGATCTACGACCGAGTCCAGGCGAACCAGATGGGCGAAGCGAACGCGCTCGCCCTGATTGCCGTCGGCGTCGTCGTCGTGCTGCTCTTCGGCCTGAGCCGACTCGCGCGGTTGCGATACTAAGATGAGCGGCACGGTGGCGGTGGCGATCACGAAACGCTTCCCGGGCTTCACGCTCGACGTGCGCTGGGAGGCGGAGCAATCGGTCCTCGGCCTGTTCGGCCCTTCGGGCGCGGGCAAGACGCTGACGCTCCAGTGCCTGGCCGGGCTCATCCGGCCAGACACGGGGCGCATCGTGGTGGGCGAGCGTGTCTTCTTCGACGCGGCGGCGGGCGTCGACCTGTCGCCGCAGCAGCGGCGGATCGGCTACGTCTTCCAGGGCTACGCGCTCTTCCCGCATCTGACCGTGTGGAAGAACATCGCGTTCGGCCTTCGGTGGCGCCCGCGCGCCGACCGTACGCGACGCGCCGCGGAAGTGATCGAGCGGCTCGGGCTCCGCGGCCTGGAGCAACGGTATCCGCGCGAGCTCTCCGGCGGCCAGCGCCAGCGGGTCGCGCTCGGCCGGGCGCTCGCGATCGACCCGGCGCTCCTGCTGCTCGACGAACCGCTGTCGGCGTTGGACGCGCCGTTGCGTCGCGCGCTGCGCGATGAGCTCCGCGAGATCCTGAGCGGGTGGGGAACCGCTGCCGTCGTGGTGACTCACGACTTCACCGAGGCGTATCGACTCGCCGATCGGATCGTCGTGTACGAAGACGGCCGCATCATCCAGTCGGCGCCTCGGTCAGAGCTGCTCTGGCAGCCGGCCTCGGAGGCGGTTGCCCGCATCATGGGGCTCTCCAACCTGCTGCACGGCACCGTCGTGAAGGCGATGCCCGACCGCATCCAGATCGCCTGGCGCGGTCAGATGCTCGAGGCGGTGAACTCGCCGACCCGCTCGTACCTGCCGCCGCCCGACAGCCCCATCGCCTTCTTCATCCGGCCGGAATACGTGCGGCTGATCCGCAAGGACCGCAGCGCGCCGGACGCCGCTCACCACATGAACCTGATGCGTGGGCGCCTCGTGGGCGAGGCGGACTTCGGCACGGTGTGGTCGCTCCGCCTGCGTCTCGACACGCCGGGCGCGCCCGCGCAGGGCGACTTCGATCTCGAGGTCGAGGTGCCGCATCTGGTGTACGAGATCCTCGAGATCGAGCGCGACCGCCAGTGGGAGTTCTCGATCCATCGCGGCTCGATCCACGTCCTGCCGACGTGACCCCGCCGGCCGTCGTCGAGCTGGCGGGCGTGCAGGTGACCTACGACCGCGCCACCGTGCTCGACGTGCCGGCGCTCGGCGTGCGCCCCAGCGAGATTCTGGCCGTCGTCGGCCCGAACGGCAGCGGCAAGTCGACGCTCCTGCGCGTCATCGGACTGCTCGAGCGCCCGACCCGGGGCGCGGTGCGGTTTCACGATCGCCCGGTGGATGCGCGGCACTCGCTGGTCGAGCGGCGGCGGATGGCGACGGTGTTCCAGCGCCCGCTCCTGGCCGACATGACCGTGGCCGAGAACGTCGCGCTCGGGCTGCGGTTCCGCGGCGCCGGGCTCGACGCGAACGGGACCCGCGTCGAGCGATGGCTCGAGCGACTCAACATCGCGCCGCTCCGCGCTCAGCGGGCCCGTGCTGCTGCTCGACGAGCCGTTCGCCGGGCTCGACGAGCCCTCGCGCGACGCGCTTCTGCCCGACGTCGGGGCCATCCTTCGTCACGACCGGGTCACCACCTTCCTGGTGACCCACGACCGCGGTGAGGCGCAGGCGCTCGCCGACCGGGTCGCGGTGCTGATGGGAGGCCGGATCGTGCAGCTCGACGAGACGGCGCGCGTCTTCCACGCGCCCGCCTCCGAGGCGGTCGCGCGCTTCGTCGGCGTCGAGACGCTGATGACGGGGCAGGTGATCGCGCGCGAGGCCGGCGTCACCGTCGTCGAGGTGGCGGGCCGCAAGGTCGAGATCGCGGCGGCCGCGCGGGTCGGCGAGCACGTCCGGCTCGGCCTGCGGCCCGAGGACATCACGCTCCTGCTGCCGACCGAGGTCGCGCCGTTGTCGAGCGCCCGCAACTATCTGGGGGGGACGATCGTGCGCGTCACGCCGTCGACGCCGGCGACTCGCGTCGTCGTCGACGTCGGCTTCCCGCTCGTCGCCACCGTGACGGCGCGCTCCGTCGCCGATCTCGGCCTGGCCGAGGGCGCGCCGATCGTCGCCGCGTTCAAAGCGAGCGCCGCGCACCTGATCGGGCCGGGGTAGAATCCGCCGTGGCGGCGCCCCCATTTCGGGCTTGACACGAGGTTCTATATTTCGATAACCTTCGAAATATAGACAGGAGGGTGCCATGAGCGCCAAGGTTCACCTGCACGTGCACGCGTCGGATCTGGAGAAGAGCCGCGACTTCTACGAGCGCTTCTTCGGCGGCGCGCCGGTCAAGGAGAAGGCCGGCTACGTCAAGTTCCTGCCGGACTGGGCCCCGGTCAACCTGGCCCTGTCGAGGGGACGGTCGGGCCGCGAAGGGGCGGTGGATCACGTCGGAGTCCAGGTGGACTCGCCGGCGGGCGTCATGGAGCAGCTGACCCGCGTGAGGGCGAGCGGGCTCCCGGTGCGCGAGGAGATCGGTGTCGACTGTTGCCACGCGAATCAGGACAAGTTCTGGGTGCGGGACCCCGACGGGGTCGAGTGGGAGGTGTACTACCTCAACTACGATCTCGAGGACGAGGCACCCGTGGCCCGCGCTGGCGTGCTCCCGATGGCGAAGGACGCCTCGTGCGGCGCGGCCGCGTGCTGCTCGACGAGCTCGTAGCGGGTCCACGGCGCCGGAACCGAGGCCAGCCGCGTGCATCCCCTGGCCATCCGGGGATGGACGAAGCGGGCAGACGCCATCGCGGCGCGCCTGCGCACCTGGCTCGGCGAGGAGACGCGTAACGAGATGAACGTGTAGGCGTGAGAAACGGTGGCGTGAGCGCCGCGCCCCGGGACTTCACGCTCGGGCGGAGGCTCGCCGCCGAAACCGCCGGCTCGGCGTTCCTCCTCGCCGCGGTCGTGGGGTCGGGCATCATGGGCGAGCGCCTCGCGGGCGGCAACGCCGCAGTCGCGCTGCTCGCCAACACGCTGGCGACCGGCGCGGCGCTCGTGGCGCTCATCCTGACCTTCGGGCCGATCTCGGGGGCGCACTTCAATCCGGTCGTGACGCTGGCGGATGCGTCCCAGGGCGGGCTCGCGTGGCGCGACGTGTCGGGCTACGTGGCCGCGCAGACGGCTGGCGCGTTCGCGGGTGTCGCGGCCGCGAATCTGATGTTCGGGCTGCCGGTCTTCTTCGCGTCGCACCACGCGCGGCACGGCGCGGCGCAGCTGCTCAGCGAGTTCGTCGCCACCTTTGGCCTGCTGGCGGTGATCTGGGGATGCGCCAGCCTGCGGCCGGCCGCGGTGCCGCTCGCCGTGGCGGCCTACATCACCGCGGCCTACTGGTTCACCGCGTCGACGTCGTTCGCGAACCCCGCCGTGACCCTCGCCCGCTCGGCGAGCGACACGTTCGCCGGAATTCGCCCGGCCGATGTGCCCGGCTTCGTCATGGCGCAACTCGTGGGTGGCGTCGCCGCCACGCTGATGTTTCGCTGGCTCGTGCCGGTTCCCGGGCGACGAGGTGACGGAGGGGGCGACGCGCGGGCCGCGAACGCCGCCGGCGGCATCACGAGCCGGCTCGCCACGGCCGCGGATGCCCCGTTCATCACGGCCATCTACAACGACGGCATCGCCGATCGCGTGGCCACGTTCGAGACGGTGCCCCGCACGGCCGAGCAGATCGCCGCGCTCCTCGTCGAGAAGGGCGACCGCTATCCCACCGTCGTCGTGGAGCGCGACGGTCGGGTCGTGGGCTGGGCGGGGGCCGGGCCCTATCGAGACCGAGCGGCCTATGCGGGGGTCGTCGAGCATTCCGTGTACGTCGCCCGCGCCGCCCGGGATAGCGGCGCCGGGCGCGCGGCGCTGGACGCGCTGTGCCGGGTCTACGCCGAGCGCGGCTTCTGGAAGATCGTGTCGCGGATCTTTCCGGAAAACGCCGCGAGCCTGGCCGTTCACGAGCGGTGCGGCTTCCGGGTGGTCGGCGTCTATCGACGCCACGGGAAGCTCGACGGCGCGTGGCGCGACTGCGTGATCGTCGAGCGGCTGCTCGACCGCGGGTAGCTTGACACCCCCGGGGCTCGGAGGCTATAAGGAAGCGTCACGATCTGGCAGTGCCGGTTCCTCCACCGCATAAGGAGGCCTCGTATGGACCAGGAGTCCCTCATCGAGCGACTGATGGCCGAGAACGAGGAGTTCCGGCGCCTCCGGGTCGAGCATCGCGCCTACGACCAGGAACTGGAGACGCTCAAAGGAACGCCCCCGCTCTCGGCGGACCAGCAGTGGCGTGTCAGCGAGCTGAAGAAGTTGAAGTTGATGGCCAAAGACCGGATGGAGACGATCATCCGGCACGTTCGATCCGGCGTCACCGCCTGACGAACGCTCGGCCATCGAAGTCGTTTCGCGGCCTCTCGCACCTCTCGTCGAAGGGCGACGCCCGCATGGTGGACGTCTCGGCAAAAGCTGAGACGGTCCGCGAGGCGGTCGCCCGCGCGATCCTCCGGATGAAGCCCACCACGCTTCGCGTGATCCGGCAGGGAAACGCCCCGAAGGGCGACGTCCTCGGTGTCGCCCGCACGGCCGGCATCATGGCCGCGAAGCGCACGCCCCAGTTGATCCCGCTCTGCCACCCGCTCCGCATCACCGGCCTCGACGTCGCGTTCAGCGACGACCTCCGCCGCGGGGAACTGACCGTCGAGGCGCGCGTGCGGACCGTGGACAAGACGGGCGTAGAGATGGAAGCGCTCACGGCCGCCGCGGTGGCGGCGCTGACCGTCTACGACATGGTGAAGGCCGTGGAGCGCGGCGTGACCATCACGAAGGTCGAGCTCGTCGAGAAGTCGGGCGGCAAGTCCGGCCACTGGCGCCGGGGCAGACGGTGAACACGGCGCTCATCCACTCCGACGCGTGGACGCGCTTCGACTACGGCCCGCAGCATCCCCTGCGAATGGAGCGGCTCGGCCTCACGTGGCGCCTCATGGAGGCGTACGGTCTCACGGCCCTGCCGGGCGCGACGGTGAGCGCGCCGGAGCCCGCGCCCGAGAGCGCGCTCGCCGTCTATCACGGGACCGAGTACCTCCAGATGCTCAAGGCCGCGAACGGTGGCCAGGCGCCCGAGCTCGCCGAGCGCTTCGGCCTCGGACCTGGGGACAACCCCGTGTTCCCCGGCCTCTGGGACGCCGCGCGGCTGTGCGCCGCCGGCTCGATCCTGGCGGCCGACCTCGTCGCGAGCGGAGGGGCGGATCGGGTGTTTCACTTCGCCGGGGGGCTGCACCACGCCATGCCCTCGCGCGCCTCGGGCTTCTGTTACGTCAACGACGCCGTGCTGGCGATTTCTACGGCGATCCCGCCGTCCTGACGATCTCGACCCACGAGCGCGGCGACTACCTCTTCCCGGGCACCGGGTTCGTCGAGGAGGCCGGGGTGGGAGCCGGCGCCGGCTACTCGGTCAACCTCCCGCTCGAGCCGTTCACCGAGTCGTCGGTCTACCTGCCGGCGTTCGAGCAGGTCGTCCCGCCGTTGTTCGGGGCGTTCCGGCCCGACGTGGTCGTCGCGCAGCTCGGGATCGACTCGCACCGCACCGACCCGCTGACGCATCTGGCGCTCGACATCCAGGGGTTCGCGCGCGCCGTCACGCGGATCACGGAGCTCTCCCCGAAGCTCGTGTGTCTCGGCGGTGGAGGCTACGACCTGCCGAACGTCGCGCGCGCATGGACGGCGGCGTGGGCCGTGCTGAACGGCGTCGAGCTGCCCGCCACCCTTCCCGCGTCATTCGGGCCCGACGCGCGCCGCTACGAGTTCCCGTCGGATTCGCTCTGGGATCCGGTCGAGCCGCTCCCCGACCATCGGCACCTGCGCGCGCAGGAGTACGCCGCGCGCCAGGTCGACGCGATCCGCCGAACCATCTTCCCGATCCACCACCTGTAGGCCGGGCGCGCGCGCGGCCGGCCGATCGCCGCGGGGCCGCGCTCGAGCGTCGGCCCCGGGGGCGCCGGGGACGCGCGGTCACGGCGGCGCCGTCCGGTCGATCGCGGCGCGCGCGGGGGCCGCGTACGGTACACTGAGACGTTCGTCGTGCCGCCGAGCACGGTCGAATGGGCATGAAATTCACCCTACGTCTGGTCAGTGCGATCTGGATCTCGGTGATGCTGGTCATCGGGGCGTTCGCCTATCAGCAGATCCGTGAGGAGCGCGGGCGGCTCGTCGGAGATCTCCAGCGCCGCGCGGTGCTCGTCGCCGAAGCGCTCAGCGAGGCGATCGAACCCGCGGCCAAGCAGTCCCCGGCGGCGGTCGAGCGGATCGTCAAGAAGTTCGGACAGACTCAGCGCGGCATCGCGGTCTACGACCGCTTCGCCAACCTGCGAACCGCGACGCCCGACATCGCACCGGTCCTGCCGCCGTCGCTGCCCGAGGTGACCGAGGCGATCTCCGGGAACGTCGCGACCCAGGGGTTCCGAACGCTCGGCGACCGCACCCGGTACATCTACGCAGCGCCGCTCCTCTCCGACAACCAGCCCGTGGGCGCGGTCGCGGTGCTCCTCGACGCCTCGAACCTGGAGCGCGCGGAGTGGGACCGCTGGGCCTCCAACGCGGTGCGGTTCCTCGTCCTGGCCCTGGTCATCTCGATCATCGCGGCGCTGGTGGTGAAGATCAGCATTACCCGACCGATGGCGGAGATCTCCCAGTGGACGCGCGCGCTCCGGAGCGGTCGCCCGGTCCCGCCGCCCCGCAACCTCGCCGATGCCAACCTCTTCGGGCCGCTCGCGCTGGAGGTCTCGCGTCTCGCGCGGAGCATGCAGCGGGCCCAGGTCGCCGCCGAGCAGGAAGCGGCGCTTCGCCTCGCCGGCGAAAGCATCTGGACCGAGGAGCGCCTCAAGCAGTTCGTCAACCTTCAACTCAACGGCCGGCTCCTCGTCGTCGTCTCCAACCGGGAGCCGGTGAGCCACGTGTGGCGGGGCGGCCAGATTCACGCCCAGGCGCCGGCGAGCGGTCTGGTGACGGCGATGGATCCGGTCATGCGCGCGTGCGGGGGCGTCTGGGTCGCGCACGGAAGCGGCGATGCCGACAAGGAGACTTCGGACACGCGCGGGCGCCTGAGTGTCCCGGTGGACGAGCCGCGGTACACGCTGCGTCGGGTGTGGCTCACGAAGGAAGAGGAGCAGGGGTATTATGCCGGCTTCGCCAACGAGGGCCTCTGGCCGCTCTGCCACATCGTGCACACGCGGCCGATCTTCCGGCCCGACGACTGGTCGTACTACCTCGAGGTGAACCAGAAGTTCGCCGACACGGTGCTGGACCAGATCAAGGACGCCGAGGCCCCGCTCGTCCTCATCCAGGACTACCACTTCGCCGGCTTACCCGCGCTCATCAAGGCGGAGCGTCCGGACGCGCGCGTCGCCATCTTCTGGCACATTCCGTGGCCGAACTTCGAGGCGTTCGGAATCTGTCCCTGGCAGCGTGAGCTGCTCCTCGGCATGCTCGGCGCAGACCTGATCGGGTTTCACACCCAGTACTATTGCAACAACTTCCTCGAGACGGTCGACCGCGCGCTCGAGGCGCGGATCGACTGGGAGCGCTTCTCGGTGACGCGCGGCGACCACACGACGTACGTCAAGCCGTTCCCGATCAGCGTGGCGCCGGAGTTCGTCGACGATCCGCCGCGAGTCTCGCGCTCGGAGCTGTTGCGCCGGCTCGGGATCTCGGCCGAGTTCCTCGGTCTGGGCGTCGAGCGGATCGACTACACCAAGGGCCTGCCGGAGCGCCTGAGCGCGCTGCAGTTCTTCTTCGAGACGTATCCGCAATACCGCGAGCGCCTCGTGTTCGTGCAGCTGGCGGCGCCGAGCCGCAGCACGATCAATCGCTACCAGGAGATCCAGCGCGAGGTCGAGGAAAAGGTCCGGGAGCTCAACCAAATGTTCCAGACGAAGACATGGCGGCCGGTCCTCTATCTCAAAGCGCACCACGAGCACCGTGACATCTGGGCCTACTATCGCCATGCCGACTTCTGCATGGTGACCTCGCTCCACGACGGGATGAACCTCGTGGCCAAGGAGTTCGTCTCGGTACGCGACGACGAGGACGGCGCGCTCATTCTGAGCCGGTTCGCCGGCGCCTCCCACGAGCTGCGGGACGCGCTGATCGTGAACCCGTACGACCTCACCGGCATGGCGGAGGCAATCCGCACCGCGCTCGAGATGTCGCCGGAGGAGCGGCGCGCGCGGATGGTCCGGATGCGCCATTCCGTTCTGGACCACAACATCTACCGCTGGGCCGGGATGCTGCTGAGCGAGCTGGCGAGGATTCCCGTCGGGACGTCCGGGGTCAGGGCGTCCTGAGTCTCCCGATGCGCCTCCTCGACCGTCTCGACCAGGAGCTCGGGGACGGCGCCAGCCTCGTGGCGATCCTCGACTACGACGGCACCCTGACACCCCTGGTCGCCTCGCCGGGCGCCGCGATCCTGGCGCCGTCCGTGCGCGGCACGCTTGCCCGCCTCGCCGCGTGCGAGCGGGCACGCCTGGCGATCCTGTCCGGCCGCGGGCTGGCGGATCTGCGAGCCCGAGTCGCGCTCGCGGACGTGGTCTACGGCGGCTGCCACGGGCTCGAGATCAGGGGGCGCGACCTCCACTTCCGCCACCCGCACGCCCACCGGTCCTGCCTCATGGCGACGCGGCGCGCGCTCGCGGCGGCGCTCCCCTCGATCCCTGGGGCCCGGCTCGAGTGGAAGGGGCTGGCGGTGAGCCTGCACTACCGCCGGGTGTCGCCGAGGCGGCGGCTCGACGTGCAGGAAGTCGCGGCACGGATCCTGCGCCGTGGCGGCCTGACCCTCGTCCGCGGCCATGCGGTGTTCGACTTCGTGCCGCGGGTCGGGTGGAACAAGGGCCGGGCGGCGCGCTGGATCGCGAGCCGGATGAAGCGCACGCTGCCCGCGCGGCGGGTGGTCGTCCTGTACGCCGGCGACGACACGACGGACGAATCGGCCTTCGTGGCGCTGCGCGGGCGGGCGGTCACGATCTGCGTCGGCACGAAGGCGAGCGCCGCGGAATACCGCGTGCGCGGCGTCCGGGAGATCCAGGCGCTGCTCCGCCGGATGGCTTCCAGCATGGCCTCCTGACCGGACGACGATGCGCACGGCCGCGCACCCCTTTCGCTTCGCGGGCTGCGTCGAGCTGCGCCAGACGCTCGACGTTCATGCCCTCGACGAGCGCGAGCTCATGCACCGGCTCGCGGAGGTGCCGACGGACTCGATCTTCTTCCACACGTTCGGCTACTTTCTCCGGCACCGCCCCTTCACGACCGCCTATGGCAACGACTTCGCGCGGTGGGCCGCCCTCGAGATCGGCGATCGCGCCCTCGCCGAGCGCCTCGCCGTCGTCGATCCGTTCGCGTTCCCGGCCCTCGACGCGCTGCGCGAGCATCTCGTCACGATCCTCCAGGATCATCTCCGCGGGCGGGAGGCGGAGGGCCGCGTCGAGTTCGACCGGGCGTTCCACTTCCAGCGGTCGCACATGGTCGACGTGCCGCTCGGGCTCACCGCCGCCACGCTGGTCGAGTTCCGCGCCGGGCTCGCGACCGTCGACGAGAGCGCGATTTACCTCCATACCGTCGAGACGCGGGCGCGCGAGCGCCGCGCCGAGCCGTTCGCCGGGTGGCTGCGGGACGCGCTCGACCTGCCGGAGCTCGCCGAGCGGTTCGACCGGATCGATCCGTACCTGACGACGCTCGAGCGAGTCCGCGGACGACTCCTCGGTTTTGTCGACGAGGCGCTCGAGAAAGGACGCGGATGAGCCGGATCGACGATTACCGCGCGGTCGCCGGGCCGGGCGCGGTGGACTTCATCCTGAAGCTCGCCGAGCGGGTCAAGGCCCGGCGGTTTCTCCACGTGACCGGCGGACGTCTCGGCGGTGGCGTGGCCGAGACCCTGCGCGCCGTGGTGCCGCTCCTGAGCGAGCTGGGCATCGACGCGCGCTGGGAGATCACGGGCGGCGACTCCGCGTATTACGCGACGGCGCGCGCGCTCCAGGCCGCGCTCGAGGGGGTGGAGCGCGTGCTCAGCGAGGAGGGGCTCGCGCGCTGGGCCGACATGAACCGCCGCAACGGTAAGAAGCTCGACCTCGACGCGGACCTGACCCTCGTTCACGACAGTCAGCCCGCCAGCCTCGTGAGCGTCCGCACGACCGGCCGGTGGGTCTGGCGGTGTCACTTCGACTGCTCGCCGGCCCAGGCCGGCACCTGGTCCTTGTTCCGGCAGTTCGCCGACCAGTACGACGCCGCCGTCTTCGCGCTGCCCGGGTTCGAGGGCCGGCTTGGGATCCCGATGTATGTCATTCCGCCGTCGATCGACCCGCTCTCGGAGCGCAACCGCGACCTGCCGGCGCGCGAGGTTACCGAGATTCTCGCCGGGCTGGGGGTTGCCCGCGACAAGCCGCTGCTCGTGCAGATCGGTCCGTTCGCGCGGGCGCACGACCCGCTCGGCGTCGTGAACGCGTACCGGCTCGTCGAGAAGCACCACGACGTGCGCCTCGTCCTGGCGGGAACCGCCGACGACGAGCCGGAACGGCTCGAACTCCTGTCGCAGCTCCGGGAAGTCGCCCACGAGGACCCCGACGTCGTCGTGCTCGAGCTCCCGGCCGAGGCGCACCGCCAGATCAACGCGCTCCAGCGCGCCGCCACGATCGTGCTGCAGAAATCGGTCCGCGGCGGGTTCGATCTCGGGCCCGCGGAGGCGATGTGGAAGGGCAAGCCCGTGGTCGGCGGCTCCACCGGCGGGCTCGCGCAGCAGATCATCCCCAACGTCACCGGGTACACCGTCTACTCGGTCGAGGGGGCCGCCTTCCGGATCCGCCATCTCCTGAACAATCCGGAGCTGATTCCGCGGATGGGGGCCGCGGGGCGCGAGCACGTTCGCCGCTCCTTTCTGATCACGCGCGAGCTCCTGGATGACCTGGCACTCGCGGTCCATCTGCCCCGATGAGCGCCGTCGCCGCCCCGACGCTGCCGCCCGACGTCGACCGACAGCTCGAAGGTATGGCGCCCGCGGAGCTCGCGGTGAGCGTTCCGACCTACAACAACGTCACGACGGTCTCCCTGGTCCTGGAAGCCGTGCGCGCCGGCCTGGAGAAGCACTTTGCGCATGTCGCGGCGGTGCTGATCAACGCCGACGCCGGCTCGTCGGACGCCACCGTGGACCGGTTCGCCGAGGCCGGGCTCCCCCTCGTCCGCGCGGCCCACGCGGCGCCCCCGGCCGAGCTCGCCACCGTGCCGTTCCACGGCGTGCCCGGCCGCGGCGCCGCGCTCCGGCTGTCGATCGACGTCGCGCGGCGGCTCGGCGCCCGCGCGCTCGTGGTGCTCGAGGCCGACATCACGTCGATCGACGACGAGTGGCTCGAGCGGCTCCTTCGTCCCGTGCTGGAGCGCGGCGCCGACCTCGTGATGCCGGTGCACGCGCGCCATCGCTATGACGGCACGATCACGAACCTCGTGGTGGCGCCTCTCGTGAGCGCGCTGTACGGCCGGCGGCTGCATCAGCCCCTCGCGGGCGCGCGGGCACTGTCGGCGCCCTTGCTGGATCGCCTCGCGGCCGACCCGCGCTGGCCGCCCCCGGGCCGGGCCATGACCGATCTATGGATCGAGGGGACCGCGATCGCCGAGGGCTTCGCGGTCCACGAGGCGCGGCTCGGCCCGTGGCGGGTGGAATCGAACACGCGCACCACCGATCTTCCCACGATGGTGGCGCAGACCCTGGGGGCGGTCTTTGCCGTGATGGACGGCTACGAGGACCTGTGGCTCCCGACGGCCGGAGTCGCGCCCCTGCCGGCGGAGGGCGCGCCGGCGCCCCCGTCGAGCGAGCCCGTGCGGATCGACGTCGAGCGGATGGTCGGCGCGTTCCGGCGAGGTCTGAGTGACCTCGGCACGATCTGGGAGCACGTGCTGACGCCGGAGACGTGGGGCGACGTGCTGAGCCTCGAGACGGACGACCTCGCGCGATTCCGCTTCCCGGACGAGCTCTGGGCGCGCGCGGTCTACGACTTCGCCCTGGGCCACCACCATCACGTCGTGTACCACGACCACCTGCTGCGCTCGTTCGTCCCGCTCTACCTCGGCCGCACCGCGGCCTTCGTGCTGGCGACGCGCGCGCGCGACGCCGCGGCGGCCGAGGCCGCCCTCGTCGCGGCCGCCGCCGCGTTCGAACGCCAGAAGCGCTACCTGGTGGAGCGCTGGCGATGACGCGCAACGCCGCCCGGGACTGGTACAAGGACGCCGTGTTCTACGAGGTCCACGTCAAGGCGTTCATGGACGCCAACGGCGACGGTGTCGGCGACTTCGCGGGGCTCACCGAGCGTCTCGACTACCTCCAGGAGCTCGGGGTCGATTGCCTGTGGATCCTGCCGATGTATCCCTCGCCGCTGCGCGACGACGGCTACGACATCGCGGACTTCTACGGCATCCATCCCCCCTACGGGACGGTGGAGGACTTCCAGAAGTTCCTCGACGCCGCGCACGCCCGCGACCTGCGCGTCATCGCCGATCTCGTGATGAACCACACCTCGGACCAGCACCCGTGGTTCCAGGCCTCGCGGTCGGATCCGGCGTCACCCTACGCCGACTACTACGTCTGGAGACACCGAAAAGTCGAACTGGACGCTGGACCCGGTGCGGAAAGCGTATTACTGGCACCGGTTCTTCAGCCACCAGCCCGACCTCAACTACGACAACCCGGCGGTGCGCCAGGCGATGCTCGACGTCATGCGCTTCTGGCTCGACCGGGGCCTGGACGGGTTCCGCTGCGACGCGGTGCCGTATCTCGTGGAACGCGAGGGCACCAGCTGCGAGAACCTGCCCGAGACGCACGCGATCCTCAAGGAGTTCCGCGCCGTGATCGACCGCGAATACGGCGGCGACCGCGTCCTGCTCGCGGAGGCGAACCAGTGGCCCGAGGATGTCCGTCACTACTTCGGCGACGGCGACGAGTTCCACATGGCGTTTCACTTCCCGCTCATGCCGCGCCTCTACCTCGGCCTCCGGCTCGAGGACACCCGTCCGATCACCGACATCTTCACGCACACGCCGCCGATCCCGCCCGCCTG
>QHSR01000164.1 GCA_003221635.1 Candidatus Rokuibacteriota bacterium | reverse complement strand
GCGCTGGGGAGTCGGCACGTGGTGCTCGAGGAGATCGTCGACCGCGCGATGCTGGGCGGCTTCATCGTCGAGAGCGGCAGCATCGTGCTGGACGGGAGCCTCGAGGGCCACGTGCCGACTCCCCAGCGCCTTCCCGAGCTTCGCCGACAGCATCACTCGCTCCTCGTCCGTGAGCGGCAGGGTAGTGCGGACATGTGCACGCACGCGCCCCAGATCCACGTCCAGAAGCTTCTGGTACTTCTCGGCGATCACGTTCAGATGGTCGGCACGACCGCGTTCTGCCACGAGGGCTAGAAAGTCGGTCATGAGCTTCGAGAGACCCGACCGCTGCGCAACCTCTTTCGCAACCGACCGCTTCGCCGTCGCCGGAATCCACGGTCGGGCGAAGAAGTCGCGCAGCTCCGTGACGCTCTCGAATGTCACCGCCGCATCGCCGAGCTCGCGGCCGATGAGCTCGGTCTGGTTCCGTTCGCTCGCGAGTGCAAAGAGCGCCTTCGCGTACGGCGCGGCCGCCCGCCGCCGCTTCACCGGCTAGGCCTGTCGGCCCGCCGTTGTCTGGTCGCCGCGGCGAGGCTTAGTACTCCCCACCGTGCCCCCCCATGGATGGGTCGGCCTTCCCGCCTTCGGGGCTGTCCGTGATGATCACTTCGGTCGTGAGCAGCAACGACGCGATCGACGCCGCATGCTGTAGCGCGACCCGCTCGACCTTGGTCGGATCGATGATGCCCGCCAGCATCATGTCGACATACTCGTGGGTCTCGGCGTCGAACCCGCGCGTGAGCGGGACCATGGCCCTGACCTTCTCGACGACCACGGAGCCCTCGAGCCCGGCGTTTTCAACAATTGTCCTGATGGGCTCCTCGAGCGCACGCCGCACGATGCTGACCCCGGTGCCCTCATCGCCCGAGAGCTTGAGGCTATCGAGCGCGTCCGACGCCCGGAGCAGCGCGACGCCGCCCCCCGGCACGATCCCTTCCTCGACGGCCGCCCGCGTGGCGTTCAGGGCGTCCTCGACCCGCGCCTTCTTCTCTTTCATCTCGGTCTCGGTGGCCGCCCCCACCTTGATGACGGCGACGCCGCCCGCGAGCTTCGCGAGCCGCTCCTGGAGCTTCTCCCGGTCATAGTCCGAGGTCGTCTCTTCGATCTGCGCCCGGATCTGCTTGATGCGGCCCTGGATCTCCTTCGTGCTACCGGCGCCCTCGATGATCGTCGTGTTGTCCTTATCCACGACCACCTTCTTGGCACGGCCGAGATCGTCGAGCTTCAGGTTCTCGAGCTTGATCCCGAGGTCTTCCGTGATCGCCTTGCCACCGGTCACGGTCGCGATGTCATCGAGCATGGCCTTGCGTCGATCGCCGAAGCCCGGCGCCTTGACGGCGCAACAGGCGAGCGTGCCACGGAGCTTGTTCACCACGAGCGTCGCCAGGGCCTCGCCCTCCAGGTCCTCGGCGATGATGAGAAACGGCTTGCCCGCCCGGGCGACCTGCTCGAGCAGCGGCAACATGTCCTTCATCACGCTGAGCTTCTTCTCGTAGATAAGGACCAGGGCGTCCTCCAGCACCACTTCCATCCGCTCCGGGTTCGTCACGAAGTAGGGCGAGAGATACCCGCGGTCGAATTGCATCCCCTCGACCACCTCGAGGGTGGTCTCCATCACCTTGGCCTCTTCGACGGTGATGACGCCGTCCTTGCCGACCTTCTCCATGGCCTCGGCGATCAAGTTGCCGATCGTCTGGTCGTTGTTGGCGGCGATCCTGGCGACCTGGGCGATCTCCTTCTTGTCCTTGGTGGGCTTCGACATGTGCTTCAGTTCCTCGACCACCGCGTCGACCGCCTGCTCCATCCCCCGCTTGAGGCTCATCGGATTCGCGCCGGCGGTCACGTTCTTGAGACCTCCGCGGAACATGGCCTGGGCGAGAACCGTCGCGGTCGTCGTGCCGTCACCGGCGACGTCGGAGGTCTTGGCGGCGACTTCCTTCAGCATCTGGGCGCCCATGTTCTCGTAGGGGTCCTTGAGCTCGATTTCCTTGGCGACGGTGACGCCGTCCTTGGTGATCGTGGGGCTGCCGAACTTCTTGCCGATGACGACGTTCCGCCCCTTCGGCCCGAGCGTCGCCTTGACGGCATGCGACATGATGTTGACGCCGCGCAAGAGCGCAGCGCGAGCTTCCTCGTTGAACAGCAGTTGCTTAGGCATCGAGATGTTCCCCCCGAGTGTGTGCGAATGGTTGAGGGCGGCGGAGCTGCTCCTTCACGAGCCGAGGATGCCGAGGACGTCTTCCTCCTTCATGATGAGGTACTCCTGGCCGTCCAGCTTGACCTCGCTGCCGGAGTACTTGCCGAAGAGGATCCGATCGCCCTCCTTCACCGCGAGGGGGAGCTTCTTGCCGTCCTCGGTCACTCTGCCCGTCCCGACGGCGATCACTTTGCCCTCCTGCGGCTTCTCCTTGGCGGTGTCGGGAATGATGATGCTGCCGTGCTTGTCGTCCTGCTCCTCGACGCGCCTGACGAGCACGCGGTCATGCAGAGGACGCAGTGTCATCGTAGGTGCCTGAGCCATCGTGCGGGCGAGAACGCGGTCGGGGACCGGCCGCAGCTTCGGCGTGGTTACCTGAGCCATGGTGCGGGTGCCTCCCTCTTCTTCCCGGTGGTGTGAGAGTAGCTGGTGGAATTGTCCAGCGCGGGAAGTGTACCACTAAAATAGTACAGATTTATAAAATTGATCTAGTGTACTATTTTAGTGGTACACAGAGGCGCGGCAGGGCCGACCGACCGACATCGATGACTGAACGAGGAGGATCGTCCAATGCCTGTGCGGCCGACAGAACAGGAAGACGAGCACAGGCCTGTTCGGCCGCGTCAGACGGATCTTCAGTTAACCCGGGTTGGCCGCAGCGGCTCGATGACCAGAAGCCGGAAGGCATCAGAGCGACAGATGGCGCCGGAGCAAGCCGCTGCCGGTCAGCAGTCCGAGGCTCGCAAGACCCAAAGTCAAAAAGCCATGAGCGCGGCGGCGAGCGAGACGCGAAACGCTCGACAATTCAGCAAGACTCGCGCGAGCGCCATCCAGGCCCACAGCCGCGCCCGCGGGCAGCGACGCCAGGCGAAACGCGATTCCCGCTGACAGCGGGATGACGACGGCGTGAGGAGATGGGGGATGAGGTGGCTCGTGGAGTTCTCCAACGAGAGGCGGGGCATCCTGGCGCGTTACGGCATCGAGGCGCCGTTACCGGCGGCGGCGGCCCGGCTGGGCCGGAACGCGGTTCTCGCGGAATATCCATCGCCTCCGAGAACAGGCCGGCTGAGCTTGTTCGAGCAGGCCGAGCGCCTCGGGGGCCAAGACGCAAGCGGGTGGGTCCTGCATCGGATCGTGAAGGAGAACGCGCAAGGATCGCCTGACGCCGTGCCAGCGCACGCGGCATAGGGCCCGCACGTATGGAACCCAAACAGCGGAAGTTCTCGATCGGCTACCTCGCGATCGTCCTCATTACGATCTTCGCATTTCAGTTCCCGCTCTTCGGGCCTCGGGCCGCGAATGTGTCGTATAGCGAGTTCAAGGCGCTCGCGAAGAAGGGCAAGGTCAGCAATCTCACCCTCGACAAACAGACCGTCAGCGGCACGCTCTCAGCCGACGGGCTCGAGACCCTGCTCCCGAACGAGAGGCTCGAGGAGCTGAAGCGGTTGGGGGATGGACCGTACCGCTTCGTCGCGGCGCGGGTCGAGGATCCGAGCCTGGTGACCGAGCTCGAGCAGGCGAACGTCAAGTTCGCGGGGCAAGTGGAGAATACCTGGCTCTCGACCCTCCTCTCCTGGATCCTTCCGGCGGTGGTGTTCGCTGGCGTGTGGATCGTCCTCATGCGCCGCTTCGGCCCGCAGCAAGGGCTCATGGCCATCGGCAAGAGCAAGGCCAGGGTGTACGTCGAGCACAAGCCGGGCGTCACGTTCGACGACGTCGCCGGAGTCGACGAGGCGCGGGGAGAGCTGATGGAGATCGTGGACTTTCTCAAGAACCCCGAGCGCTACCGGCGCCTCGGCGGGAAGATCCCCAAAGGGGTGCTCATCGTCGGCGCGCCCGGCACCGGGAAGACGCTGCTGGCCAAGGCCGTTGCGGGAGAGGCTGGCGTGCCGTTCTTCAGCTTGAGCGGCTCGGACTTCGTCGAGATGTTCGTGGGCGTGGGCGCCGCGCGCGTCCGCGACCTCTTCGCCCAGGCCCAGCAGAAGGCCCCGAGCATCATCTTCATCGACGAGCTGGATGCGTTGGGGAAGGCACGAGGTGTCAGCCCGATCATGGGCGGCCACGACGAGCGAGAGCAAACCCTGAATCAACTCCTCGCGGAGCTCGACGGCTTCGACACCCAGAAGGGCGTCATGATCCTGGCGGCCACGAACCGGCCGGAAATCCTGGACCCCGCGTTGCTCCGGCCTGGCCGCTTCGATCGGCAGGTGGTTCTCGACCGTCCCGACCTCAGAGGGCGGGAGAAAATTCTGAGGGTGCACGTCCGCGACGTCAAGCTGGCCCCCGGCCTCGATCTCTCCCTGGTCGCGGCAAAGACGCCCGGCTTCGTCGGGGCCGATCTCGCCAATCTCGTCAACGAGGCGGCGCTCCACGCCGCCCGCGAGGGCAAGGAGGTCGTGGATGCAGTGGACTTCGACGAGGCCACCGACCGCATGGTGGGTGGCCTCGAGCGCAGATCGCGCGTGATCAACCCGAAGGAAAAGGAGATCGTGGCCTACCACGAAGCTGGCCATGCGCTGGTCGCGGAGTCGCGCGAGCACGCGGACCGGGTTGCGAAGATCTCCGTGATTCCTCGCGGCGTGGCCGCGCTCGGGTACACGCAGCAGCAGCCGACCGAGGACCGATACCTCATGACGCGCGCCGAGCTCCTGGATCGACTCGACGTGTTGCTCGGCGGTCGAGTGGCGGAGGAGCTCGTCTTCGGCGACGTCTCGACCGGCGCGCAGGACGATCTCCAGCGGGCCACCGATATAGCGCGCCACATGGTCGCGCGCTATGGGATGAGTGCTGCTCTGGGGCTGGCGACGTTCGAGCCGCCCCGCCAGGCGCTGTTCCTCAACGTTCCGTCGATGGCTCAACGAGAGTACAGCGAAGAGACCGCTCGTCGCATCGACGACGAGATCCGGAAGCTGTTCGAGGCGGCCCACGCGCGAGTCCGCGAGACCCTGACGGCGAAGCGAGAGGTCCTCACGTCGCTGGCCAAGCTGCTGATCGACAAGGAGGTCGTGAGCCGGGATGATCTCACGGCCCTCCTCGCGTCCGCGGAGGTTTAGCGGATGCTCAAAGACTGCGTTCCTTTGGGGCCAGGTAGTCCGCCTGGGCGCGCTCGAGCTCGGCGATGATCGCCTCGCGTTCGGCCACGAGGCATCGGACGTCCTGCTCACGGGTGAAGGCAAGGACACCGAAGCGGAGCCGGCTACGCAGGCGGCCAGCACCCACCAGGTAGCGATACGCGAGCAGACCGGTCAACGGGAGCGACAGCGCGAAGACCGCGGCTCCAGTCGCCCCGGTCAGCCGACCGACCATCCATGTCTCGAGCGCCCAGAAGAGCGGAAACGCGACGACGCTCGCCAGAAAGCGCACGGTCGCGTAGTCGGTCTCTTTCCTGGCCAGCCGGCGGGCCAGCCAGCGGGGGATCAGTACGGGAGGCCGTTGACGGCGGCGCCATAGACGAAGAAGGGGAAGCCCACGAGCGCCTCCCACGAGCGGCGGACACGCTCGCGGCGCAGTGGCCGTCGCAGCCGCGCCTGCACCGCTTCGTCCTTCACGCGATGCTCCGCCAGGAGAGCGCGGTAGCCCTGGATCCGTTGCCAGAGCCGCTCCACCCGCTCAGGGTCGCATGCCTTGAAGTAGTTCACAGCGTCGACGATGGCGCAGGACAGCCGTACGGGATCGATCTGCCACGCACCGAGGCCGCGCGTGGCTAACAGCTCACTGATCAACTCACCCCGGTGGAGCTCCTCGATCGCGAGGACCAGCTCGGTCGCTTCGATGCGCTCGACGTGGACGCGCTCGGCTTCCATCGCCCGCTGGATCGCCCGCGTCAGGGCATCGACCGCCTTGCACGGGTCTTCCCGATGGGCCTCGAGGTACGGCGTCAGGGGGATCGGCTCTCCGAAGGAGACGAGCACCCGCCCCAGGAATGACTTGCGCGCCTCGAACGTGAGCCCCACCGGGACGAGCGACAGCTCGCCCGGTCGGGCGGCCTCGTGGCCCAGGGCGATGCGGGCCGCGCCGCTCTTGAGGCGCTGGACGCGTGCCTCGGCATGCGTCGTGCCTTCGGGGTAGATCGCAATGAGGCGGCCGCGCTCGAGCGCCTGGAAACAGGTGGCGAATGCTTTTGCATTCGGGTCCAACTTGTCCGGGTCGTCCTCCTTCCGGTAGATGGGGATCGCCCCGCACGCTCGCAGGAAACAGGCGACCAGTGGGTTGCGGAACATCGCCGCGGCGGCGACGAAGTGGACCTTCCTTCGGAGCGCTGCCGCGACGACCAGGGAATCGATCAGGTTGTTCGGGTGGTTGATGCAGAGGAGCACTGGGCCGTCGGCCGGGAGGCGCTCGGGGTGCCGGACGTCGACGGGCTTGAAGCAGAACCAGAGCCAGAAACGAACGACGAGCCGGACGGCGGCGTAGAAGCGGTCGGGTGAAGCGGGCGCTGGTCGCGGAGCGGTACGGTCTTGCCGATCTGGCCGACCTGGTGAATGCCGGCGAGTCGCCGGTCCGCCACGCGACAGGGCCACCCCGATTTCACGCACGATCGCCTCCCCGAGTCCTTGTGACGGCCATGCCAGGAAGCTGGACGGCTCAGTGTACCATTAAAATAGTACACTTTGACTAAATTGATCTAGTGTACTATTTAACGAATACAGTATGAGGACAGCGATGAACCTCAGGATCGACGGGCACAGTCCGATCCCGATCCGGCGGCGGCGTCCCGCGGGACCAAGCGCTGCCCAGCATCCGGGAGCTGGCCGGCTTCCTCGGCGTCAATCCGAATACCGTCGCGCGCGTCATCGACGATCTGAAGCGGAGCGGATACGTGGAGGCTCGGCGGGGGAAGGGCGTGTTCGTGGCCCCGGCGCCGCCCGCCCGCCCCTCCCCTCACCTCCGCGAGGGCTTCTTGCAAGATATGGTGATCCGGGCCGCGGCCCTCGGGATGACCGCCGATGACTTGTCGGTCGGCGTTCTGAGCTTGGCCGGGATCCGGCCCGCCGCCATCCTCGGGGCGGTCGAGGTCCTCCTGGTCGAGTGCAGCCCGCCGGAGCTCGACTTCTTTGCCGGGCAACTCGAGGCCCATCTCCCGGTCCGCGTCGACAAGGTGCTCCTCGCCGAGCTGCCGGCGGTCACGCGGCGTCCGAAGCAAGCCGGTCGCTGGTGGGCGGCGGTCACGAGCTTCTGCCATCTCCCGCAGGTGGAGCAGCTTCTGAAGGGCAAGGGGGTGCCGGTGATCGCGCTGCTCGCCGAGGCGCATCTGGAGACCCTCCACCACCTGGCCCAGTTCCCGTCGGGGACGCGGGTGGGCGTGGCCTCGACGACCGTCGAGACAGCCCACAACCTGGAGCACTCGATCGCAAATGCGGGCCTGCCGAACATCAGGCTCGTCGGGGTCTGCCCCGCCGAGGGGGCCGCACTGGGTCGGCTCGTGCGGCGAGTGGACGTCATCGTCTGCTCCACCGCGGCGGCCGAGCGCGTGCGGGGGCTCGCGGGTTCCGCCGTCCACGTCATGATCGACGACCGGGCCCTCGACCAGAGGGCGATCGAAATGCTGGCGGCCCTCCTGGTGCGAGAAAACGGCGACGGGTCGACGGCCGCTCCGGCCCCGAAGCTGCTGAGGCCTCGTCCGTCCATTAGAGGTAGATCGCAAGGGGGTGGGACGCGTGCGACGGTGCCGGCGAAGTGATGCGGGCGATCTGTAACCAGATGAAGGAGGAAGGACCATGACGTTCTTGACGTGGATTCTCGCGGGACTGCTGGCGGGCTTGTTGGCCGGGTTGGTCATGAAACGCGGAGGCTACGGGCTGCGGTGGGACATCACCCTCGGCCTGGTCGGGAGCATCGGGGGGAGCTGGCTTCTTCGGACCCTGGGGTTCTACCCTGGAGCCGCGATCATCGCGACGGCTATCGTCGCGTTCATCGTGGCGGTCATCCCGATCGTCGCTCAGCGCAAGTTCTGGGCTACTGAGCGTCCTATCGAGAAGAAGGATGCTTTCTGGCGGTGGGGGCTGGGGGCCGGGCTCGTGGCGCTCGTGGCCTGGATGACCCTCGGCCCGGTGCAGCAGCCGGCGGCGGTGGCCGCGCCGATCGAAGAAAGGGCGTACGCAGTGACGCCGGCGTCGGTGAAAGTGAAGGCCGGGATCGTCATGGGCGAAGTCACCGAGATGAAGGTCGCGGAGCGGGTCGAGAAAGGGTCCGACCGGATCGTCACCGCGGCGAAGCTGACCGGGACGCTCAAGCTGAAGAACATGTCGGCCAATCAGACGGTGCGGCTGCTCGAAGGGAAGCTCCGCTACATCGATGCGCAAGGCCAGCCCATCAAGCTCGAGGACTCGCGGACCGAGTCGACCCTCAAGTTCGCCAGTTACGGCAGCGAGCGCCTCGATCCAGGGCAAGAGGCAATCCAATCCCTGGACGTGGAATTCCCCGCCGAAGCGTTGAAGGCGAAGAGGCTGAAGGAGATCCGCCTCGAGTTCGCCTATATCCCGTCCTCGTACCGGGAGGAGACGGTCAACTTCGCCGTCTCGATCGGCGCGGGCAAGTGACCCTCGCGAGGTGGCTCCGCCCCGGAGCCACCTCCGATTCACCCTGCGGCGCCCCGAGGATCG
>QHSR01000163.1 GCA_003221635.1 Candidatus Rokuibacteriota bacterium | reverse complement strand
CGTACCAAGCCATCGCGTTTCCTCGTCGCGCCCTGCGTTCACGCCTCGGCGGTCGCCCGAGCCAGATCGAGCGCCACCATCGCCATCAGGTCCTCGTTGCTCATCTCCGTGAGCAGCGCCTCGCCGCCGCCCTCGAGCAGGCCGCGCGCCAGCGACTGCTTGCCTTCGATGAGCCGATCGATCCGTTCCTCGACCGTGCCGCGGCACACCAGCTTGTGGACGAGAACGTTCCGGTGTTGTCCGATGCGATAGGCGCGATCGGTTGCCTGGTTTTCGACGGCGGGGTTCCACCAGCGGTCGAAGTGCACGACGTGAGCGGCGGCAGTCAGGTTGAGCCCGAAGCCACCCGCCTTCACGGACAGCACGAAGAACCCCACCCCTGGATCCTCCTGGAAGCGGCGCACGAGCCCGCCGCGCTCCTTGACCGGGGTGTGACCGTGGAGGATGAGCCCCGGCCGCCCGAACACGCTCGCCAGGAACGCCGCCAGCGGGTCGGTGGCCTCGCGGAACTGGGTGAACACCAGCGCCTTCTCCTGCTTGGCGGCGATCGGCTCGGCGATCTCGCGCAACCGGGCCAGCTTGCCGCTTCCCTGCTCGTCCCACGCGCCGTCGCCGAGCCACTGCGACGGGTGATTGCAGATTTGCTTGAAGCGCATGAGGTAGGCCAAGACCAACCCGCGCCGCTCGATGCCCTGCCGGCGGCCGGTGAGCACGCCTTCCAGCTCCTGGACGGCCTTTTGATAGAGCGCCGCCTGCGGGCGCGACAGCAGGCAGAACGCCTTGACCTCGGTCTTGTCAGGCAGATCGGCCACGACCGAGCGGTCGGTCTTGAGACGGCGCAAGAGATAGGGCTGGACCAGGCGGCGCAGCGGCGCGTACGGCTCCTCGGGGCGGTCGGCCAATCGCTTCACGAACGCCGCGAACTGGGTCGGCGAGCCGAGCAGGCCCGGGTTCAAGAAGTCGAAGATCGACCATAAGTCGCCGAGGCGATTCTCCACCGGCGTGCCGGTAAGCGCGATGCGGGCGCGTGAACGCAGGGCCTTGACCGCTCGCGTCTGGCGGGCGCCGGGGTTCTTGATCGCTTGAGCCTCATCGAGAATGGCCAGCGACCAGTCGCGAGCCCGCAGCGCGTCGATGCGCGCGAGCGTGCCATACGTCGTGATGACGAGGTCCACCTCGGTGAGCTCGGCGCCCCCCATCTCGGCAAGCTCGCGCGTCGACATGGCCGAGGGGTGGGCCACGAGCATCGACAAGGAAGGGGCGAAGCGCTCGATCTCGGCTTGCCAGTTTGCCACGAGCGAGGCAGGCACGACCAGGAGGTGCGGCGGCTCGCCGTGGGTGCGGTGTCGCTTGTACAAGAGCAACAGCCCGAGCACCTGGATCGTCTTGCCGAGGCCCATGTCGTCGGCTAGGCATGCGCCCAGCCTGAGTGACCAGGCAAACCACAGCCACGACACGCCAGTCTTCTGATAGGGGCGCAGCGTGCCGTGCAGGTCAGGACCGGGATCGGCTCCGGCCAGCCCCTCGGGCCCACGGAGCCCGGCCAGAGTCTGGCCTAACCACGCGCCGGCCTCGACGCGCAACCAGCCCCCGCCGGCGACAGTCGCGCCGTCGGCACGCTCCAACTCCGAGGCCCCGGCGAGCAAACGCATACCGTCGAGGAACGACAGACCGCTCGCTCCGGCGTCGCGCCGCACACGCTCCCAATGGTCCAGGAGATCGCGCAGGCGCTCGCGGTCCAGCTCGACCCACTGACCACGCACCCGCACCAACCCGTCGGCCGAGGCTAGGAGCGCGCGCAGCTCGGCGGCGGACAGGGTCTCGTTGCCCAGCGTGACGTCGACCGAGAAGTCGAGGAGGGCGTCGATGCCCAGCAGGCCCGGTCTCTTCTCCCCGAGGCGCACGGTGACCTCGGGCCGAGGCGGCTGGCGCGCGCGCCACCAGTCGGGGACGCGCACGACCAGCCCGGCCGCCTCGAAGGCGGGAATCTCGTGAAGGAAGCGGTGGGCCTCGGCGGGCGTCCAGGCGAGCGGCTGATAGATCGCGCCCGAGTCGACCAGAGCGGCCAGCCACTCGCTGCTCTTGGCTGCGCGCTGCACGGGCACGAGAAGGTGGAGGAGCGCGTGCCGGTCACCGCGCGCCGACGATTCCTCGAGAGCACGAGCGAGAGGGCGGTGCTGCACCTTGCCGGCGGCGGCCGCGCGAACCGCGTAGGTGGCGAGGAACGCGAAGGGATGCTCATCGTCGCCGCGGTTCTCAGCCAGATGTAGGCACACCCTGCCGACGAGGTGCCACGACGGGTGACGCGCTTGCAGCCACTCGGCGACAGCACCCCGGTGGCCGCGAATCTCCTCGGAGAAGGCGCGGCCCATCTCGGTCCAGCGCGCGGTGACCCACTCGGCGTCGACATACTCGCCGCCCGGCATGGGCGGGACCGCGCTGGCCAGCCGGGCGCGCTCGCTCTCAGGGCAGTCGACCTCGACGCGCTCGCGCAGCTCCTCCAGGTCGGGCGTCGAGCGAAGCCGGGTGGCGAAAGCGCGGCCGAGGTCGCGCAGAAAGGCCAGGGGCGGAGTCAGCGACGTATCCAGCTCGACGGTGCCCAGATGGAGCAGGCCATGGCCTGACCCGCGCCCGAAGGCGGCGGTGACGCGCGCCCGGGAAACGGGGGTCAGGCCGTCGTTGGTCTCGCCGGGGTCGGCCCCTCCCGTGTCGACGAGCAGCGCGCCCGATGGAGCGACGGCCAGACGGAGCCGCGTCGCGCCCTCAGCAGGCGACGGAGAGCCCATCAGGGACGCCGTCGAGGCAACCATGTGACGGCGACGACACCGGCGTCGGCAAGCGGCCGGAACTCCCGGTCTCCCGTCACCACGAGAGCGGCGCGGTCCCGCGCGGTTACAACGGCGAAGGCATCCGCGTACGAGATCGGAAAGCGGGCCTTGATGTGAGCCGCCGCCAGTACCGTCGCCCGTGAGACTCCCACGATTTCCAGAGGGAGCTGCTCGACTGCCCCGAGGGCGCGACGGGCAGCGACGAGGCCGCGCTCGCGTTCCGTGATGTAGAGTACCTCGCCGAGGTTGATCAGTGACAGATACACGGTGTGGCGCTTCGCCTCTGCGCCCTCGAGAACCGATCGGACGCGCGGCATTCCCGCCTCGCCCTCGAGGTACGCCAGAAGCGCGAAGCTGTCGAGAACATAGGCCGCCGGACTACTGGCCACGCGAGCGTGCTCTCCTGTGCTCGGTGAGCAGCGCACGGGTGAGAGATGTCCGCCCCTTCAGCATGCCGGCGGCCTGCCGAACGGGTCTGGACATCGCCGGGACGAGGGCCAGGACGCCCCCGTAATCGACGACGGCGACTGCAGCGCCGGGATGCAGGTTGTACTTCTTCCGAAGCTCGGCCGGAATGACGACCCAGCCCTTCTCGGAGACCGTGACGGGCATAGGACCTCCTTGGCTGTTATACGATCAGGTAAGAATGTATAACAGGGGCGTCGCCCGGGGCAAGGGGCGTCTCGCTGGAGAGGGGTACCGGCTTGCTCCCGGCGGGGGTTCCGCGGTGTCCCGATGGGTGATCGGGCCGGGACCAACCGGGGAAAGGGGACGATGATGTGTGCCCGGGCGATCGACGGTGAGACCTGAAAATCCTGGCGGCGGCGGTTCAATCCCGTCCCTGCCCACAAACGGAACGTCAGGGTGCCCGGGCCAAGTTCGGTGAGCTCGCTCTCAAGATAGCGATCTGAATGCTCACGTCCACCGGGCGCCGCCTTCCGGTGCCGCCGCGTGGCGGGTGACGACCTCCAGCCAGCGGGCGCCGTAGCGCTCGGCCTTGTGCGGCCCGATACCGTGGGCCAGGCGCAGCCCGTCCATGGTACGCGGCCGGAGCAGGGCGATGTCACGGAGCGTGCGGTCGCTCGCGACCATGAACGGGGCCAGCTTGTCCTGCTGCGCCAGCCGGAGCCGCTCGCGCCTGAGCGCCTCGAAGAGCGTCTCGCCAGCGGCGTCGAGAACCGGCTCGGCGTCACCGCCCATTGACGGCTGCACAGCGCTCCGGGATGGACCTCTTCGCGACTGCCCTCGCGCACTCTCGAGGGGCGGCAGGAGCACGCGCGCCTGGTGTTCGCCCTTCATCACGGCCCGGCCGTCGTCGGTAAGGAGCACGACGGGCCGCTCCCTGCCCGAGAAGCTCACCCATCCCGCGGTGACGCAGCGGCGGAAAAGCTTGAGAATCCATCGCTCGGAGTGCGATCGCAGGTTGCCGAAAGTCTTGAGGCCCGTAAGCCCCGCGCGCTCGAGCTTTGGGTCGGCGTCGCCGTGCACAAGCTTCACGGCTGCCAGCAGCCCGAAGCGTCCGTGCACCCGCGCCACGCCGGACAGCGCCTTTCGGACGATGAGCGCCGTCTCGGCCGGACTGTGCGGCGCCTCGGCCGTGGCCAGCCTCCGGCAGACGTCGCAGCGCCCGCAGCCGTTCAGCGTTTCCGCCTCGTCTCCGAAGTAGCGCAGGATCGCATCGTGCCGGCAACTGCCGCCTTCGACCCAGCGGATCAGCTCGAGGAAGAGACCCCACTTGTGCTCGATCACGGCCGCGGCCACCGGGGCTTCGCCGCCGCGTTCGAGTAGCGCGCGGCGGAGTGGCAGGTCGCGCGGCGAGACGAGCAAGAGGCCGAGCGCTTCGCTGCCGTCGCGCCCGGCGCGCCCGACTTCCTGGTAGTAGGCCTCGATGGAGCCGGGTGGGCCCAGGTGGACAACCGCACGGACGTCCGGGCGATCGATCCCCATGCCGAAGGCATTGGTGGCCACGACGACCTCGATCCGGCCGTTAGCGAAGGCGCGCTGCGCCCTATCGCGCTCGGCGGCGGAAAGGCCGGCGTGATAAACGCAGACGCCCCAGCCGAGACTCGCGAGCCGGGCGCCCTCGTCCGCCGCACGTCGGCGCGTGGGCGCGAACACGATGGCGGTGCCCCGCCCCTTGCCCGGGCCGCCGAGCGCCTCAGCCAGCCCGGCGTCGACCGCGGCGCGAGCGTCGGCCGCGCTCTCGATCTCGAGCGCACGGAGCGACAGGTTCGGCCGCGCGAAGCCGCGCACGAGCTGTGGCGTGTCTGCCGGCAGCCCGAGCCGGGCCAGAATCTCGTCGCGGACGACCGGCGTCGCCGTGGCCGTGCACGCCAGCACGCGCGCGCCCGGCAGCTCGCTCACGAGCCCGCCGATCTCCAGGTACTCCGGCCGGAAGTCGTGGCCCCACTCGCTGATGCAGTGGGCCTCGTCGACCGCCACGAGCGGGCAGCCGACGCCCGCGACGAGGCCGCGGAAGCCGGGGAACGTCAGCCGCTCCGGCGCCACGTAGACCAGACGGAAGGCACCGGCCGCCATGCGCGCCATCCGCCGGCGCATCTCAGCCGCATCCAGAGTCGAGGCGAGGAAGGTCGCCGCCACCCCGCGCGCGCTCAGCGCCTCGACCTGGTCGTGCATCAGAGAGATCAGGGGCGAGATGACCAGCGACGTCCCCGGCAGGAGGCTCGCCGGGAGCTGGTAGATGAGGCTCTTGCCCCCGCCGGTTGGCGCGACCAGGAGGAGGCGGCGGTGGGCCAGCAGCGTCTCGATCGCCTCGCGTTGGCCCGGGCGGAACTCCGGGTAGCCGAGCCGCCTGAGGCCCTCCTCGAGGTCGATCACGGGCTGCGCGCTCTGCCGGTCTCGGGTGAGTTACTCGCCCCGGAGCTCTCGTAGCCGCCGCTTCAGGGCCGTCATGCGGTCATTCATCTTGTCGCCGAGGCGAGACAGCGGACTCATGCGCTTCTTCTGCGCCGCCTGTCGTGGCGGTGGTGTCTTCGTTCCGTGACAGTACGAGCATCCCGTCTTCAAGCCGTGCTTGCACTCGCTCATGTCTCACGGTTCTCCCTGGGACCAGCATACCCGAGAGACCGCGTGCGATAGAAGTTCTCGAGGTGACCTTCGACGAGGAGTTGCCAATTATTGTAGCCCTTTGCAAGCCGGGCGACGCGGCGCTATGTCTTCGTCCGCGTGAGCTTAAAGCGTCGGGATGGCAACACTAGAGACCTTTCGAGGTGGGGCCGGGACGAGCGAGCGCCCCGGCCCCGCGCGCCTCAACGCGGACCGCGAACGAGCTTCGAGGACGTCACAAGTCTAGAGCGCCCGATACACCTCGGTCTCGAACTTCCCGAGCAGGTCGATCGCGACGTGGTCGTAGAACGGGAAGACCTGAGAGAGGAAGACGCCACAGACGCGCTTGGTGCGGTCGATCCAGAAGTAGGTGTTTGCGAGCCCGGCCCACGCCAGACTGCCGGCCGAGCGGCCGGTCGGCGCTTGCTGGGTGTTGAGCAAAAAGCTCAGGCCCCACTTCTTGGACATCCCCGGGAAAAGCTCGATGTCGTGGGACAGCGCCGGGATCGCGGTTCTGAACACGCCGACCTCGAGTGCGCCGATGTGGTTCTGCGCCATGAGGGCGACGGTTTCGGGGCGCAGGAGCCGGGCGCCTTTGAAGCTGCCGTCGTGCATGATCATCTGCGCGAAAGCCAGGTAGTCGGTGGCGGTGCCGTACAGCCCACCGCCGCCCATCAGAAACTCCGGGTTCTGGGGGAGCTCGAACTCGATCGGGGCGAGGGCTCCGCCCTCAGCCCGCTGGTGCACGCCCGCGAGTCGGGCGCGCTGTGACGGCGAAAGCTTGAACGCGGTGTCGTTCATGCCGAGCGGGCCGAAGATATTCTCCTGGAAGTACCGGTCGAGCTTCTGGCCGCTGGTGGCCTCGACCATCTTGCCGACCCAGTCGATGTTGATCCCGTACTCCCAGCGGTCGCCCGGATCGAACAACAGGGGAGTGGTCAACGCTGCGTTCGTGCAGGTCGTGATGCCCGGCGTGCCCGTGGCGGTCTGGTACTGGGCGATCGCTGGCGCCCAGATCTCGTAGCCGAATCCCGCCGTGTGGGTCAGGAGGTGACGCAGCGTGATCGGCCGCTTGGGCTCCCGGAGGCGCGGCTTGCCGGCGGCGTCGAAGCCCTCGAGCACTTTCGCGGCGGCGACTTCCGGGACGACCTCGCGCGCCGGACGCTCGAGACCAAGCTTGCCCCGCTCGACGAGCTGCATCGCCGCCGCGGCGGTGATCGCTTTGGTCATCGACGCGATCCAGACCACCGTGTCGAGTGTCATTGGCGCGTCCTGACCGAGTTGCCGCTTGCCGAAGGCGCCCTCGTAGAGAACTCCCTTGTCGCTGGCGGCGACCG
>QHSR01000162.1 GCA_003221635.1 Candidatus Rokuibacteriota bacterium | reverse complement strand
GGACGAACATCCAGGTGTCGGGCGCCGCCTCGCTCTTGTCAGCCGCGAAGCCCCCACCGGGCAGCGGTTCCAACAACGAAAACGAGGTGGTGGTCATTGAGAACGCTGTGCCCACTGGAGCGAGATCGGGACCGTACCACTGCGCCTGCAGCGCGGCTCCCGAAGCGGGTTGCCAGGCCGTGAGAACGTTCCCGCGCACGTCCGGTAGAGCCCAGAAACCAAACGTCGCAAGGATGCCGGGCAGCGGTAGCACGAGGGTGAGCGCGGTGCCCAGGTCGTCGTAGCGGGTCCAGGTCTGGTTGGCGGCGGAGCTCCGGATAACGAGCAGCTGTCCCTCAAAGTCGTAGGCGACTCCGATCGGCTCCGCAGGTGTCGAGTTCCAGACGATCTCATTGGCGAGAAAGACGGCGCCTTCGCCCGCATCGGGCCGATCCATCTTCGCGATCAGCCCGTCGGGGGCGGCGAACCCGATGAAATCCTCGACGTGCACGTCGCCGGCGAGATTGCGGACAAGGCGGCCGCCGGATTCCACCAACTTGTAGGTCGGGCCTCCATCCGGCCCGGAATCCCAGCAGCCGACAATCACGCGCCCGTGGAGATCCGCCTCATATGGGAGACCGCAGGGCGCTGCCGGATCCTCGCGAAGGGTGGCGACCGATGGGGGGACGGACAGTTGCGGGCGCAAGCTTTCGCAGCCGGCCGCCTCGGTCGAATCGTAGGTGAGTGTCGGGACCGATGCGTCGGGCAACCCGGAGTCCGAGGGGCCCGAGGCCGGGATGCCGCTGTCCACGCCTTCACTCTGCCCACCATCCCGAGAAGGCGATCCGCATCCGATCACGGCGAGGCCGACGAGGATCAGAGCAGTCCGGGGGCGCATCCGCGGAGCGCGCTCTCCGTTGCGCATCGCGTGGACGATCCCTGCGCGGCCGGTGCATGGCACGGCCGCGGGCTGGTCCACGAATGAGCGATCGAAGCCTTGGCAGCGAGCGGCGCAGTTCACTCGATCCCGTCAGGATGCGTCGGCGTTCCAGATATCCCGATGCACTCGCCATTGCGCATCTTCCTTCTTCCACACGACCACGAACTTCACGATGGCTGGACCCGCGGGAAGGGCGAGCGTCGCTCTGCCCACCTCGTAGGCGAGATCGCCGGCCAGCTGCAGATCGACGGTCTCGATCTTCACGCTCTTCACTCCCATCTCTTCCAGCGCCGATCCCCACAACCGCTTGATGTTTTCCCGTCCTTGAACGATGGGTCCGCCGGGCGGCAGAGCGATCGCATCGGCCGTGTAGATCGACGCCATCCGCTCGACGTCTCGTCGGCGAACTGAGTCCTCGAAAATCCGATTGACCGCGGTAATTTCGGCCTGGCTCATGTCGCACCTCCTGTAGACGACGCTGGAATCGGACCCGGAAGAGTTGATGGCGCGCGTGACAGGAGTCGAACCTGTGGCCCCGAGCTTCGGAGGCTCGTGCTCTATCCATCTGAGCTACACGCGCTCTTGCGAGGCTCTGTAGCACAGCGCGAGCCGTCCGGCAGCCGATTCTTTACCGGCGTCCTCAGCCCGGCGGCAGCTGCGGCGCTCCGACCTCGCCGAGCTTGCGCCCCGTTTCCGAGAAGCGCGGCGACTTGCGCAGCCCGAGTCGCGCGGCGCGATATTCGAGCGCGGTGCCGAGCACCCCGAGCCCGTACTTCACGCTGCGGTGAAACCCGATCGACGACGCTTCCGCGAAGTATCGCGCCGGGCAGGAGATCTCCCCGATGTGGAATCCGAACCAGATCGCCTGCGCGAGGATCTGGTTGTCGAACACGAAATCGTCGTCGTTCTCTTCCAGCGGCAGCGTCTCCAGCACTCGCCGGGAAAACGCGCGGTATCCGGTGTGGTACTCGGAGAGCTTGTACCGGAGCAGGACGTTCTCCACCGCCGTGAGGACGCGGTTCGCCGCGTACTTCCAGATCGGCATCCCGCCGGCGAGCGCGCCCTCGCCGAGGACTCGGGATCCGAGCGCGACGTCGAAATGGCCGCTGGCGATCATCGCTGCCATCGCCGGCAAGAGGCGGGGCGAGTACTGGTAATCCGGATGCAGCATGACGATGACGTCGGCGCCTCGCCGCAGCGCCTCCGCGTAGCAGGTCTTCTGATTCGCGCCGTAGCCGTAGTTCCGGTTGTGCACGAAGATCTCGAGGCCGAGCTGCCGGGCGACCTCGAGCGTTCCATCGGTGGAACCGTCGTCCACGAGGATCACGAGGCTGACCGTGTCCTTCGGCAGCTCTTCGTATGTCAGACGGAGCGTTCGCCCCGCGTTGTAGGCCGGCATCACGACGACGACCTTCTCGGACGTGTGCATGCCACCCCGCGACTGCACCGTCGATGCCAGGTCATCGGCCCTCGAAATCTCGCGCACTTGGGCCGCGCGTCGACGGTATCCGGATTGCGCGCGAACAAAAATTCGTCCTCGGGAATGACGGGAATTGTCATCGACGTGCCGCGTAGCCGATAATCTGAGCGGAGCATGCGCGACGACTTCTACCTGACCGACGAGCAGCGTGGGATGCGGGAGCTCGTGCGCGCGATCGCCCGCGACCGGATCGCCCCGCTCGCGGCGTCAGTGGACGAGGCGGAGTCCTACCCGGGCGAGCAGCTCGAGTGGCTCGGTGAGCAAGGGTTGATGGGCCTCTACGTCCCCGAGGCCTACGGCGGCACCGACATGGGGACGCTCGCGTTCTGCCTCGCGGTCGAGGAGATCGCCCGGGCGTGCGCGTCCACCGCCACCATCTATCTCGTGCAGTACGCGGGCGGCCGGCCGATCGTCGTAGCCGGCAGCGAGGAGCAGAAGCGCCGGTATTTGCCTCGCCTGGCCTCGGGCGAGATCACAGCCGCGTTCTCGCTTTCAGAGCCCGGCGCCGGGTCGGACGCGGCCTCGATCTCGACGCGGGCTGTCCGCCAAGGCGACCGCTACGTCCTGAACGGCGTCAAGCTCTGGGTGACGAACGGGAGCAAGGCGTCGGTGATCACGCTCTTTGCGACGGTGGACCGTGGCCGCGGCAAGGGAGGCGTGACGGCTTTCCTGGTCGAGCCCACGTTTCCGGGGTTCGCTCTCGGCAAGCTCGAGCGGAAGATGGGCATCCGGGGGTCGCCGACCGTGGCCTTGCATCTCACCGACTGCGAGGTGCCGGTCGAGAACCGCCTCGGCGAAGAAGGCGATGGGTTCAAGCTCGCGCTCCGGGTCCTCGACGGCTCGCGCCCCGCCGTCGGCGCCGAAGCGGTGGGCATCGCGCAGGCCGCGCTCGACGCCGCGGTGGCCTACGCGAAGGAGCGCCAGCAGTTTGGCCAGCCGATCGCCTCCTTCCAGGGCCTCCAGTTCATGCTGGCCGACATGGCGATGCAGGTCCACGGCGCGCGGCTGCTCGTCCATCACGCGGCATCGCTCGTCGATCGCGGCGCCGCGTCGACGGCGCTCGAGTCGTCCCTGGCCAAGTGCTTTGCCGCCGACGCGGCGATGAAGGTCACGACCGACGCGGTGCAGGTGTTCGGCGGGTACGGCTATACACGCGAGTACCCGGTGGAGCGTTTCATGCGCGACGCGAAGATCACCCAGATCTACGAGGGTACGAACCAGATCCAGCGCCTCATCATCGGCCGCGAGCTCACGGGCCGATGACGCCCGACCCGAGGCCGCTGCCTCCGACCGAGGTCGCCCGGCTGCTGGACAGCGCGGTCGCGATGATCCGCGCCGAGCTCGCGGCCCTGCCCGATGAGGTTCTCGCCTGGCACCCCGCCCCCGGCGAGTGGTGCGCCAAGGAAGTTGTCGGGCATCTCATCGAGAGCGAGGGGCGCGGATTCGCCGGAAGGATCCGCATCATCCTCGCGAGCGACACCCCGACCCTGGAGACCTGGGACCAGAACGAGGTCGCGCGGGCGCGACGGGACTGCGAGCGCGACGCCACGGAGCTCGTGAACGAGCTCGCCGGGCTTCGCCGCGAGAGCGTCGCCCTCGTCGCCGGCCTCAGCGCCACCGATCTCGGGCGCGGCGGCCGCCATCCGAAGGTGGGCCTCCTGCGTGTGGGCGACCTGCTCCACGAATGGGTCCACCACGACCGGAATCGCCCGCCGGTTCTCCGGCAACTAGCCCGGTCGGCGGAGGCAGCCGCGTATCAGTGATTTGACTGAGGCGGGCTCAGGGTGATACGTGTCTAGACATCCTGACAGCGGGAGGTCGTCCGGCGTGAACTACCGTCCCGGCATTCCACGGTATCTCCAGATCGCCGACGCCATCCGGCACGATCTGCGCGACGAGGGCGAGCGCATCTCGTCCGAGCACGCGCTCTGCGCGCGCTTCAAGGTCAGCCGACCGACGATCCGGCAGGCGCTCGACGTCCTCGTGCAGGAAGGACGGCTCTACCGCCACGCCGGCCGCGGGACCTTCGCGACGCCCGTTCCCGGGGGCGATCGGAAGCTCCGGGTGATCGGCTCGGTGGGCGACATGATGGCGCTCGGCGACGAGACCTGGTTCAAATTCGTGTCACGCGAGGTCGTGCTCCTGCCGGCGAACATCGCCCAGGCCCTGCGCCTGCCGCCGCGCTCCTCGGCGTACTGCATCGTGGGCGTCCGCAACGCCGAGACCGGCCCCTTCCAGCATGTGACCGCCTACATGCCGCTGACGATCGGCACCGCGCTCTCCGAGGAGGACCTGTCCAAGACCTCGCTGATCGGGGCCATCGAGCGCGTCCTCGGCGTGCCGATCAAGCTCATGGAGCAAGTCGTGGACGCGGCGCTGGCGCCGCGCCAGGTCGCCGAGCTCCTCCAGATCCGCGCTCGCTCGCCGTTGCTCTTCTTCGAGCGCACGTACTTCGCGGCGAGCGGCGAGCCCGTCGAGCATACGAACACCTGGCAGACCAGCCGCCGGTATCCGTATCGCATCGTTCTCTCGCGGGCGGAGCGGCGGAGCTGAGAGCAGTGCCGGCACGTATCTGTGTCAGGCCACCCTCGGCGGCACCGGCCTCACGGGCCCCGCTACAAACAATGCCGGCACGCATCTGTGTCGGGCCACCCTCGGCGGCGCCGGCCTCACGGTCCCCGCTACAATAAATGCCGTACCGCGTCGGGTTCGACGTCGGAGGAACCTTCACCGACTTCGTCCTGCAATCGCCGGCCGGGGAGCTCCTCGCCGCCAAGCGCCTCACGACCTATCCCGACCCGTCCGAGGCGTGCCTGGCCGGCCTCGACGAGCTGATCGCGAGGAGCGGCGTGCCGTGGTCGGATGTCGCTCAGGCGATCCACGGCACCACGCTCGGCTCCAACATCGTGATCGAGCGCAAGGCGCGGGGTGTCGGGCTCCTGACGACGCGCGGCTTCCGCGACGTGCTCGTGATCGGCCGCGAGAAGCGGTACCAGGTCTACGATCTCCAGATCGAGAAGCCGGCGCCGCTGATCCCGCGCCGGCTCATCGGTGAGGTGACCGAGCGGGTCCTGGCCGACGGGTCCGTGAGAACCCCGCTCGCCGAGGCCGACGCACGCCGGGCGATCCGAGAGCTGGTCGCCCGCGGGGTGACCACGCTCGCCATCTGCCTGCTGCACTCGTATCTGAACCCCGCCCACGAGCGCCGGCTCGCGGCCCTCGTGGCCGAGGAAGCGCCCCACGTCACGGTCACGCTGTCCCACGAGGTTTCGCCGACTTTTCGCGAGTACGAGCGCAGCTCGACGACGGTCGTGAACGCCTACGTGATGACGGCCATCGGCGCGTACCTGCGCGGCCTCGCGACCGCCACGGCCCGGCGGGGTTACCGCGGCCGGCTCTTCGTGATGCAGTCCTCGGGAGGCATCGCGACCGCCGAGGCGATGCAGCGATATCCCGTCCGGATGATCGAGTCCGGCCCCGCCGCCGGGGCCCTGATGGCGGCCGCCTACGGCGAGCTCGCCGGCCACAGCAACCTCATCGCGTTCGACATGGGCGGCACCACCGCGAAGCTCGCGTTGATCGAGAAGGGCCAGCCATCGACGACGACGGCGTTCGAGCTGCACCGCGTGCACAACGCGCCCGGCAGCGGCCTTCCGATGAACATCCAGGCGATCGACCTCGTCGAGATCGGCGCGGGTGGTGGGTCGATCGCGCACGCCCGGCTCGGCGTCATCGCGGTCGGCCCGGAGAGCGCGTCGTCGACGCCGGGGCCCGTCTGCTACGGGCGGGGTGGCACCGAGCCGACGGTCACGGACGCCGACGTCGTCCTCGGCTACGTCAATCCCGACTATTTCGCCGGAGGGTCGATCAGGCTCCAGCCGGGCGCGGCGGCGCGCGCCATCGAGGAGAAGATCGCGCGGCCGCTCGACCTGACGCTCGAGGAGGCGGCGTGGGGCATCCACACGATCGTCAACACCAACATGGAGCTGGCCACCCGCGTCGTGTCGATCGAGCGAGGCCGGGATCCGCGCGACCTGACGCTCGTCGCGTTCGGCGGCTCGGGCCCGGTCCACGGCTGCCGGCTCGCTCAGGCCCTGGGCATTCCGCGGGTCATCCTTCCGGCGGCGGCGGGGGTCACGGCCGCGATCGGTCTGCTCGCCGCCGAGGTGAAGTTCGACGTCGCGCGCACCTATGTCCGGCGCCTCGACGCCGCGGACCCCGCCTATCTCAGCGCGATGTACGAGGAGATGGCCGGCCAGGCGATCGATGTCGTCCGCGAGTCGGCCGTCGCCGGCGAGGTGACGGTGGCCCGCTGGGCGGACGCGCGCTACGTCGGGCAGGGGTACGAGTTGACGGTGCCGGTCCCGCCCGGCCGTCTCGACGCCGCCGCGCTCGCTCGAGTGCGCGCGAGCTTCGACGACATCTACGCCGCCCGGTACGGCTACGCGAATCAGGGCGAGCCGGTCGAGATTGTCACGTGGAAGCTCTCGGCCATCGGCGGCTCGCCGCGCATCGCTCTGGCCAAAGCGGCCGGGCGCTCCGGGGACGGGAGCCGCAAGGGCGTGCGCCGGGCCTATTTCCCCGAGGCTCGCGGCTACGCCGACACGCCCGTGTACGATCGGTACGCGCTCGCGCCGGGAATGTCGCTCACCGGCCCGGCGATCGTGGAGGAGCGCGAGTCGACGACCGTGATTCCGCCCGAGGTGACGGCGACGGTGGATGAGTACGCGAACCTCCTGGCGGAGCTCACCCGGCGATGAGCGCGGGTGCGATCGAGACCATCTCGTGACGGAGGGGCGCCGCGTCGATCCCATTACGCTCGGCGTCATCTGGGGCGCGCTCCAGTCGATCGCCGTCGAGATCGGGACGACCGTGCACAGGACCGCGTACTCCGAGCAGGCGCGCGAGGGCCAGGATTTCTCGGTCGCGGTCTTCGACCCGGCAGGGCGGATGGTGGCCCAGGGGCCATACTCGCCGGGCCACATGGGCGCGATGTCGTTCGCGGTCAAGAACGCGCTCGCGGCTCATCCGGTCGAGACGCTGCGGCCGGGCGACGCCATCCTGCTCAACGATCCACTCCTCGGCTCCGGCCACCTGCCGGACTTCTTCATCACGCAGCCCGCGTTCCACGAGGGCGCGCTGGTCGGCTTCGCCGTGAACATCCTCCACCACACCGACGTGGGCGGTCAGCGGCCCGGCAGCCAGGGCGTCGAGGGTATCTTCGACTACTTTCAGGAAGGGCTGCGCATCCCGCCGACCAGGGTCTGGCAGGAGTACCGGGAACAGGCGGGCGTCGTCGCGATCATCGCGGCGAACACGCGCACGCCCGACAAGGTTCTCGGCGACCTCCGCGCGCAGCGAAGCGCGCTCCGCGTCGGCGAGCTGCGACTGCAAGAGCTGGCCGCGCGCTACGGCCGGGACGTGCTCCTTGCCGCCATGGATGAGGGCGTCGCGCGGACCGAGGCGAGCATGCGGGCCGCCATCCGGAAGATCCCGGACGGCGTCTACCGGTTCGAGGACTTCATGGACGACTCCGGTCCCGGCACCGAGCCCCTGCGCGTCGCGGTCGCGGTGACGGTGGACGGGGACTCGATGGTCATCGACTACGAGGGCTCGAGCCCTCAGACCCCATCGGGAATGAACTCCTACATCAACTACACGCGCTCCTATTCCTACGCGGCGGTGAAAAGCCTCACCGACCCGCTGGGACCGATGAACGAGGGCGCGCTGCGGCCGATCAGCGTGAAGGCGCCCGAGGGCTCGTTCCTGAATCCACGGCCCCCCGCGGGTGGGGGACCGCGCGCGATCATCTGCTACCGGACGTTCGAGTCGGTGCTGGGCGCGCTCGCTGCGGCGATTCCCGACCGTGTCACCGCCGCCGCGTCGCACATGGCCAACCCGACCTTCGGCGGCTGGGACCGGGCTCGGAACCGGCGGTTCGTCGCCTATGAGCTCGTGCTCTCTGGAACGGGAGCGCGCGCGAGCAAAGACGGCTGCGAGGCGATGTCGTGGGCCTTCAATGCCTCCAACATTCCGGTGGAGGCGCAGGAGGCCAACCAGCCGCTGATCGTCGAGCGCTTCGAGCTGATCGGCGATTCGGCCGGCGCCGGCAAGTTCCGGGGCGGCTGCGGGATCCGCCGCGATCTACGCTTTCTGGCGGATGAGGGGAAGCTGACGAATCTTTCCGACCGCCACAAGTTCGCGCCGTACGGGCTCGGCGGCGGTAGGTCGGGAAAGCTCGGCCGCACGGTGCTCAACCCCGGGCCGCGAGAGCAAATCGTGCACGGTAAGCAGTCCCGCGAGTTCGTGTACGGCGACGTGATCTCGTTCCAGCAGTCCGGCGCGGGCGGATACGGCGACCCTCTCGAGCGCGAACCCCGGCGTGTCCTCGAGGATGTGCTCGACGACTATGTGTCGATCGAGGCGGCTCGCGGGGCGTACGGCGTCGTGATCGCAGGAACCGGCGACGATCTATCGGTCGACGCCGAGGCGACCAGCCGTTTGCGCGGGACCATGCGCGCCGCCCGATGATCAAACTCACCGCCGAGCAGGAACAGTTCCGCAAAGCCGTCGCGAGGTTCGTCGACTCCGAGGTCGTTCCGGCGGCGGCGGCGATCGACGAGCGCGCGGAGTTCCCGACGAACCTCTTCAGGCGCCTCGGAGCGCTCGGCTATCTCGGGCTGCGGTACCCGGAGGCGTACGGCGGCGCCGGCGCCGACATGGTGACGTACTGCCTCTTCGCCGAGGAGCTGGCCCGCGGCTCTCTGTCGGTGGCCGCCGCCGCCGCGATGCAGTCGCTGATGGGGACCTACTTCGTCTACAAGTACGGTTCCGAGGAGCTGCGCCAGCGTTACCTGGTGCCGGCCCTCCGTGGCGACCTGGTCGCCACCTTTGCGCTGACGGAGCCGAACGCCGGCTCCGACGTCGCGGGCATCACCACGCGGGCCGAGCGACGCGGGGACCGGTACGTGCTGCGCGGTACCAAGACGTGGGTGACCAGCGCGCCGGTCGCCGACATGCTGACCGTCGCCGCGAAGACGTCGGACGAGCGGGGCATGAAGAACATCGCGCTGTTCCTCCTGGACCGCGGAGCGATGCGGGGGATCACGCTTGGCAAGGCGATCGACAAGATGTCGGTGCGCGCCTCGGTCACCGGCGAGATCCTGCTCGAGGACGTCGAAGTTCCTGCCGAGCATCTCCTTGGCGGTGAAACCGGAGGTGTCGAGAAGATCGGGGGCATTCTCTCGGAGATCCGGGTGATGACCGCCGCGATCTCGGTGGGCCTCGCGCGCGCCGCATACCAGGCGGCGGTCGCCTACGCGCGGGAGCGAACCGCCTTCGGCAAGCCGATCGCCGAGCACCAGGCGATCGGCTTCAAGCTCGCCGACATGCTGACGTCGCTGCACGCGGCGATCCTCGTGACGTACCAGGCGGCCGCGCAGCTCGACGCCGGCGGGGTCATCACGCGCGAAGCGGCCATGGCCAAGCTCTTCGCCTCGGAGACGGCGGTGCGGATCACGGACGAGGCGGCCCGGATCTTCGCCTCCTACGGCCTCGCCATGGAGTATCCGGTCCAGCGCTACTTCCGGGACGCGCGGTTCCTCCTGCCCGGCGGAGGCACCTCCGAGATCCTGCGCGTCATCATCGGGCGCGAGCTCGACTGGGACCGCGGAGCGGCATTCGCCTGAGGACCGGCGACGTACCGGGGTGAGGGGGAACGATGCAGTCACGCGGACGCCACTGGGAAGACTTCAAGGTGGGCGAGGTGCTCGTCACGGGCCGCCGCACGGTGGAGGCCGGCGACGTCTCGCGTTTCGCCGGGCTCTCGGGCGACTTCAACCCGCTCCATACCGACGAGGTGTTCGCGAAGCAGACGCCGTTCGGCGCGCGGGTCGCCCACGGTATCCTGACGCTGGCGGTGTCCAACGGCCAGCAGAACCTGGCGGGCTGGTTCGAGGGAACGGCGCTGGCGCTGCTCGGGCTCGACCGGGTGCGCTTCACGGTGCCGGTCAAGTTCGGTGACACGATCCACACGGAGATGACGGTGAAGCAGGCGCGGGCGTCCTCCAAGGTCGACCGCGGCGTGGTCACCTTCGACGTGACGGTGAAAAACCAGCGCGGCGACGTGGTCTGCACCTACGAGGCGAGCGTGCTCATGCGGAGGCGTGCGTGAGAAAGGTCGCGCTGGTCGGGGCCGGAATTTCGAAGTTTGGAGTGCGAAAGGCGAGCTATCGCGACCTGATCTGGGAAGCGGGGAAGGCGTGCTTCGACTCCGTCCCGGCGGTGAAGCCGAAGGACGTTCAAGGCCTTGTGGTTGGTTCCGTCCTGCCGGAGAGGACGGCCTTCCAGTCCCATATTTCATCGATGGCCGCCGAGGCGCTGGGAATCCGGCCCAGCGCCCTGAGCGCCCGGACGGAGCACATGTGCGCCTCGGGCACGGTGGCGATCCGCTACGCGTATGCGTTCATCGCGGCGGGGCTCGCCGACCTCGTCATGGTGCTCGGAGTCGAGAAGCTGAATCAGCCGACGAGCGACGAGGCGATCCTCAACATGGGGACCGGCGTCGACCGCGACTGGGAGGCGGCGTTCGGCCTCACGGCGCCGCCCTGCTTCGCCCTTGCCGCTCAGCGACATATGGCCGAGTACGGCACGACCGAGGAGCAGCTCGCGATGGTCGGCGTGAAGAACCACACCCACGCGTCGAAGAATCCGAACGCCCATTTCCAGAAGGGCGTGACGCTCGACCAGGTCCTCGGCTCGCGGATGATCTCGGCGCCCCTGCGGCTCTTCATGTGCTCGCCGATCACCGACGGTGCCGCGGCGGTGCTCGTCGCCTCCGAGGATCGCGCGCGAAGCCTCACGGACCGGCCCGTGTGGATCCGCGGCACGGGCCAGGCGCTCGACGGCTTCCAGCTGACCGCGCTCCACGAGGATTACGCGCACTGGCCGGCGCTCGAGCGCGCCGCCCGAGCGGCGTACTGGATGGCCGGCGTCACGGCGGGCGACGTGGACGTCGCCGAGGTCCACGACTGCTTCGCGATCGCCGAGTTGATCGCGTACGAGGAGCT
>QHSR01000161.1:17757-29624 GCA_003221635.1 Candidatus Rokuibacteriota bacterium | reverse complement strand
GTGCGTCAACGCCTCCTCTTCCCACGTGCTCACGTGCGCGAGGATATCTCGTACCGACCAGGCACCGGTGACACCGGACCGCATCAGCTGCACATCCGACAGACCGGCGTACGACTCGTTGAACGCCACCCATGCCTTGTCGAGTCGTTTCAGAAGTTGTCGTCTATTCACGAATCACTCACTCTGTCGGCCGGATCAGGCCGCTCGTCGGAACGTCAGGTTGATGCGGTGGCCGCCCATCAGGAGGTGATGTCCCGCCTCGAGCGGCAGGACGCCATGATAGCGAAGTCGGGCGGGACCGCCCCAGACGACCACGTCGCCATGAACCAGCGGCACGCGGCGCGGCGTGTCGGCTCGACGCAATCCTCCCAGCAGGAAGACCGCCGGCAGTCCGAGGGAGACGGACACGATCGGAGCCGAGAAATCGCGCTCGTTCTTGTCCTGATGCAGTGACAATCTCGCCCCGGGCTCGTACCGGTTGATGAGACACGCGTCGGGCGCGAAGCCGTCGAAGCCCGCCCGCGCCGCCGCCTGGGCCGCGAGGTCCGCGAACACGTCGGGCATGGCCGGCCAGCGACGCCCGGTCTGCGGATCATGGCTGTCGTAGCGGTAGCCGGTCCGATCGGTGACCCACCCGGCTGCCCCACAGTTGGTCATCGCGATCGACATCCGATGGCCCCCAGGCGTGACCATGTGGCGGAACGGCGCGACCGCCACGACCCGTCGCAGGGCGGTGACGCACGGCGCTTCGAAGCGCCGCGCGAACCCGCTCAGCAACATCGCTCCCGGCGCGAGCCGCACGTCCCGCATGTCCTCCTCGAACAAATCGCGGATCATTTCGCGTCGTGAAAGATCACGCCCACGGTATGGCGATGGCCGGATCGCAGCCGGCTCACTCCGTGCCGGAGATTGACACGATAGATTCCGCGCGTACCGCGCACGGGGCGGTGGTGCACCGCGAACACCACGGCATCGCCCCGACGCAACGGCACCACCTCGGCCCGCGATTGCATGCGTGGCCGCTGCTCGGTCAGCACGAACTCGCCGCCGGTGAAATCCTGTTCCGGCTCCGACAGCAGAATCGTCATCTGCAGCGGAAAGACATGCTCGCCGTAGAGATCCTGGTGGAGAGCGTTGTAGTCGCCCGCGGCGTATTGCAGCAGGAGCGGCGTTGGCCGCGTCTGCCCCGCCTTGTGGCAGCGCGCGATGAAATCGGCATGCGCGTCCGGGTAGCGGACATCGATCCCCATCGACTCGTTCCAGCGATTGGCGATCGGCGCCAGGTTCGGATAGATCGCCCTGCGCAGATCGGCGACGATGTCCGGCAGCGGATAGGTGAAGTACTTGTATTCACCCCGCCCGAAGCCGTGCCGCGCCATGACCACATGGCTCCGGAACCGGCCGTCATCATCGTAGAGACCGGCGATCGTTTCACACTCGTCGGCGGTCAGAAGCTTCTCGACCATCGCCCAGCCATGGTCATCGAGGTGCGTCGCGACGCTGGTCCAGTCGAGCATCCCGACACGGGTGTTGATGCCGACGGCATCAGCCTGTGTTGCTTTTACCACGTTGCGCATGCGACGTTCTCCTGCTGAGATCGTTCCGATTCCCGGCCGGGCCACGTGGAAGCGCTTCTGGCTCACAGTAGGTAAACGTCCCGGCTCCCCCGTTCGTGAGGTGCCCTCGCATGATGGTGACCGTTCGCGCTGAACGGTGTCAAAGGACGGCCGAGGTCCTCGCGAGGCTGGGCGCGCGCACGCTCGTCCGTGAAGTAGACTATGGGCGCCGAGCCGGTCAGCCGGCGCGGAAGGGAGGACGCCGATGCTGAGCCGGGAAGAGAACGAGCGATTGACGCGGGCTCGGCCTGGCACTCCCATGGGCACGTTGCTGCGGCGGTACTGGTTCCCCATCGCCGCCACGGCTGATCTGGACGCCAATCCGGTCAAGGCGATCAAGCTCCTCGGAGAGGATCTGGTGCTGTTTCGCGACCGGCGCGGCCGGCTTGGCCTGATCGGCGAGCGCTGTCCCCACCGTCGGGTGTCGATGCGTTACGGCATCCCCGAGGAGGACGGCCTCCGGTGCTGCTACCACGGCTGGATGTTCGACGGCCAGGGGCGCTGCGTCGAGATGCCGGCCGAGCTTCCCGGGAGCACCTTCAAGGACCGCGTGCGGACGCCAGCCTATCCGGTGGAAGAGCTCGGCGGCCTCGTGTTCGCGTACCTCGGTCCCGAGCCCCCTCCGTTGCTACCGCGGTGGGACCTCCTGGTGATGGACAACGTCTGGCGCGACATCGGCGTGACGGTGATCCCCTGCAACTGGATGCAGTGCATGGAGAATTCTCTGGACCCGGTCCACACCGAGTGGCTCCACGGCCGCTACTACGAGTACGTCATGAGCCGTAACGCGGGGAAAGACGCGGGCGGCGAGCGGATGGTGGAGCGCGTCATCGGTCACCACCTGAAGATTGGGTTCGACGTGTTCGCCCACGGGATCGTCAAGCGGCGCGTGCGGCTCGGCGGGTCGGAGGACGATCCGACGTGGCGGATCGGGCACCCCATCCTGTTCCCGAACATCCTGCGCGTCGGCTGGACGTTCCAGTTCCGCGTGCCGATGGACGACACCCATACCTATCATCTGATGTATCAGGTCCTGCCCGCGCCGCCGGGGGCGGAGCCGCCGCAGGAGCGCGTTCCGGTCTACCAGATCCCGATCACGGACGAGCGCGGCGAGCACATCACGAACTTCGTGCTGGGCCAGGACATGATGGCGTGGGTGACCCAGGGGCCGGTCGCCGAGCGCGACCTGGAGAAGCTGGGCGACTCGGATCAGGGAGTGATCCTGTTCCGCCGCCTGCTGCGCGAGCAGCTCGCGATCGTCGAGGCCGGCGGTGACCCGATGAACGTCTTCCGCGACGCCGCGACCAACAAGTGCATCGACATCCCCGTGGAGTACAGCCTGATCGAGGCCGCGCGCGCCCGTCGTCTCGCCACTGGCCAGGCGCCCTGGAGCGCGCTGCTCGACACTGTGGAAAACGCCTGGGCCAGGGCGCCGGAGAGCGCCGGCTAGGCCGGCTCTCGGAGATCGGGGGCGTGCCAGAGTCGGCGCCCGTCCTGCGATGGGCCGTCGCCGGCCTGGGGACCGCGGGATGCATGATGCTGCCGGCCATCCTCAGGCATCCGCACGCCAGGCTCACGGCGGCGGCCGATGCCGACGCCGGGGCAGTCGCATCGTTCGCGCGCGACTTCCCGGCCGAGACATACTCGAGCGTCGAGGCGCTGTGCGCGAGCCCGCGCGTCGACGCGATCTACATCGCGACCCCGACGCAGTACCACACCGAGCACGTTCTCCTCGCCCTCGAGCATGGCAAGCACGTCGTCATCGAAAAGCCGATGGCTCTCAGTCTCGACGATGCCGACCGGATGATCCGGGCGGCCGAGGCGCACGGCCGGCAGCTCGTGGTGGGCCACTCGCACAGCTTCGAGCCGCCGATCGCTCAGAGCGGTGCTCTCGGCCGGGTCCGCATGTTGCACAACTGGTGCTTCACGGATTGGCTCTACCGCCCTCGCAACGCCGAGGAGCTCGACACCCGCCTGGGCGGCGGCGTGACGTTCCGGCAGGGGTCGCACCAGTTCGACATCCTGAGATTCATCGGCGGTGGCCTGCTCCGTAGCGTCCGCGCGATGACCGGGCGCGGAGACGCGCAGCGCCCCACCGAGGACGCGCACGTGGTCTACATGGAGTTCGAGGACGGCACGCCCGCGAGCGCCGTGTACAGCGGCGCCGATCATTTTCACACCACGGAGCTGGCGTTCGGGATCGGAGAGCAAGGGCAGCGCGTCGACCCCACGGCCTACGGCCGCGCCCGGCAGACGCTCCAGAAGGTCGGCAGTCGGGACGCGGAGCTGGGCCTCAAGCGTGCGGTCCGGTACGGCGGGAATCGCGCCCCGCGCCCGGCAGGGCCGGCGCCGCATCCGTCCTTCTTCGGGCTCACCCTCGTGAGCTGCGAGAAGGGCGACATACGACAGTCAGCGCACGGCGTCTACGTCTACGGCGGGGACGAGCGGCGCGAGGTACCGCTCTCGACCGGCGACACGGGGCGAGACGCGGTGGTTCGCGAGCTGTACGACGCGGTGGTCAAGGCGCGAGTCCCGGCCCACGGCGGACGCTGGGGGAAGGCGAACCTAGAGGTGTGCCTCGCCGTGCTGGCCTCGGCCCAAGAGCGCCGGGAAGTCCTGCTCTCGCACCAGACGGCAACGCCCCTCCTCTCCTAGGGGACAGCACGCCTACTCGTGCCAGTGGACCTTGTTCCACGCCTCCAGATCTTTCACGTCACCCGGCGGGTCGGCGGGCGGGGGTAGCTGGCCATCGTTGTACAACCGGGCCGCATTCCCGCAGAGCACCTTGGCCCGGGCCTCCGGCACGAGGTGTCCCAGATCCTGCGCGATGAATCGGGTTGCCCCCGGCCAGATGCAGGCGCTGTGCGGGTAGTCGTTGGACCACATAAAGGTGTCGGAGCCATACTCGGGAAGCAGCTTGCAGCCGACCGGGTCCTGAATGAACGCCCCGTAGACCTGCCGATAGATGTACTCGCTGGGCGGCCGGGGGATGTCGCGCTGCCGCCCCAGACCGATGGGCGACGGACCGAAGCTCATCTGATAGTAGTCGAACTCCTGGGCGAAGAACGGGATCCACCCCACGCCGGCCTCTGCGACCACCAGGTTCAGGCCGGGGTATCGCTCGAAAACACCCGCGGCAACCATGTTGCCCACGGCCTTCATGCAATCCCACTTGTGGCCTGCCGCTCCATCGGGCATGAGCCCGCTGCGCTGCTGCGGGGAGAACTTCATACGACCCGGGCCCGAATTGATGTGCAGGTTGACCGACATCGCCAGGTCCTGGCAGGCGGCCCAGAATCGCTCGTAGTGGTCCGAGCCGTAGAGCAAGTCTTCCGCCGGTACCAGCCCGATGGTCGCTCCCCGCAGGCCTCCCTTGCGGCACCGCTCGAGTTCCTGGGCCGCGTGCTCGATGTTCCACAACGAGATCATGGCCAGGCCCCAGAGACGTTGAGGAGCCGCACTGCAGAATTCGATCAGCCAGTCGTTGTAGACGCGGCAACACGCTTCCTCGAGCTCCGGGTCACCCGTCACCCAGGCGACCGTGCCTCGGGTGGGATAGAGCACCTCTGCGCTGACGCTGTCGTACGCCTGGTCCTTCAGCCGCTCACAGGGGTCCCAGCCGCCAACGCGCACGTTGCCGCCGGCATCGCCGCGATTCGGAAAGCGCGGTGCGCGGTCTCGTAGCGCGGGTGGCAGCCGCTTCTCCCAGAGGTCCGGCGGCTCTGTCATGTGCGAGTCGGCAGAAATCCGCTGCTCGCGGCCTATCGTGACCAGCGTCTCCCGTGCAACGGTGACATCACTGAGTCTCGGGAAAGGCATGGCATCCTCCTCCAGGAGCGGGACTATGTGAACTGCGGAATCACGCGCTCGTTGATCAGCCGTAGGTTTTCCAATTGCAGCGCATAGGGAATCTGGCGCCCGTAGTTGACCTCATACAGAATCTGCGTCAGGTCGAGCTCCTCTCGCAGCTGTTGGAGCCGGTCAACCACGGCCTCCGGGATCCCGTAGACCACCTTGTCCCGCAGCCAATCGTCGTAGCTCATGCGTCGCACGCGTTCGGCCTGAGCGCTCCAGTCACCGGTGGTGCCCTCTCGGGAGGCGCTGCCCGCCACTCGATTGCCCAAACCTTGCACGGCCGCCATGGTGCTGGCCTTAGGCTCTGCGTAGGCACGCTCCGCCGTCTTGGCCACGTAGAGCGGCACCCGGAGCCCCACTTGGGGAGCGCCTGCATGGCCCGCCTCGTGCCAGGCCTCCCGGTACTGCTGGATGTACGGCGCAAGCTCAGAGAGAGCAAAGACTCTGGACGGGTTGATGATGATCGGAAACCCCAGGCGTCCGATTAGGGGAAAGGTGACTTCCGAGGTGATACCGACGCGGATCGGTGGGTGTGGCCGCTGCAGCGGTTTGGGCCGGACACACAGGTTGTCGCACCGATAGTGTTTGCCCGTGAAGGAGAAGCGTTCCTGGGTCCACGCCTTGAGGATGATCTCCAGGTACTCGTCGAACCGCTCTCGGCTCTCGGCGAAGGGGGAGTTGAAGCCATCATGCGTGTCAGGAAACGTGCCCCGCCCCACGCCCAACTCGACCCGGCCCTGACTGATGTGATCCACGGTGGCGATGTCCTCGGCGATGTGGATGGGGTGGGCCAGGGGCAAGAGCACGACCGCCAGGCCAATGCGGATGCGTTGGGTCCGGGCGGCGATGGCGCTGGCGATCGTGATGGGGGAGGACAAGACGCTGATCGGGGAAAAATGGTACTCCGCCAGCCACACCGAGTTGACGCCGAGGGCCTCGGCTGCATCCACCAACGCAAAGCACTCGGCAAAGGCCTCACGTTCCGTCATCCCCTCACGGTATGGGAACTCGATGAAGAGCCCGAAGTCCATGGGCGTCTCCCTTCTTGCCGACGAAGCGCGGAGAGGCGGCCCGCTAGCCGACCCGGGTAAAGTCAGCCTTGGGGATCTCCGCGCGTGGAGGCTCCGCGGCGGTGATGTCCATCGGGACAGCCCCTCCGCGGGTGGATTTCATGTAGGCCAATCCCTCCTCCTCGGTGGCATAGGTATCGGAGAAGAGCTCCATCTCGATCCCGTCCGGATCCAGGAAGTAGACGCTGCGGGTCATGCCGTGGTCCACGATGTGGTCGATGGGGGCCCGAGCCTCCACCAACCGTTTGTGGGCCGCTTGCAGGGCCCGGTAGCTTTCGACCTTGAACGCAAAGTGATTCAGGCCGATCGCTCCCTTCTCTGTCGGCCGGGCTCCCGCGGGCGCTTTGAACAGGGCGAGGTTGTGATGCACCGCGCCGCAGGTCAAAAAGGCGCCCGTCCCGTCGGGGCGATACCGAGACACCTGGAATCCCACCACATCCCGGTAGAACCTGGTGGACCGTTCCACGTCGGTGACGTTGAGGACGATATGCCCGATCTCTTTGGGTGCGCTCATTCTGATTCCCTCCTGTTCCAGCCGCGGGCTGGACCGCGGTTCACAGTAGCCTCGCCCCTCTGCAGGGAGGGGGCTGTCCCTCGGAACCTTGCCCAGTCATCGGGCGCCATGCCTCATCCAGGACCTTGAATACCGCTTTATCCCATGGAGTCCCCTTTTGGGAAAGGAGCCCTCCTTCGCCGGTCAGGACTTCGAGCGTGGCGGGTTCACCGCGAGCCGGCTGCGAAGAGACTTGTCGCGCACGCTCTTCTACGGCATGATGCGTCCATCTCGAGATCTCGCGCGATGAGTTACCGTGTCGCCTCTTTGCTGCCATCGGCGACTGAGATCGTCTGCGGCGTCGGCGCCGAGGCCGATCTCGTCGGCATCTCGCATGAGTGCGACTTCCCGGAGAGCGTGCGTCATCTTCCCGCGCTGACGCGCGCGAGGCTGCGACCCGTAAGAACTAGCCGTGACATCGATCGAGAGGTCCGCGCGGTACTCCAGGACGCCCTGGCCGTCTACGAGATCGAGGTCGCGCGACTGGAAGCCGCAAGGCCCGACGTGATCGTTACCCAGGATCTCTGCGACGTCTGCGCGGTCTCGTTCAACGACGTCTGTGCCGCGACGGCGGCGCTCTTTCACAAAGAGATTCGTATCGTCAACCTCCACCCAACCCGGCTCGACGACATCTGGGCCGATATCGGTCGCGTCGCCGACGCGCTCGGTCGAGCTGCGGAGGGCGCGGCCGTTGTGCGGACCCTCCAGGCGCGGGTCTCAGACATCACAGAACGTGGCGCCGCCCGCGCCGCGAGGCCTCGCGTTGTCTCGATCGAGTGGCTCGACCCGGTGATGGTCGGTGGGATGTGGATGCCCGAGCTGATCGAGCGGGCAGGAGGTATCCCGCTGGTGACCCGGCCGGGTGATCACGCCCCGACCGTGACGAGAGATGCGCTGCTGGCGCTGACGCCCGACGTGGTGTTGATCAAACCGTGCGGCTTTCCGCTCGGCCGAATCATCGAGGAGCTTGCTCTGCTGCGGACCTCGTTGCCGTGGGAATCCTGGCGCGCCGTGGAAGAAGGCCGTGTGTATGTGGCCGACGGAAACGCCTACTTCAATCGGCCGGGACCACGCATCGTCGAGTCGCTGGAGATCCTTGCGGCCTGTCTTCATCCTGAAGCGTTCGACGACTTTCGCGACAAGCACCGGGACTCGGTGAGTCGGGTGGATGCCGACTTGAAACAACACGCGTTCTAAACGTCGAAGCCAATATGCCATGGCATTTACATCCTCCTTTCCCGGGCTGAAAGTCAGCGCCAGGAAGTCGCTGCCACACAGTAGCCGACCTCGCGGGCTTCGTCGACGAGGCAGGAGATTGCAGGTGCGGTACCATCGCTGAGCACCCATGCATGCGCTGCTCTTCCTCGACCCGGGGCACTTCCACGCCGCCCTGACCTTGCGCGTGCCGCAGGCGCGCGCGGCCGACGAGGTGTTCGTCTACGCGCGCGAGGGCGCCGAGCTGCGCGACTTCCTCGCCCTGGTTGAGCGCTTCAACCGGCGCTCCCCGCACCCCACGCGCTGGCGTCCCGTCGTGACCACGTCCGATGACCCGCTCGGGCGGCTCGTCGACGAGCGGCGCGGAGACGTGGTGGTCCTGGCGGGCAAGAACGGGGGCAAGGCGCGCACTATACGACGGCTGCACGAATCAGGCTTCCACGTGCTCGCCGACAAGCCGTGGCTCGTGGAGCCGGCCGACCTCGAGCACGTGCGGGCGAGCCTCGAGGGCTGGCCGCTGGCCGCGGAGATCATGACGGGGCGTCACGACTTGGCGGCCGGACTGGTCAAGAGGCTCGTCGGTGCTCCCGCGCTCTTCGGCGCCTTCCGCGACGATGGGTCGGCCATCGAGCAGGAGAGCGTGCACCATCTGGAGAAGCTCGTCGATGGCGCCCCCCTCAGACGTCCCTGGTGGTTCTTCGACGTGCGCGTGCAGGGGAGCGGCCCGGTCGACATTCCCACCCACGTCGTGGACCAGGCGCAGTGGCTCGTGGACGGCGACGCCGCGGCGCCGGCGCTCCTCTCGGCCCGCGCGTGGTCGACGCGAGTGCCCGCGGAGGCGTTCCGGCGGATCACCGGAGAGGCGGGGTTTCCGCGGGAGCTCGAGCCCTTCGTCGACGATGGCGCGCTGAGCTATCGATGCAACGCCGAGCTCGTGTACCGGATCGGTCGCCTCACCGCGAGCGCCGCGACGCGCTGGAACCTCGGGCCGTTGCCGGGCGGGCCAGACGCCTCCCACAGCGTCGCTCACGGGACTCGCGCCGACATCCGCCTGGAGCAGAGCGCCCGCACGGGTCACCGCCGCGGAGTGTTCCTCGAGCCTCGCATCGATGCCGCCGGGGTCGCGCGCGCGCTGCGCGACACGGTCACGGCGTGGCACGCGGAGCTCCCCGGCGTCGAGGTCGTGCCCGCCGGCCCGGAAACGTACGAGGTGACCGTGCCGCCCCCGCTCGACGGGGGCCACGAGAGACACTTCGCCCGGGTCCTCGACGAGTTCCTGAGAATCGTGGACGATCACCGCTGGCCCACCGCGCTCGCCGAGCGCACGCTGGCCAAGTACACGCTCCTCGCCGAGGCCGCGGCCAGGACGAGCGCTGAAGACGCGACGCTTTCGGCGAAAGGGGATCTCTGACGAGCGAGGTCGCGACAGGACCTCGCCTCCTCGATTACTTCACCGGCATCGTCAGCGGCGCCCCTTCAGGACCGACTTGGAAGAGGATGAACTTCAGCCGCGCCGAATTGCTCGAATTCTTCATGACCATCGGTTTGCCGGGAAGCTGATGGATGACCTGGCCTGCTCGCGCAGCTCGGACTTCGCCTTCGGTCTCCATCGCTCCAGACCCTTCCACGATGTACAGAAACATGTGCCCCGTGTGCTGATGCATCGGAGTGGCCCAGCCGGGCGGAACGTCATATTGACGGACGCTGACGCTTCTTGGATCGGCTACCGCCAGGGGCTCTTTGAAGACGTCGACGATCTGCGCCTTGTCTTGGGCGGGAGCGGTGCGCGGATGTCCTCCTACCAGCGCGACTGCCCACAGCACGGCCAGCGCAATAGAGATCCGCTTCGGCATCGGCTACCTCCATTCCATTTCAAAGTTCTGTGAGTCGCCGCAGCACCAAGAGCACAGGGAGAAGCCCGCGCCGCGGCCGTGCGCACGGTGCGCTCGTGGGGCACGGCCTGCTTCGTGGGCGAGCGAGGCCAGGTGACGCTGGACGTGAGCCCGGATCTCTTGCGCCGGCAGGTCGCCCTGGTGGGGTCCTGGACGTTCTCGAAGCAGGGTCAGGCCGAGTGCGCCGAGTTCGTCTCCGACAGGAATGTGGACGTGGAGAAGCTCTTCACGCACCGCTGGAGGCTCGAGCAAGCAGAGGAAGCCTACAAGCTCTTCGACACGCAGACGACGGGCAAGGCCGTCATCCTGCCGTCCTGAGCACGGTCGGCGGCCTACGGCCCGGCCGTGGCCGCCGGTTCACCGAGCGAGAGCATCAGGCGATTGGCCCAGTTGAAGAAGGCCGCGGCGTGGATGACGTCGGCGATCGCCAGATCGTCGAGCCCTGAGCGACGCAGGCGGTCGACGTGCTCCGGCCCGAACGCGCTCGGCGTCGCGGTCAGCGCCACCGAGGCGGCGACGATAGCATTCCAGCGTTCGCCGAGATCGGCGGAGACGCCGGCGTCGAGCAGGCGCTCAACGTCGGCCTCGCGCTTCGAGTAGGTCGCGGCGTGGCGCGCATGCACAGAGGCACAGTAGACGCACCCGTTGAAGCGGGACGTCGCGGCGGCCGCCAGCTCGCGCTCAGCCCGCGGCAGGCCGGCATCGGGGTTGTAGAAAATGTCCTTGTCCGTTCGCGTCCTGGCCTCTAGCGCGTCCGGGTCGCGGGCGAGGAGGCGAAAGTATGGCGATTTCACGCGCGCGGCGTCCACGAGACTCGCCATGTGCCGCTCGGTCATCGCATCGACGGCGAGCGGCTCGAGCCAGGGGAGCCAGTCGAGCTGGGCCCGGGTGAAGGCGGTCGGAACCGTGTGTTCCGGGGTCACCAGAACGGTATCGGTCATGTCGGGACCTCGCGCGTCAGGGACGGCCGGCCAGGGTGCGCAATCCAGTGACCACCCGGATCTGGAAGGACAGGAAGGCGACGATCTGGGAGAGCGTCACGATGTCGGTCGTGGACCAGCCGGCGTCCAGCAGCGCCTGCAGCGCCGCCGGCGCGGCGTCGCGCGGGTGAAAGACGAGCATGTGCACGTGCTCGAATGCCGCGGTGAGGCGCGGACCGAGCGTCCGGCGGGTCGATGCTCCCACGCGATAGCTCAAGCCGGCAGTATCTTCGCGGCTCAACGGCCCCGCCGGGTAGCGGCCATAGGGGCCGTTGGTCCTGGCCTCCGCGATGGCCACGTCAACCGCTTCCTTCAGCGCCACCGAGGCTCCGCTCTCGGCGAGGCGCGCGCCATAACCGGTGGCAATCGCCGTGGCGCCATGCAGGCCAGCGACGAATCCACCCACCGCGAAACGCTCCTGTGCGGTGACGTTGCCTGGCGCCTCCGGCGCGAACAACGCCCGATACGTCGCCTGCGCGTGAGCGCGCGCCTCCGGTCTCCGCGCGCGGATCGCATCCAGGGAAGATCCCGGCGTGATCCCGACCAGCGCATCGATGACGTCGGCGTCTGTTCCTGATATCTTCATCGTCCTCGATTTGTAGGCGCGCCTCGGCCGTCGGGCCTCTTCGTATCGCTCACCTCGGGCCCGGGGGCCCCAGCCCCCGGCCGGCCCTGCGGCTCGTCCA
>QHSR01000161.1:0-17565 GCA_003221635.1 Candidatus Rokuibacteriota bacterium | reverse complement strand
GCCCGGGCGAGCGTGCTGTCCGTCTGGAGCGAGGCGATCACATTGTCTGACGTGCCGAGATGAACATCCATGGCGGCGATCATCGCGTGAAGCGAATCATCTCCGGTCCCGCGGCCCAACCTGGCCAGGCGCGCGCGATGCCGCCCTAGCCCGATGTCGGCGAAACGCAGGGCTTCCTTGCTGTCATCGGCAACGAACACGGTGCGCGAAGCGAGGATGCGAGGCTCGCGGCCCTCGGGCAGCGCCTCCATGTAAGCGTCGATCATCGGATTCTGGATCTTGGCCAGCGACAGGTCGGGAGCGTTGGCCGGCCGGGGCTGCGTGCGCGACAGCATGAGACCGTCCCCCGCTGCGCCAGCCCGCCTGGCTCCATCGACCGTGAACGTCGCCTGCCAGACGCGCTCGACCAGGCTCGGATGCGCCGGATACAGCTGATCTCCTCCTCCGGGCAGCGGCCGCCCCGCCCAAGCGTCGCGCAACACTTGAAGGTGCCCGGCGAGCAGCGTCGCGCGCTCGGCACTGTTCTGGCCGAACGCCGCGTATGAGGAAAGGTTGCCCCCGCCTCCGACGCCCACTTCCAGGCGGCCGCCACACATCAGGTCGAGCACTGCGGAGTCCTCGGCCACCCGGATCGGCAGCTCCAGCGGCAGGGTCACGATCCCCGTCCCGAGGCGGATCCGCGATGTCTGGGCGGCGACCTGGGCCAAGAAGACGAACGGCGCGGGAAGGCCGCCCTCGTCTTCGTGGAAATGGTGCTGGGCGATCCAGGCCGAATCGAAGCCGAACCGTTCGGCGTGGATGATCTGCGCGGTCGCCAGCCGGTACCGCTCGGCGGGGTCCGCCTGATCGAGAAGGCGCGTGAAAAAACCCAGGCGTTTCGGCAGCGTCGCGATCGTCATCTGCCGGCCATTATGCATCATCGAGACCGCGTCCGAGATTTGCTGCACTGCCACGTCATCGTCTTCTTCCTTCGCCAGCCCGACCCGACGAGCACCGCGCGCTCGACCACCCCACCCAGAGCCGACGCAGCGTTCTGCGCGTTCACTCCCAGGGCATCACCGACGCGTGAATGGCCCCCGGTGCGCCCTTGACACCGCCATGCACCTCCTTTACCTTTTGCGAAATCGTATTGCTATATCCGCAAAGCAGCGGAGGGGCGTCCCGCGATGAGTCGCAACACGAGGTATACGCTCCTGACGCTCGTCAAGGGCCTTGCAGCGCTCGAAGCGCTCGAGACCGTCGACGGTGGCCTCACCCTCACCGAGTTGGCGCGACGCCTCAAGGAATCCCAGACCGTCGTCTTCCGTGTCCTCAAGACCCTCGAAGAACACGGCTACGTCCGGCACGACTCCGTCTCCCGGCGGTACACCCTCGGTCTTCGCATCTGGGAGCTCGGCGCCAGGGTAGTCGGCCGAACGGGGCTGGTCGAGGCGGCGCGGCCGGTACTCAAGTGGCTGACTACTGTGACGGGGCAGACATCGGGGCTCGTCGTGCTTCGTGGCACTGACGTGCTGTACCTGGACATCAGGGATGGGCAGGAGGCGCTACGCTTTTACGTCGAACCCGGCGCTCGCGCTCCCGCCTACGGGACCGCCAGCGGCAAGGTGATGCTCGCCTGGCACCCCGAGCGCGTTCCCCAGGTCGTCAAGGCGGGGCTGCGGCGCCTGACTCCAACGACGATCGTGGGGGCGGCTGACCTCCGGCGCGAGCTTCAAGAGATCCGCCGCGCCGGCGTCGCCATCAACCGTGGCGAGCGTCAGCCCGACCTCGCGGCGGTGGCGGCCCCCCTCTTCGACGCGCACGGTGAGTGTGTCGCCGCCGTGGGCATCGCGGGGTCGCGCACCCGCTTCACCGACGACCTCGAGGATTTCAAGCGCCATGTGCGGAAGGCGAGCGACGAGATCTCGGCGAAACTCGGCCATCGCGCCTGAAGGGGAACCCCATGGAGCAAGAGACCCTCGAGAACCTGGTGCGGGACAACCGAAACGCCGGGTTGTTCCGGGTGCACCGTAGCAGCTCCTGGGCAAGGCCGCCTGGGCCGAGAACCCGCCTTCGCGGACCCGCCGGCTGATCAGCAACGTGCGCATCCTGGGGGCGGACGGGGACACCATACGGGTCACCGCGAATTTCGTCGTTTATCGCATGCGTGTCGAGCAGGTCGACACGTATGTCGGCCGGTACGAGTACACGCTGGTGCGACGTGATGGCGCACTGCGGATCCAGCGCCGCCGGGCCATCCTCGATCTCGAAGCGCTGCGCCCGCACGGCAAGGTCAGCATCCTTCTCTAAGGAGCTTTAAGGAGGCAACCATGGGAGAGATCCTCGGGCTCGGCATGACGCATTTCCCGCCGCTCGGCGGCCGCGACGAGGGCATGGCCGGCATCCTGAAGCGCGCGCTCGCAGATCCGGCGCTGCCCGAACGATACCGACAGCCGTCCGCATGGCCCGAGGCCATGCGGCGAGAGTACGGGAGTGACGAGGGGCGGAGCGCTGCCGTGCAGCATCGAGAGTTCCTGGTGGCGCACTTCCGTAAGATGCGGAGACTCGTCGACGACTTTCGGCCGGACTTCATCGTGCTGTGGGGCGATGATCAGTACGAAAACTTCAAGGAAGACATCATTCCACCGTTTTGCGTGCTGGCCTGCGAGTCGTTTGCGCCGCAGCCGTGGGCCCACGCCTCGTTCGTGCGCGCGAACGTCTGGGACGAGCCCAAGGACACGACCTTCCGGGTGCGGGGCCATCGCTCCGGCGCCAAGGCCCTGGCCGAGGGCCTCTTGGCCAAAGGGTTCGACGTGTCGTACGCGTACCGGCCGCTGCACCACGAGCTCGGACACGCGTTTCTGAATACGGTGATGTTCCTCGATTACGACCGGAAGGGCTTCGACCACGCTGTGGTGCCCTTCCAAATCAACTGCTACGGGAGGAAGGTGATCTCGCAGCGGGCCGGCGTCGCAAGCCTCGCCGAGGCGCCGACCGGTGATCAGCTCGATCCGCCCTCGCCGATGCCCTGGCGCTGCTTCGACCTCGGCGCCGCGTGCGCCCGCGCCCTGGCGCGGAGCCCCTGGCGTGTGGCGCTCGTCGCCTCGTCGAGCTGGTCCCACGCGTTCCTGACGGCCAAGAACTACTTCCTCTATCCTGATATCCCGGCCGACCGCGTCCTGTACGGCGCGCTCCAGAGAGGCGACTGGGCGACCTGGCGCGAGACGCCGCTGTCCGCGATGGAGGAAAGCGGCCAGCAAGAGCTCCTCAACTGGATGTGTCTGGCGGGCGCCATGGCCGAGCTGGGCCGCAAGCCCGACGAGACGGCGTGGGTCGAGACGCACATCTTCAACTCGAACAAGTGCTTCGCGTCGTTCCGGCCGTGACGGCGGAGGCTGTCTGATGCAACTGGGTTTTGTCGGCACCGGCACGATGGGCAATCCGATGGCTCGCTGCCTCATCGAAGCAGGCCACCAACTGACCGTCCACGATCTCCGGCGTGAGGCCACATCCAACCTGTGTGATCTGGGGGCACGCTGGGCGGACACTCCGCACGCGACGGCGCAGGCCAGCGAGGTGGTCTTCACGTCGCTTCCAGGCCCGGCCGAGGTGGAGAGGGCGATGGTCGACCCATCGACCGGTATCCTGGCCGGGCTCAAAGCGGGCGGCGCCTGCATCGACATGACGACCAACGCGCCGAGCGTCGTCCGCCGGATCGCGGAGGCCTGTCGGGCGCGAGGCGTGGAGTTCCTGGATGCGCCGGTCAGCGGCCGCCCACCGGGCATGACCATCATGGTGGGCGGTCAAGCGACGACCTTCGCCAGATACCACCCGTTGCTCGAGGCCATGGGGCGGAACATCTTCTACGTCGGCGAGACGGGCGCGGGGTGCATCGCGAAGCTCGTGACGCAATACCTCGGCTATACGAACTTCGTCACCTCGCTCGAAGGTCTCCTCATCGCCGCCAAAGCGGGGATCGATCTCGGCATCCTGGCGCAGATCGTCCCGGTCAGCGCGGGGGCGAGTCGAACCTTCGACAACATTCCCCGGTCGGTCCTGAGCGGCGAGTTCACCGCCGGCGGGACGCTGGACATCGTCGCGAAGGACCTGCATCTGGCCTGTGAGCTGGCGCGCGAGGTGGGAGCGCCCGCGCACACGGGATCGATCGCCGACGACGTGATGAAGCGCGCCCAGGCCCAGGGATGGGGCCAGCGGGGATTTCCCATCGCGGCGCGAGTCCTCGAAGCGATGGCCGGCGTGGAGCTGCGGGCTGCGGGACTCAAACACGAAGGCGGTTACCAGGAGAAGGATCCCCGGCGGGGATAGCCATGACTGATCACGGCGATGACGTCGCACACCTTTTCCTAAGCGCCGATACGAGGAGTGGCTGGCGCTCCTGGACGAAGACGTGCGCTACTGGATGCCGATGCGACGCAACGTCAAGTTCGGCGAGCTCGAGCGGGAGTTCACGCGCGAGGGCCGGGACGTCAACTGGTTCGACGAGGGCAAAGAGACGCTGACGCGGCGGGTGCAGCAGATCCTGACCGGCGTCCACTGGGCCGAGGAGCCCCTCTCGCGGATCTGCCACATCGTGTCCAACATTCAAATCCTCGACGTGAAGCCATCGGCCTCGGCGCCGTCGGAGGTGACCGTCAAGTCGCGCTTTCTGATCTACCGCAACCGGGTCGAAACGGAAACGGACATTCTCGTCGGCAAGCGAGAGGATGTGCTTCACCGCGTCGATGGGCACTGGAAGATCAGGCGGCGAAAGATCGTCCTGGACCAGAACGTGCTCCAGGTCAAGAATCTGACGTTTTTCTTCTAGGAGAAGGCGGCCATGGCGACGGGACGTCGTTACCGGGGCGGTCTCGTGGATCTGGGGGCGGGACTGATCAGCCGCGAGATCTTCGTCAACGAAGAGATCTACGCGGAAGAGCTGGAACGGGTGTTCACTCGCGCCTGGCTGTTCGTCGGCCACGAGAGTCAGATCGCGAAGCCGGGTGACTACTTCGTGTCGTGCATGGGAGAGGAGTCGGTGATCCTGTGCCGCGACCGCGAAGAGCGCGTGCACGTGTTCCTGAACTCCTGCCGGCATCGCGGGATGAAAGTGTGCCGTTACGACGAGGGCAACACCCCGGTCTTCACGTGTCCCTACCACGGCTGGAGCTATGCCGCCGACGGAAAGCTCGTCGGCGTTCCGTATTTCAGAGAGGCCTACCACGGGAAGCTGGACCGGTCGCAACTCGGCCTGGTGGAGGTGGCGCAACTGGCCACCTACAAAGGAAGCGTGTGGGCCACGTGGGATCCGAACGCCCCTGGGTTCCTCGAATATCTCGGCGAGTTCAGGCGCTATCTCGACCTGACGCTCGATGGCTGGGACGGCCGCGACGGCGGCACCGAGGTTCTGGGTGGCGTCCAGAAATGGCTCATCCCGTGTAACTGGAAATTCCCCGCCGAGAACTTCAGCGGCGATAGCTATCACAACATCAGTCACCGATCGGTCGACATGGTGGGCATCGGGCCCAGCGGGAGTGGACGCCGAGACATGCGCGAGCGGCTCCTCGCCCGCCGGTTGCAAATCTGCTTCCCGGAGCGAGGGCACCAGACCGGCGTGTACGTGTTACCGAAAGACCAGCCGACGCCTCCGGCCTATCAGCAATCGCCCGTGGTGTCCGAGTTCTTCAAGCAGTGCGAGGCGGAGCGGCGGCGCCGCCGGGGTGAATGGGGACGCGTGACCGGAAGCCCCGGGGAAGTCTTTCCCAACACGGCGCTCCATCCGCGACAGCCGCGCACCTTCGCCGTCTGGCATCCTCGGGGCCCGCACCAGACCGAAGTCTGGCGATGGTATCTCGTCGACAGCGAGTCGCCGCCGGAAGTGAAGGACTTCCTGCGCCAGTACTACATCCGGTATTCGGGGCCGGCGGGGCTGACCGAACAGGACGACATGGAGAACTGGAACTACGCCCATGCCGCCAGCCGGGGGACGATCGCACGGCGCTATCCGTACACGTACGAGCAGGGGATGGGGTTCGAAGTCGAGAACTACGAATGGGACGGCTTACGGTTGCCGGGGTCGGTGATGGATATCACCGAGGCGAAGTCGAGCGAGCACAACCTCCGAAATCTCTACCGCCGCTGGGCGGAGTTCATGGACGCCGAGGGCTGGGACGAGCTGGCGACCTGGCGGACGCCCGCGTCATGAGCATCGTCAACCTCAGGCACCTTCAGCCAGGCACGAGAATCGGCCTGTCGGATGGATCGACGGTGGAGGTGGTGTCGAACCCGCTGGATGGCGTCTGGGTGTTCGGGCGATACCTGTCCGCGCCGCGCGACGCCTCACTGGTCGGGACCGAAGAGATGATCTTCGCGCAGGACATCGTGGAGATCCGGCAAACGCCGTGATCGAGGAGCGCCGTGCGACCCAGTCGTGAAGAGTTGCGACAGGCCTTTCAAGCCGGCTTTCAGGCGATCGACGCGGGCGACACGTTCTATTCGGGCTTCGATACGTTCCTCACGTCGATCGGTTATCGAAAGCGAGACGAGATCCCCTGCACGTGCCGGGACGATGGCGCACACGGTCACTTGCCCGAATGTCAGTGGATGAAAGCATGAGGGACAAGGCCATGCCCAGGAGCGCGGTGTCTTTTCTCCAGTTGGAGGATGCCCCGTATACGCCGAGCTACCAGAACACGCCAATCGTCGAGGAGTATTTCCGTCATTGCTATGACGAGCGCAAGCGGCGCCTCGGGAAGGAGGCTCGCCTCCTGGGCCTCGTCGGCAACGTGTTCCCCAACACGGCGTACCTCGCCCGCCAGCCGCGCTCCATCGCCGTCTGGCACCCGCGCGGGGCCCTGAGGACCGAAGCCTGGCGCTGGTTCCCGGTCGATGCCGACGCGCCGCCAGAAGTGAAGGACGTGCTCCGGCACTATTACCTGCGCTATTCGGGGCCGGCCGGGATGACCGAACAGGACGACATGGAGAACTGGAACTACGCCACGCTCGCCAGCAAGGGGGTCATTGCGCGGCGCTACCCCTACAACTACCAGATGGGCCTCGGGCAGGACTATGGAACCTACGACAGCCCGGGGGTGCTCACCGATCGAATCGCCGAGCAGAACCAGCGCGGCTTCTACGAGCGCTGGGCCGCGTACATGGACGGGGCGCCGCGCACGGATCCCAGAAACGGGAGGCGCAACGATGGCAGGGCTACCCGATGGTCGCGTCGGTGGTCCGCGCGGTGAAGCTCCACAGCAAGGTCGCCTTCCTCACGGGTACGAGCCCGAACATCTGCGGCGGTATCGCGCTCGGCATGGCGGATGCCGGCGCCCGGATCGTCTGCGTCGACGTGCAAGAGAGGACAACGCCCACCGATGCGCCGACGCGGTCAAGAAGCGCTGGGGCGAAGCGATCGGAGTCGTGTGCGACGTGACCGACGAGGCGCAGGTTCGGGCGGCGGTCGCCCGCGCGCGAGACGCCTTCGGCGGCATCGACATTCTCGTGAACGGCGCGGTGGTCTTCAACACGAAGGGCGTCCTCGACATGCCGCTCGGCGAATGGACCCGGCAGATCGCCATCATCCTGACCGGGACCTTCTTGTGCACAAAGCATGTCGGCCAGTCGATGATCGACCAGGGACGCCGCGGCAGCATCATCAACATCATCTCCACCGCCGGGCACCAGGGCGAGCCGTGGAACATCGGGTATTGCACCGGCAAGAGCGGTCTCTCAACTTCACGCGGTCGGCGGCGATGGAACTGGCGGAGTTCGGCGTCCGCGTCAACAGTCTCACCCCGACGGCCACCGACACCGCGGAGGGCATGGCGCGTGCCGCGGAGTGGGGTGTCCCGTTCCGGCGGCCGAGCAACCCGAGTCCACGGCGACGAGGCTTCCTCGGTCTGGGCGTTCCCGGCGTACCGCTTGGCCGACTCCCCAGCCCGACGGACTACGCCAAAGCCGCCGTCTTCCTGGCCTCTGACGACGCAGCGATGATCACGGGTGCAGATCTGAAGGTCGACGCCGGGGCCCCGGCGCGCTACTGGCGGTGGGACCCGTCGGCATCGCCACCAGCGTAGGGCGCGGGGCGAGCGGATCCTCTGGGTACAGTTTGGCAATTGGCACTTGCACGGGAGTGTCAAGTTCGCTCGCGGGATGCCAAATAGCCCACTGGCGAACGTCATCATTGTCGCCGAATCAGCGTCTTACGCGTCCGGCCAGAGGCTTGCTATACGGTAGGTGCTCGTTCGCCATGACCGGGCACAAGGAGGGGCGAATGTTCGAGCTGATTCAGCGTATTCCAGAACCCTGGCGTCAGTTGGCCGACCTGCTCATCGCGCCGCTGGCGTGGATTCCGCGCATGCAGCAGACGCTGTGGGACTTCTTCTTCGCCCCTGGTCCCTGGTGGCTCGTCGCCGCGAAGTACCTCTTCTTGGTCTTCCCGGCGTTGCTCGCCGTCGCCGCGGTCTGGTGCACACAGCTCTCCATCTATACGTTGCCGTTCCGCTCGGGGCGCGTGCAGTTCATCCCAACCTTGATGCTGACGTGGTGGGATGCCGTGCGCGCCGTCTGGCTGTACTGGGTGGGGATGTTCCGGTTCGTCGGGGTGGCGCTGGGATGGGCGGTGACGTTCAGCACCTTCGTGGCGAAGCTCGTGCTCGAGGTGATCCGCCAGCTCGTGCTCATGCCCTTCACGATGACGGGCCGGATGACGGAGACCTACTTCAGACCCGGCGTGCCCTGGGTCGCGTTCGTGATGCTCATCTTCTGGTGCGTGCTCGAGGCCGCCATCTTCAGCTACACGCTCATGCCGACCGTGACCGAGCTCCTCGCCGACCTCGTCGGTGGCGAGTCGACGGCGCGCTTCGCGGGCCCCATCCTGTACTTCTTCCTGCTGCTGCTCGTCATGGGTAGCTTCGCGTGCGTTCAGACCTTGATGGACGCTCTGAAGAAGCGGGAGTGGAAGTACATCGTCCAGATGCTCGTGGTGGAGCTGTTCGTGATGTTCTTCGAGGTCGTATTCCTTTACCGGGAGCTCATCGACGCGCTGACGCCGTGGATTGCCCAGCAGACGGGTATGAAGCTGGGCCTCACGGTCACGCTCTTGTTGTCGTCGTTCGGATGGATCGGTATCCGCGGCATGACGAGGTTCCTGTTCGGCCAGTTCGGAACACCGCCGATGCTCGCCTTCATCTCGCGGCGGCCGATGGTGGACGAAGGCGAGCCGCGCCCCGCCAACGGCAAGCCGACGCCGCCCTGGTGGCGGCAGCCGGTGGCGGAGCTCAAGCAGGAGATCGAATGGCTCCACGCCAGGAGTAACGAGCTCCTCGACTACCTGGTGTTGCCGGTCTTGCAGATCGCGGCGGCCGCGCTCAACTTCGGCATGGTCCTGGTCGCGTCCCGCCAGGTCTTCTCGCTACCCTTCAAGGAGGCCAAGGAGATCACGCAGACCTGGCATATTTTAGCCGCTCTCCTCAGTGTCGCCGTCGTGGTCTCGGCGGCGGAGCCGGAGGACACCAAGCCGCCGCGGTCGACGCTCTTCGTCGGCGTCGACACCAGCGGGTCCTTCCGATCCGCCTATGACGACGCCCTCACCTTTGTCGCCCACTATCTCTACGGCCACATGCACGAGCTCGGCGGCCTCTCGAAACCGCGCGATCTCTTCGTGACGGCTATCGGAGGCAAGGACAACAACGAGCCGAAGTCCTTCCACCCGATCCACGACTTCAACAACAAGGACGTCAAGCAGATCGAGACGGACCTCCGGAAGTGGTTCCCGCCCACCGACACGCTCACTGATTTCAACGTCTTCTTCCAGCAGATCGCGCGCACCGTGAAGGAGCGGAATCTCGTCCTGGCGCCGATCACCGTGATGGTGGTCAGCGACGGCGTCCCCGACGTGCGCGACGGGACGATCAAGTCGGGCACGCCGGCCTCCTACCAGCAGATCAATCTCAGTCCCCTCGATTACCTCTCGAAGAACGTCACCGTCCGCCTGGTCTACTCGAGCCCGAAGGTCGGCGACAACTGGCGGAAGCTGGTGAAGCGAGACCGCGTGCGCTTCTGGGCCGTGGAGTACGACGTCATGAAGGGCTGGCGCGCCCAGATGAGGCCGGATACCGACCTCGCCAACCAGGATCGTTTCTGGAAGTGGGTGAGGGACAACGTGGATTACCGCGTGCGGCGCGGCGCCTAGTCCAACGCCCCGCCCTCTCTCGTGCTGCTGTTCTGATCGCGCAACGTTCCCTCCACCATGTGCCGCAGGGATTCAACTCAGGATCCCGATCACTGCCGCGCACCGCACCTTCATTACGCGGTCGCGGCGCGCCCCTCGCCCGGGATCGTCGCTCGACGCGGGCTTCCGCGGAAGGGCGCGGCCCCGACCGGCGGCCGCGCCCTTCATCTGTCCCGGAAAGGCGCCGGGCTAGACTCTCGTTCTGACCCAGCCGTAGCGCGTGTGATCTGGAGTCGCGCCCTCGGCGAGGTACCGCGCCTTCATCTTGGAAAGGTTGTCGGAGGCGAACCCGGGGAACTCGAGGAGGTGCTTCAGGTCGGCGGGGATTCGGGACTCCCAGTCGGCAGGCACCGGCCCGAACTTCCGCGGCTTCGTGGAGCCGACGTGGTACAGCCGCGCGGAGTTGAGACCGAGCATGTTCCGCTTGTCGTGCTCGGTGATCTCTGGATAGTCCCATTTTTCTTGCAGACGCTCGGGAATCTGGAACCGCCAGAAGGCCTCGATCTGCCACTGGGGCGAGCCGTACCAGAGGGAGTCCGAGCCGAACATGACTCGTCGCGACCCCATGTACTTCAGGAGTTGGCCGATGATGTGAGCCCAGACGGTGGGGAACGTGATGACGGTCGAGGCGAACGTCGAGCCGACCTCCGCGTAGACGTTCGGGAGATCCTGGGCGAGCTGCGCGAAACGCGTCGTCCAGCGAATGTCGGGGACGCCGTCCCGGAGGACCGGCTGCTGGCTCAGGAGGTTGTTGAGCGGTTCGGGCTTGTAGAACAGAACCGGTGCGATGCATGAGTGGTAGATGATGAAGTTGAAGGTCGGCCAATCGCGCGCGGCCTTCGGGATGTCCTCGGGGTTCCCGTTCTCCGGCGTGTCATCCGCGGTCGGCGCGAACCCCTTGTGAATGCAGATATTGCCGAAGGACGGCCGCTCGTGCTGGAGAATGATCTGGTACTTGCGGATGAGCTCGAAGGTGTCATATGCGTCCTGACCGTCGAGCCTCCACGCGTGCATTTCCTGGGCGTCAGTCTCGCCGCGGTGCTTGGCGGCGAGGGACACGCAGTAGCCCTTCCACGAGTCCGGCTTGTTCAGGTCGATTTGTCGCTGGATCTCGAACAGATTGGGCCTGCCGGGGTAGAGGAGGCCGTGCGCGTAGAGGCGCTGGGAACCGGCCAGCTTATTGACGAAGTTCCTCACCCCCACGGTCTGGTCGGCCGTCAACACCTCGAAGTTGTCGCGGGCCTCCTTGACGCTTTTGGGAGGGATTCCCACGACGAAGACGGGCAGGAATCCCGTGATGTTGCTCAGCAGGCCGACGGTCATCTGGCTGTCGAAGAAGAGCGACTTGACGAAGTTCACGAAGTGGAAGATCTCGTGGTCCATCGGGTCGCCGATCAGGGCCGGGTTCCAGTTGGTCCAGGCGCCTCCGAGCTCGTCGAGCAGCCCGCCGGGATTGAAGGGATTCTCGTGGAACTCCGCCGCGCCGGGGTATCCCTGGGCGAGGGCTCGGAGCGCTCGGTTCGTCCCCGTTACGCTCTGACGGATCATGTGGAGCTGGTCATCGAACACGAAGAGATGTCGCGGAGGACGCTTTTCCTCGGAGGCCGAGGAGTCGAACATCTCCTCCTGATCGACGTCGAAGAACGCCCCGTAGACCTCGTTCATGGCCATGAAGGTGGCGGCCATGCCTCCCGCGCCCGCGAGAAACGCGCGCCGGCTGATCCCGAGCTTCTTGGCGGCGCCGTCGGCGAGCTGCTTCGCGCGGGCTTCGACCCGCTGCTGGTCCTCGGTCTGGGGAATGGGCATGTATTCCCCGTTCGACACGAGCTGGGTGGGGATCGGTGAGAACGGTTCGGCTGCGTCAGCTCTGGCGCACCTCGCTAGCTGCGCGTCACTGAGCCACGTATCATCCCTGAGATCATCCTGCAACATGTTCGATTCTCCGTTTGTGAGCGTGTAAGGCTTCGAAGATATACGAGTCACGCTGGCGCGAGAGTGCGCGACGGAGATGACGATCGGCGGCGCGCGCGCCGATCCGAGCGAGAGAGTTTGTACGAAACAGCGGCTGGTCCGGTCGATCACCCCATGGGTGACTATCGACTCAGTGAATTGAGCCGACGGCGGCTGACGAGCGGAGAATCACGGCGGCGCGTGCAGCCGCAACGAGGTCGGTAAGTCATCCCATCGCACACCTCCCGAACGAGGAGTGGCCGACTGGGCGATGTTAGGGCGGTTCGTCAAACGCTGTCAAGGTGGTGAGGCGCACCGGCTACTGCTACATAGAAAATGTCGTGGGTATCTGCTCCGTGAAGATGTCGTCTCCCTACGGAGACTTTCACGAGGAGCCTTCTAGCGCCCGACCGGGGCGGCATCTATTCGCCAGCGGGCGCGCTGCTGCGTTCGGGGCGGGTCCGCCGCGCCCAGCACGTCGGCGAGCAGGTGACCGTGCAACCCGAGTGGCGAATCGACAGCCACCTGTCACTCACGGCGAACTACACTCACTTCCTTGCGGGACGGTTTCTCCGCGAAACAGGCCCGGGCAAGGACATCGACTACGCGGCGGCGAGGCTGCAGTACCGCTTCTGAGGCCGTGGATTCGCGGCGGTGGGTCGGCCGGAGAGCCTGGTCCAGAAAGGGTGTCACACGGGCTCCCGATGACGCGCGAATGAGCACGCGTAGCCGCATGCCTCTTTAACCGGCGTAGTTGCACGCATAGAACCGCCATGCCGTTGAACCGCTCGAACGGAAGTTCGCTCCCGGCCTGACGTGGTTCTGCAGCGTCAATCTTACGCGGGGCTTGGCATGAGACCTGCGTAGCAAGCGCTCGCGGGAGTGTGGGGTGGCTCGTGCGTCGTGACCGCGCCGCGCCTTCCTTCGGGCGCGGCCGAACTGGCAAGATAAGGTCATACAACTGCGATGACAGATTGGTGGCAGGAGATCGATGACGCGATCGTGAGTTGCTTCCTCGATGAGAGCTCGATGACACCCGTCGAGATAGGCCGCAAACTTGGGATGTCGACCGAGGCGGTGACGTCGCTGCTGGCCCGCTTAGCTCAGGAAGGGAGGATCACCATCGTGGGCGTCGCGCTCGCAAGACGCGCGGGTAGCGAGGATCGATGAAGAGATCGGCCGACGCGCTCACCGGGTTCCAGCTGGTCGCGACGCGGCAGGGCGAGGCCTGACGACCATCTCCGAATCGGCGAAGCGGGCCACGGGCAGCGCGGGAGCAGAGGTCACTCGCAGTTTCGTCGAGCTGGCCAAGCGCCGAGTCTCCTATCTGACTGTCGGAGACCCGGGAGGCGAGCCAACCCTTCTCCTCATCCATGGTTCGGGGGTGAGTGCGCGCTATTGGATCAACCAGCTTCAAGGCTTAGGGGGCGCTCTGCGGGTTGTGGCCGTCGACCTGCCCGGACACGGAGAGTCCGACCCGATGCCCCACGTGAGCGTCGAGGAATACGGCGGGGTCGTCGCGAAGTTCATCGACGCACTGGGGCTTGGTTCAGTCATCGCGGTCGGCCACTCACTGGGCGGCGCGATCGCGCTCGCGCTCGCATCCCAGCGATCGGGCCGCGTGAGAGGTCTCGTTCTCCTGGCGAGCTGTGTGAAGCTCCCAGAGGTTGACGGCTGGGGCGAACGATTCTTGGCTTTTCTGCCCGGCCCTCTTCGCAAGCTGCTCTTCTTTGCCATGGCGAAGAAGCTCCTCTTCGCGACCGGCGCGCCCGGCGACGCGGTCGCCGTCGGGATGCGTGAGCTCCGCGCCTGCCGACCGGAGACAATTCTCAAGGACGTGCACGCCGCGAGGGCGATGGACCTGACTGGACCGGCGACCCGTCTCGCTGTTCCCACCCTGATCCTGGTCGGAAGCCAAGACCGGCTCACCACGCCGGCGCTGGCTCGACACCTCAGCGGGCTGATTTCGGGGTCGCGGCTGAGAATCCAAGAAGGTGCTGGCCACATGCTGTTGCTGGAAGTCCCCGAATGGGTGAACCGAGAGGTCTTGGACTTTGTCGGTTCACTAACGGCCCTGGGCGAGGTGCCTTCGTCCCCCGCGGTTGACGGTCAACGCAAACGCTCGCTCGTTCCGCGGTTCCTCGACTGGTTTCGCCGCACTGCGCGATGGCTGAGGTTGTAACCCCCGGCCGTACCCCCTGAGACAACGGCCCGCGAGCAATGTTGCAGGATGCGGGCCCTGGCAATTATGATTGTGCCGCGCGCCCGTCGGCGCTAGAAGGAGTGGCCATGAGAAAACTCGATGTGCAGCTGCTGTCAACGCTCGCGGTCGTCGGTTTCTTCGTCGGTTGCTCCGTTTCGAGCGTTGAGACCCCCTCGGTCGCCGCCCGGGATCCTGGAGTGCGCGGCGGAGCCGCGGGCGCAGGCGCGCCCATCGCGGGACTGACCAACACCGAGCTCGCATTTTTCAGCGCGGGCAAGGACGAGTTCGCCGAAGAGGACGAGGTCACCGAGGGCCTCGGACCGACGATGAACCTCGGCAGCTGCGGCGGATGCCATCTGCATCCGGCACTCGGTGGAACCAGCCCGCCGGTGAATCCGCAGATTGCATTTGCCAAGAAGAACGGCGCGGCCAATACCATTCCATCATTCATCACGCTGAACGGGCCCGTACGCGAGGCGAGGTTCGTGAGGAATCCCGACGGAACGCCGGACGGCGGCGTCCACGACCTGTTCACCATTGCCGGTCGGGCGGACGCGCCGGGCTGCAAGCTCGCGCAGCCGGACTTCGAGCAGGAGCTCGCACGCCGCAACGTGATCTTCCGGATCTCCACCCCGGTGTTCGGCGCGGGCTTGATCGAACAGATCCCGGACAAGGCGATCCTGGCAAACCAGGCCCATGACGCACCCATGAAGAGAACGCTCAGGATTTACGGTCGGCCGAATATCGTTCTCGCCGGCCATACGATTTCCGGCCAGGCGAACAACAACGGCAATGACGGCACGGTCGCCCGTTTTGGCTGGAAGGCCCAGAACAAGTCTCTCCTGCTGTTCTCCGGCGAGGCGTACAACGTCGAGATGGGTATCACCAACGAGCTCTTTCAGACCGAGCGGGATGAAACCCCGGCTTGCCAGTTCGTTACGGTTCCCAACAACGTGACCAAGACTGATGGCACGCCGCCCCTTGAGGCGATCAGTGCGATCGAAAAGTTCGCCTTCTTCGCGCGCTTCCTCGCGGCACCGACGCCTTCGCCCGATACGCCGGGAGGGGCCGCGTCCATTGCAAGAGGGCGAAACCTGTTCAACAGTACCGGGTGCGCGCTCTGTCATACGCCCACGCTCACGACGGGGAATGCTGCGGTCGCCGCACTACGCAATCAAGCCGTGAATCTCTTCTCCGATCTCCTGGTCCACGACATGGGCCCGCGGCTCGCCGATGGGGTCACCCAGGGACAGGCGGGTCCCAGTGAGTTCCGGACCGCCCCGCTGTGGGGGCTGGGGCAACGGCTTTTCTTCCTGCATGATGGACGAACATCGGACTTGCTGGAGGCGATTCGAGCGCACAAGAGCGGGAGCTTCTTTACCCGTGACGCCTCAGAGGCGAATGCCGTGATCGGGAACTTCAACCACCTCCGGGAAAACCAGAAGCAGGACGTTCTCAACTTCCTGCGTTCACTGTAGCCTACGAGCCAGCGGGTCGTGGGTGCAGGCCCTGCCGGGCGCTGCAGGATGTACCTCGCCGCCCGCGCCTGCAAGGTGGATCCCGGGTGGATGATGACGTCGTCCCCGGGCCGGCCATCATGGGGCGATCGCCGCGGCCCCGGTCCGAGCGCTGCCGAGGGGCATCACTCCTCCTCGGGGCTTGACTCTGGCTCCGGGGGGCGCGATCTTAGCTCGGACCAGGGGGGAGGAAGACGCACTTCTTGCGCAAGCCGGTCCGCGTGCAATGGATGCGCGCGGACGAGCAATATCGTGCAGACGACGACCTCATTCTGACAGGAGAGAACTCATGGCCGAAGTCGACGGCGCAACGTTAGTAGCGAGGAACCTCAAGCGGCAGGGCGTCAAATTCATGTTCGGGATCGTCGGGTTTCCGGTGGGCCCGATTGCCGCGGCCGCGCAGAAGGAAGGGATCACCTATGTCGGGATGCGCAACGAGCAGTCCGCCTCGTATGCCGCCCAGGCCGTCGGCTATCTGACCGGGCGCCCCGGCGTCTGCCTCGTCGTGTCGGGCCCCGGCGTCGTCCACGCCCTCGCCGGCCTCGCCAATGCGCAGCAGAATGGCTGGCCGATGATCCTCATCGGCGGGGCTTCGGAGTCCTGGCGCAACGGCATGGGTGCGTTCCAGGAAGAGCGCCAGGTGCTGATCGCGACGCCGTTCTGCAAGTTCGCGCACGCGGTCGAGCACGTCCACCGCATCCCGTTCTATGTCGAGATGGCGGTCAGGAACTCGATCTACGGCCGGCCCGGCGCGAGCTATCTCGACATGCCGGACGACATCATCACCGGAAAGATCGACGAATCGAGAGTGGACGAGGCCGCGCGCTGCCCGGACCCGCCACGCACCCAGGCCATGCCGGAGGATGTCGAACGCGCGTTGAACGTGCTCAGGTCGGCGGAGCGGCCGCTCGTCATCGTCGGTAAGGGCATGGCCTACTCGCGCGCCGAGGACGAGGTCCGCGCCTTCATCGAGCGCACCAAGCTGCCGTTCCTCGCCTCGCCGATGGGCAAGGGTGTGATGCCCGACAACCATCCGCTGTCGGTCGGCGCCGCGCGCAGCCACGCGCTCCAGAATGCCGACGTCGTCCTCCTGATGGGCGCCCGGCTCAACTGGATCATGCATTTCGGCCTGCCGCCGCGCTTCGACAAGAACGTGCGCATCATCCAGCTCGACATCGCGGCGGAGACGATCGGCCAGAACGCGCCGACCGAGGTCGCGCTGGTCGGCGACGGCAAGGCGATCGTCGGGCAGCTCAACCAGGCGCTCGGCAAACGCGAGTGGGTCTATCCCAAGGACACGCCCTGGCACGCCGCGATCGCCGAAAAAGCGGCAGCGAATGCGGCGCAGATCGCGCACCAGCTCGTCGACGACACGACGCCGGCCAACTATTACCGCGCGCTGAAGGACGTCGCCGCCTGGGCGCCGGAAGACGCAATCATCATCGGCGAGGGTGCCAGCACGATGGATATCGGCCGCACCCAGTTGTTCAATGCGAAGCCGCGGCACCGGCTCGATGCCGGCAGCTACGGCACGATGGGCATCGGCATGGGCTTCGTCATCGCCGCCGCGGTGGTGCATCCCGACAAGCCGATCATCTCGGTCTCGGGCGACTCGGCGATCGGCTTCTCCGGCATGGAGATGGAGACGGTCTGCCGCTATCAGCTGCCGGTCAAGATCGTCGTCTTCA
>QHSR01000257.1 GCA_003221635.1 Candidatus Rokuibacteriota bacterium | reverse complement strand
CTCCAGCCGGAGAAGTCGCCGACGAACTGCGCGAGCGTGAGGAGCGTGACGCGGTCGTCACGGCGCGCCGCTTCTCGGTCAGGGACCGTGTTATAGCCCCACGCGGCCAGGAAGAGCGCGACGCCGTCGAGCTCCGGGACGCGCTTCACCGCCGCCAGCGCCTCCAGCCGGTCCTCGACGAACCAGAGCGCGCCGGGCGTCGGACCGGCGCCGGCAAGCTCACGGAGGATCGTCGGCTTGGGCCGCTGCGTCTCTTTGCCGTAGACGTTGCCGTCGCCCAGCTCGAGCCCATATCTTCTCGACGATACCGGGATAGAACTGATGGTGATCGAGCCAGTCGGCTTCGTCGCTGGCGATCCACTCGTCGCGAACCTGATCGACCGCGGCCGCGACCGCCTCGCGCGCGAGCCCGAGCTCGGCCAGCAGCGGCGCCGGCCGCCAGCGCTCGAGCAGCTCGCTCTCGGATGCGCCCGCCAGCAGCGCCATGATGACCAAGGGCATCTCCCAGCCGCTCTCGACCACCGGTCGCACGCGGGCGAAGCGTTCGAAGAGGCCGGACGGCGGGTCCAGCGCGATCGAGGGCCGGAGCCTCCGCCAGGCGCGCCAGGCCGCGGTGAAATACTCGCGCATGCCGTCGCAGAGGACGCCGTCGAAGTCGAGGGCGAGAATCGCGGGGACGCGCTCGGGCACGGCTGTGACTCTAGTGTAGAGTGGGGGCATGATCAAAGTCGGCGCCGCGCTCGCGCTGATTCTCGCTGTCGCCGGGCCGGCGCAGGCACAGTCGCTGGACGAGGTCGTCCGGGACGTCGAGACCGCGTACGGCCGCATCACGGACCTGCGCGCCGAGTTCAGCCAGTCGTCCTTCAACAAGAGCCTCAACCAGACCATCCCGGCCAAGGGCACCGTCTATCTCAAGAAGGGTGGCAAGCTCCGCTGGGAGTACACCGAGCCGACGGCGCAGGAGATCGTCTCGGACGGCAAGAAGCTCTGGGTGTACACGCCGACGCTGAACCAGGCCAACGTGGGCGACGCGCCGGCGGCGCTGGCCGGCCCCGCCGGGAGCTTTCTGGCCGGGCTCGGTCGCCTGCGCGCCGAGTTCACCGTGCGCTTCCTGAACCCGGCGCAGCCGAAGGACGCCGAGGGCAACTGGGTGCTCGATCTCACGCCGAAGCAGCCGCTGCCGACGCTCAGCCGCCTGATCCTCTCGCTGGAGCCTCGTGGCTGGGAGGCCCGGAAGGCCATCGTGCACGATCAGTTCGACAACACCGTGACGATGAAGTTCACGAAGATGGTGGTGAACAGCGGGCTGCCGGAGCGGACGTTCACCTTCGTGGCGCCGAAGGGCGTCGCGATCGTGCCCCTCCGGTAGGCGCAGACGACGATGGCCGCCGAGAACTCCTTCGACATCGCGTGCAAGATCGACATGCAGGAAGTCACCAACGCGCTCGACCAGGCGCGGCGGGAGGTCTCGACGCGCTACGACCTCAAGGGCTCGAAGTGTGAGATCACGCTGGAGAAGACCGACATCACGGTGCTGGCGCCGGACGACATGAAGGTCAAGGCGCTCGTCGACATCTTGCAGTCGCGCCTGCACAAGCGGGGCGTGCCGCTCAAGGCGCTCACCTACGGCGACGTCGAGCAAGCCTCGGGCGGGGCGCTCCGGCAGAAGATCTCACTGCAGCAGGGGATCCCGATCGAGCGCGCCCGCGAGATCGTGCGCCTGATCAAGGACACCAAGATCCGGGTCCAGGCGTCGATCCAGGAGGATCAGGTCCGGGTGGCCGGCAAGAACCGGGATGACCTTCAAAAGATCATCGCGCTGCTGCGAGACAAGGACCTCGGCATCGCCCTGCAGTTCACGAACTACCGCAGCGTGTAGCGCGGCGGGCCGGCACGGTATACTGGGCCTCCAGCAAATGATGAAGATCCACCTGACGACCCTCGGCTGCCCGAAGAACCAGGTCGACTCCGAGCTGATGCTCGGCATGCTGACCGAGGCCGGGTTTCCGCTCGCCGAGCAGCCCGAGGACGCGGAGTGCGTCATCGTCAACACGTGCGCCTTCATCGACCGGGCGCGCGAGGAGTCGATCGAGACGATCCTCGAGCTCGCGAAGCTGAAGGAGCGCGGCTCGTGCCGGGCGCTCATCGTCACCGGCTGCCTCACGCAGCGCTATGGCGGGGACATCCTCAAGGAGATGCCCGAGATCGACGGGATCCTCGGCACCGCGAACCTCTCCCGGATCGTCGAGCTGGTCCGTCAGGCGGCCGGCCGGCACGACTGGGCGACCTCGGCGCCGCCGGGCTACCTCTACGACGCGACGACGCCGCGCCTCCTGACGGGCCGCGTCCCCTACGCCTACGTGAAGATCGCGGAGGGGTGCGACATGGGCTGCACCTTCTGCGCGATTCCCCAGTTCCGCGGCCGTCACCGGAGCCGGCCGCTCGCCGACGTGGTGAAGGAGGTCGAAGGGCTGGCGGCGCGCGGCGTGCAGGAAGCGATCCTGGTCTCGCAGGACACGCTCGCCTACGGCCGCGATCTCCCGGGCAACGGGGACATCGCCGAGCTCCTGCTGGCGCTCGGCGAGACGCGGATGCCGTGGATCCGCCCGATGTACCTGCATCCCGCGCACGTCAACGACCGGCTCATCGAGCGATGGGCGCGCGCGCGGGTCGTCCCGTACCTCGACATGCCCGTGCAGCACGGCGACGACGGGGTGCTGAGGGCCATGCGACGCGCCGTGACGGCCACGCGGATTCGAGAGATCGTGCGTGCCTTCCGCGCGGCGATCCCGAACCTCACCGTCCGCACGACCGTGCTGGTCGGCTTTCCTGGCGAATCGGAGGCCGCGTTCCAAAATCTCCTTGAGTTTCTTGACGAGGTCCGCTTCGACCGCCTCGGCGTCTTCACGTACTCGGCCGAAGAGGGGACGCCGTCGCCCGCGTATCCCGACCAGGTCGCGCCCGAGGTGGCGGCGGAACGCGCGGCCATCGTGCAGGAATATCAGGACCGACTCGCCTGGGAGCGCGGCGCCGCGCTTGCCGGTGCGGTGACGGACGTCCTGGTGGACGGCCCCAGCGAGGATCCCGCGTTCGCGTGGGAGGGGAGGACCGCTGGCCAGGCACCCGAGATCGACGGGGTCGTGTACCTCCGCGACCCGAGCTTCACGCCGGGCTTCGCGCGCGTTCGCATCGTCGAGGTCGAGGGATACGAGCTCGTCGGCGAGCGCGCCTAGCCGGGTCGCCGCGCTAGACCGTCTCGCGCTCGTCGTCGCGACCGGCGGCGGCGTCGGCTATGCGCCACTGGCTCCGGGGACGGTCGCCAGCCTCCTCGCGGCGATCGTCGTGTGGGTCGTTCCTCTCTCGCGCGCGGGTCGGCTGCTGGTCCTCGTCGCCGTCGTGCTCGCCGGGACCTGGGCGGCGCAGCGCGCCGAGCGCCTGCTCGGCGCCAAGGATCCGGGCGCGATCGTCATCGACGAGGTGGCGGGGATGACGCTCGCGGTCCTGCCGTTTCCGCCGACGGTGGCGGTGCTGTCCGTGGGCTTTGTCCTGTTCAGGATTTTCGACATCACCAAGCCGTTCCCGGCGGGCCCAAGTCAGCGGGTCGCGGGCGGCGTCGGTATCATGGTGGATGATCTGATCGCAGGGTTGTACGCTCTCGCCGTGATCGCGATCGGCCGCGCCACCCTCGCCTGGCCATGACGGCGAGCGCCCACATCGTGACGGTCGGCGGGATGCCGTCCGCCGGTGCGGACGATGCGGCCGTCGCCGCCGCCCTCGCCGCCGCCGGTCTCCCCGTCGCGAGTCGTGTCTTCATCGAGGACGACGAGGCCGCGCTGGAGCGGGCGCTCGGGAGCGACGAGGCGTTGACCGTCGTGCTCGCGGGCGGCGGCGGCTCCGCCGGCGATATCGTCCGCCGCGTTCTCGCGCGCGTGACTGGCGCGCGGCTGGTGCTCAACGAGCGTGTCCTCGCCGCGCTCCAGGAGCGTTATCGGCGGCTCGACCGGCCGCTGCCGCGACGGGCGGAACGCCTGGCCCTCCTTCCACAGGGCTCGACGGTGTGGGTCACGGCCGACGTCGAAGCCGGGTGGGTTCTCGAGAGCGGCCCGCGCGCCTTCGCGGTGCTCGCGCGCGATGCCGGGGTCCAGGCGATGATCGAGCAGCACCTGGCGCCTTTCGCGCGCGCGTGGGCGAGCGGGCGCGGAGCCGCGCTCGTTCGGACACTCCGGACGGCCGGGCTGAGCCCGGCCGACGTCGAGGAGCGGCTCGTCGACTGGCTGGGCCGGGAAGGCGAGGTGACTGTCTCCACCATACCCGCGGACGGCGAGGTGTGGGTGAGACTGCGGGCACGCGGCTCGACGCCGGCCGAGATCGCACGAAGCCTCGCGAAGGCCGACGCGGCGATCGTCGCCATCCTCGGCGAAGACTGTTATGGCCGCGACGGCGACACCCTGGAGCTGGTCGTCGGTCGCATGCTGCTCGAGCGGAGGCTGACGCTGGCCGTGGCGGAGTCATGCACGGGAGGGCTCCTGGGGCATCGCCTGACCAACATTCCGGGCTCGTCGGCGTACTTCGAGCGCGGCGTTCTCGTGTACTCGAACCGAGCGAAGGAGGAGCTTCTCGGCGTCCCCGAAGGGGTCCTGAGGGCGCACGGGGCCGTCAGCGCGCCGTGTGCCGAGGCGATGGCGCGCGGGGTCGCCACGCGCGCGGGCGCGCCGTGCGGGCTCGCCATCACGGGAATCGCCGGTCCCGACGGGGGCACCCCCGCGAAGCCCGTCGGCACCGTCTTCGTGGGTCTGGCCGTCGGCGGTGAGGCCCTCGCGCGGCGCTTTCAGTTCGCCGGCGACCGGGCCGCGGTGAAGTGGCAGTCGACCCAGGCGGCGCTCGACATGCTCCGACGATCCCTGAAGGGACAGCCGTGAGAGCGTGGATTCTCGTGCTGACCCTGGTGGCCGTGGCGTGCTCGACCGTCACCCCGTTCGACCGTGGCTTCGCGCTGTCTCAGCGCGGCCAGGACCTCGCGGCGAAGGAGGCGTTCGACGAGGCGATCCGTCGCTCGCCGGACTCGGCTCCCGCGTACGCCAACCGTGGCCTCGTCCGGGCGCGACTGGGCGACCTGGACGGCGCGATCGAGGACTACACGAAGGCGATCGCGCTGGGGTCGCGCGACGGCGAGGTTCCCTTCAACCGAGGCCTGGCGCTGACCGAGAAGCGCGACTATCGGGACGCGGTCGCCGATTTCACCACGGCCCTCTCGGTGAACCCGCGACACGCCGAAGCCCTCTTCGCGCGCGGGAGCGCGTGGTGGCTCACCGGCGATACCGACCAGGCCCGCGCCGACTGGCTCCGCGCGATCGCCCTCGAGCCGGATCCGCGACAGAAGTCGCGGATGCTCGCCGCCGTCGACAGCGCGCCGCCCGTCACGCGGCCCCCGGCGGTGACGTCATCCCCGGCAGCGGGGCCCGCCGCCGGCCCGGGCCCCGAGACCGCCCCGCCCGCCTCAGCGCCCGCGTCAGCATCGAGCCTCGGGGCACGGGCTCCGCTCGATTCGCGGGCGCTGGCGGCCCGCGGTCTCGACCGGGAGCTCAAGGGCGACCGCCCAGGGGCGATAGGGGATCTGCGTGCCGCACTCGCCGCCGAGATCGATCCCGAGCGGCGCCAGGGCCTCCGGAACCTGCTGCAGCTGCTGGGCGCCATATAAGCGATATCCGAGCGTTCGTCGCGATCCTGCTCGACGACGCCATCCGAAGCGAGCTCGGGACGGCGATCGAGCGGCTGCGACCCGTGGGGCGCGACGTCGCCTGGGTCGTTCCCGGGAATCTTCACCTCACGGTGAAGTTCCTCGGTGCGGTCGCCGATGGCCGGATCGGCTCCATCGTCGGCGCGCTCACCGGGACGGCCGCCGACGTGAGCCCGTTTGACGCCAATTTCGCCGGGCTCGGCGCCTTCCCGTCGGCGACGCGTCCGCGGGTCGTGTGGGCCGGGGTGACAGGGGGCGCGGGCGCGATGGTCGACCTCGCCGTCCGCGTGGACGGGGCCCTCGCGGCGCTCGGCTTCGCCCGCGACGAGCGCCCCTTCTCCCCGCACATCACGCTCGGCCGGGTACGTCAACCCGGGCGCAACCCGGCGCTCACCCAGGATCTCTGGAGCGCCGCGGCGCAGGAGTTCGGCCGGCTCCACGTCGCGGGCGTCTCGCTCATGCGTAGCGAGCTGTTAGCACGGGGTGCCCGATACACCGAATTGGCCACCGTGAGCCTCCGCGGCGATGTCGGCCGCGGTGTCTGAATGTCCGGACATTGACGCCCCCGCCGGGGCCCCCCTAGAATGACCGAAAGGAATGACCGAAAGCGGTAACGCAACGTGCAGCGAGCGTGCGAGGATGGTTCAAGGAGAGGCGCATGGCTGAGGCGAAAAGCGAGCGACGACAGGCGCTAGAGCTGGCAATCGCGCAGATCGAGCGGCAGTTCGGCAAGGGCTCGGTCATGCGTCTCGGCTCGGGCGGTCCCCTCGAGGAGATCGCGGTCATCCCGACCGGCGCCATCACGCTCGACGTGGCGCTCGGCATCGGCGGTCTGCCGCGAGGACGGGTCACCGAGATCTACGGCCCGGAGTCCTCGGGCAAGACCACGCTGGCGCTCCATGTCGTGGCCGAGGCCCAGCACCTGGGCGGCATCGCCGCGTTCATCGACGCCGAGCACGCGCTCGACCCGATCTACGCCAGGAAGCTCGGCGTGAACATCGACGAGCTGCTCATCTCCCAGCCGGACACCGGCGAGCAGGCGCTCGAGATCACCGAGACACTCGTCCGCTCCAACGCCGTCGACGTGATCGTGATCGATTCGGTGGCGGCGCTGGTCCCCCGCGCCGAGCTCGACGGTGACATGGGCGACTCGCTGCCGGGCCTGCAGGCGCGCCTCATGTCCCAGGCGCTCCGCAAGCTCACCTCCGCCATCTCGCGCTCGGGCGCGATCGTGATCTTCATCAACCAGATCCGCGAGAAGATCGGGGTCATGTTTGGGTGTTTTCATTACTCCTCGCGGGTCGTCCTCGCGGACGGGACCAGCGAGAAGATCGGCAAGCTCGTGAACCAGCGGCGCGCGGTCGAGGTGCTCTCCTGGGATCCGAAGACGGGAAGGATCGAGCCGCGGCGGGTCGTCGACTGGTTTGACAACGGCCGTGCCGATCGTTTCCTTCAGTTCGAGGTCGAGGGCGGGCGCGCAGGGCGGCGCCACTTCGCCGCGACTGACAATCATGTCATCTTCACGCCCCGCGGTCGGGTCAGAGCCGGTGATCTCGGGGTCGGTGACGAAGTGCTCGTCTCCGTGAAAGACTACTCACTGACGGCCGACCAGTGGCAGGTGGTCCTCGGCGGCAGCTTCGGTGACGGATCGCTTCGACGACTTAGCACTCACCTCGCGAGCTTCCGAGTCGGGCACGGTGTGGCGCAAAAAGACTATCTCCAGTGGAAGCACAACATGCTCGCGCCTTTCGCGGGCCCGATCAAGCGGACTGGAAACGGGTTCGGTTTCGATACGATCGCGACACCGGCGTTGGCCGACCTGGTGACGGAATACTACGGTGCGGACCGGGGCCGCATCGCCTCGAGCGCGGTGCTCGAGCGGCTGGATGCTCGTGGCCTCGCCGTGTGGTACGGGGATGACGGCTCGTTCGCTGGCTCGTATGCCCGCTGGGGCAAGGGCAAGGCGGTCCTCTACAACAAGGCGCTCGCCGGCGAGTCCCGCGAACGCGTGCTAGCAGCCATGGAGCGCCTCCATATCGGGCGTCCCCGCGACGATGGCCGCGGTTTCTGGTTCACCTCTGAGCAGACCGCCAGACTCCACGCGCTGATCGCACCGTACGTCCATCCCGGCGTGGACTACAAGCTTCACCCGAGCCTGCGCGGGGGATTCACCTGGCATCCTCCACTCGAGCGCGGGGCTCTCGCGAGTCGCGAACGGCTCCGTGCCGTCCCCGCGCGAGTTCTCAAGCGCTACGTCAAGCCGAGCACGCGCGCCACCCACCGCTTCGATTTGCAAGTCGAGGGTCACCACACCTATCTGGTCGACGGCGTCGTCGTTCACAACTCCCCCGAGACCACGACGGGCGGGCGCGCCCTGAAGTTTTACGCCTCAATTCGGCTCGACATCCGGCGCCAGGACGCGATCAAGCAGGGCACCGAGTCGCTCGGTGTGAGGACCAAGGTCAAGGTAGTCAAGAACAAGCTCGCGCCGCCCTTCCGAGAGGCGGAGTTCGACGTCATGTACGGCGAAGGAATCTCCAAGACGGGCAGCGTGCTGGACGCTGGCGTCGACAACGGCCTCGTCGAGAAGTCCGGAACCTGGTACACGTACAAGAGCGAGCGGATCGGACAGGGACGCGAGAACGCCAAGAAGTGGCTCCAGGACAATGCGGCGACGCTCGCAGACCTCGAAGCAAAACTCCGCGACGCCCTCGGACTTCGCCCGGCCGTGCCGATCAAATAGGAGCCCCTCATGGCGATGGAATTCGACAAACTCCTGGTCACCGGCGTCGAGCGCGGCGCCTCGGACCTCCACCTGAAGGCGAACTCGCCGGTGGTGCTCCGGATTCACGGGCGCCTGGTGCCCCAGGGAGATCTCGGCGTGATCACCGCCGAGGACATGGACGCGATCGCCCGCCGGTGTCTCACCGAGCGCATGTACACCCAACTCAAGGACGGCCGGGAGGTCGACTCGGCGTACGCCGTGCCGAACTTCGGGCGGTTCCGCGTCAACATGTTCCTGGCGCTCGGCGCCGTGCGGGCGGTCTTGCGCTCGATCCCGTCGAAGAAGCCGAAGTTCGAGGAGCTCGGGCTACCGGAGGTGCTGGAGCAGCTCTCCATGGAGCGCCGCGGCCTGATCCTGGTCACCGGCATCACGGGCTCGGGCAAGTCGACGACGCTCGCGGCGATGATCGACTACATCAATCGCACGCGGAACGATCACATCATCACGATCGAGGATCCGATCGAGTTCACCCACGACGACATCGGCTGCGTGGTCAGCCAGCGCGAGATCGGCCATGACTCGTCGAGCTTCGCCACTGCGCTGCGCGCGGCCCTGCGCGAGGACCCGGACGTGATCCTCGTGGGCGAAATGCGCGATCCGGAGACGATGTCGGTCGCGCTCCACGCCGCGGAGACGGGCCACCTGGTCTTCTCGACGCTCCACACGCTGAACTCCAGCGAGACCGTCAACCGGATCATCGGCACCTTCCCGCCGCATCAGGAGCAGCAGATCCGTGACCAGCTGGCCGCCGTCATCGTCGGCGTCATCTCCCAGCGGCTCATCCCGAAGATCGGCGGCGAGGGGCGTATTCCGGCCGTGGAAGTGCTCGTCGGCACCGGCGCCATCAAGGACTGCATCCGGGAGCCCAAGCGGACGCCGGAGATCGCCGCGTTCATCGCCCAGGGCCAATCGCAGTACGGCATGCAGACCTTCGACCAGTGCCTGCTGAAGCTCTATCGTGAGGGCATCATTTCGTACGAGACCGCGCGGGAAGCGGCGACCAACGCCGACGACTTCGACCTCAAGGTCCGGGGTATCTTCTCGACGGGCGAGCAGTCGTTCGAGCAGAGGCGGGAGGAGCGGGGCCCCCTCTCTCCCACCGGTAGCTCCTTCTTCAAGAGATCGTAACGGGGACGCGCGGGCCGCGCCGAGCTCTCGACGCGCGGGCCGCGCGGCTCGTCGCCGCCGATCTCCTCTCCCGGCGCGCCTGGACCACGCGCGAGCTGTCGGCGCGCCTGTGCCGGCGCGGCGCGCCGGCCCCGGTCGCCGCCGAGGTCGTCGCCGACCTCATCGCCCGGGGCTATCTCGACGACGCCGCCTTCGCCCACCACTGGGTCGCCACCCGCTCGACGCGCGGCTACGGCCCCGCGCGCCTGCGTGCGGAGCTGCGGGCGCGGGGCGTGGCCACGCCGCTGGTCGACGCGGCGCTCGCCGCGGGCGGCGACGACGAGGTCGAGCGGGCGCGCGCCGTCGCCCGCCGGCGCCTGCCGGCGCTCCGGCGGGCGGACCGCGCGCGGGCCGCCGCGCGGCTGCGCGACCATCTCCTGCGTCGCGGGTACTCCGCGGCGATCGTGGCGCGCGTCGTCCGCGAGAGCGTCGGCCTCCCCCCCGAGGCCTGAGTCGCGGGTGGTACAATTCGGTGAACCCATGAGGGGCGCCGAGCTACGCGAGAAGTTTCTGCAGTACTTCGAGCGCAACGGGCACACGCGGGTGCGCTCGTCGTCCCTCGTGCCCGGCGACGACCCGACACTCCTCTTCACGAGCGCAGGCATGGTCCCGTTCAAGTCCGTCTTCCTCGGCGAGGAGCGACGCGACTACGTCCGCGCGACGTCGAGCCAGAAGTGCGTCCGCGCCGGCGGAAAGCACAACGACCTCGAGAACGTCGGCCGCACGGCGCGGCACCACACCTTGTTCGAGATGCTCGGCAACTTCTCGTTCGGCGATTACTTCAAGCCGGACGCGATCGCGTTCGCCTGGGAATTCCTCACGCGGGACCTCGGGCTCGACCGTCGCCGGCTCATCGCGACAGTGTACACCGACGACGACGACGCGTTCGCTCTCTGGAAGCGCGTGGCCGGCTTCGGCGACGATCGTGTCCTGCGCCTGGACGAGAAGGATAACTTCTGGGCGATGGGGGACACGGGGCCGTGCGGCCCGTGCTCCGAGGTCCACTTCCACCAGGGCGACCACATCGCCTGCGCCGAGGTCGCCGCCGGGCGGCCGTGTCTCGGGCCCGCGTGCGAGTGCGACCGCTGGCTCGAGGTCTGGAACCTCGTCTTCATGCAGTTCAACCGCGACGCGCGCGGCACGCTCACGCCGTTGCCCCGCCCCTCGATCGACACCGGCATGGGGCTCGAGCGCATCGCCGCCGTCGTGCAGGGCAAGGAGTCGAACTACGACACCGATCTGCTGGCGCCGCTGATCGAGCGGATTGCGGCGCTCGCCCGGCGCCCCTACCGCGCCCGCGAATCCGACGACGTGTCGATGCGGGTCATCGCGGATCACGCGCGGGCGACCACGTTCCTGATCGCCGACGGCGTGATGCCCTCGAACGAGTGGCGCGGCTACGTCCTGCGGCGCATCATGCGCCGGGCCATGCGGCACGGCCGGATGCTCGGGCTCACCGACCCGTTTCTCTGGAAGACCGTCGAGTGGGTCGCGTCGCTGATGGGCGACGCGTACCCGGAGCTGGTCACCGAGCGCGCGCGCGCCCAGGACGCGGTCCGCGGCGAGGAGGAGCGCTTCGCCGAGACGCTCGACACCGGGACGCTCAGGATCAGGGACTATCTCGCCGAGCACGCGAGCGATACGCGGCGGGTGGTGGACGGCCGCTTTCTGTTCACGCTCTACGATACCTACGGCTTCCCGATGGACCTCGCCGAGGAGGTCTTCCAGGACGCCGGCTGGCGGGTGACGGAGGCGACGCGCGCGGCCGCCGACGCCGAGATGGAAGCGCAGCGGACGCGCGCGCGCGCCGGCGGATCATTTGTATTGCGCCCTGGAGGGAGCGAGTTGGGCCCGACCGGTGAGGAGCCCGCGCTCTTGAATCTTCCGCCGACCGAGTTCGTCGGGTACAACTCGTTGTCGTCACCGGCGCGGATCCTGGCGATCGTCGATGCAGGCGAGGGCGGACAGCGGCGGCTCACAGAGGCGGGTGAGGGCGCCGAGGTCGAGATGATTCTCGACCGCACGCCGGCCTATGCCGAGTCGGGCGGCCAGGTGGGCGACACGGGCACGCTCGTCGGCCGAAGCGGCCGCGGGCAGCTTGTCGACACGTACTACCGCGGCTCCAAGCTGATCGTGCACCGAGTCAAAGTCGTGAGCGGCGGCTTCCACGAAAACGAGGACGTCGCCGTGACCGTCGAGACGCCCCGCCGGCAGGGCCTGCGGCGGCATCACACGGGCACGCACCTGCTCCACGCGGGGCTCCGCCGCGTGCTCGGAACGCACGTGACGCAGGCCGGCTCGCTCGTGGCGCCGGATCACCTGCGCTTCGACTTTTCTCATGGGGCGTCGCTGAAAGACCGCGAGGTCGAGCAGATCGAGGAGCTCGTGAACGAGCAGGTCCAGGCCAACGTTCCGGTCGCCCGTATGGAGATGGACCTGGACGAGGCGCTCCGCATGGGCGCCATGGCCTTGTTCGGGGAGAAGTACGGCAACCGGGTGCGTGTCATCAAGATCGGTGACTTCTCGACCGAGCTATGCGGCGGGACTCATCTGGACCAGACCGGGGAGCTCGGCATCCTCAAGGTTGCCGCCGAGGGCGCGGTCGCCTCCGGCGTGCGCCGGGTCGAAGCCGTCGCGGGGCCCGCCGCGCTCGAGAGCATCGCGAAAAAGGAGGCGGCGCTTCGCGAAGCGGCGGAGCTCTTGAAGATCGGGCCCCTGGACGTCCCCAAGCGGCTCCAGAAGCTCCTCGAGGAGCAGCGCGCGCTCGAGAAGCAGCTGGCGGAGCTCGAGGCGCGGCTCGCGCGCTCGCGCGCCGAGGACCTGGTCAAGGCGGCGCGCCAGGTCAACGGGGTCGCCGTGATCGCCGGCCGGATCGACGGGCTGGATCCCGACGGACTCCGCTCGGTCGCGGATACCCTGCGCAACCGGCTCGGCTCCGGGGTCGTCTGCGTGGGGAGCGTCGTCGACGGGAAGGTGAACCTGATCGCCGCGGTGACGAAGGACCTCACTGCACGCTTCCAGGCGGGCCGGCTCGTCCAGGAGGTGGCCAAGGCGGTCGGCGGAGGGGGCGGTGGCCGTCCCGATCTGGCCCAGGCCGGGGGAAAGGATCCGGCCCGTCTTGACGCGGCTTTAGAGCTCGTCTACGCGTTCGTGGCGCGTGCTGCAGGGTGAGGGCCGGGGGCCCGGCCTAGGGTAAAATACCGGGTGATGGACCTTGGGCGTATCCTGGTCGTCGATGACGAGGCCCCCGTGCGCGAGGTGCTCACCGAGTACTTCAGCACTGAGGGGTATGCCGTCGAGGCAGCGACGAGCGGCGTCGAAGCGCTGATCGCGGTTCGCGGCGGCCGCGCCGACCTCGTTCTCCTGGACGTCCGCATGCCCGGGCTCGACGGCGTCCAGGTTCTCCAACGAATCCGCGAGCTGACCAAGAGTGTCCCCGTCATCATGGTGACCGCGAACGAGGACGTCGGTCTCGCGAAGGAGACGCTCAAGCTCGGCGCCTTCGACTACGTCGCCAAGCCCTTCGACTTCGACTATCTCGATCGCGCCGTGGCCGCCGGCCTCGCGCGCGCCGCCGAGAAGGCCGCCGGCGGCTCGGTCCCTGGCGACGACCCATGGAAGCGCTTGACCCGTACCGTGTTCCGTGTCGCGCGCGCCATGGGCCAGACGGCGCGGACGTCCACCGGCGAGCGGCTGGAGACCGCGGCCCTCGCCGCCGCGCGTGACGCAGCGGCTGGCCGGGGCGCGGTCGCCGGCGAGCACCTCACTGAAATCGCGATGCTTCTCGACCTCGCCGCCGAGTTCGGTGATCTCCCGGCCGCAGACCGGGCGCTCGTGGAGTCCGCGATTGAAGCGGCGCGCCGGGCGCTCCCCGTCCCGAGCTGACCGGCGGCGCCGGGCGCCCCGCCGGTCAGACGTCGAGCCGCATCTCAAGATCCTCCACACCGTCGCGGAGGCCGTGAGCCGCACGCTCGACGTCGACGAGGTGCTACGGACCGCGGTCGACGCGCTCACGGGCGTCACCGGTCACGAGATTTCGAGCCTCCATCTCCTCTCTCAGGACGGCAGGACGCTCGAGCTCCGGGGCGAGCGCGGCATGTCCGCGCGCCTGCGGGAGGTGAACCGGAAACTGCCCCTGGGCGAAGGGCTCATCGGCCACGTGGCCGTCACGGGCAAGACGGTCCGGATCGACAAGAACTACGAGGACCCGAACGTCCTGCCGAGCGCCCGAGCCGCGGTCCGGCGCGAGCAGATCCAGGGGTTCGTGTGCGTGCCGATCCACAGCCGGGGACGGGTCCTCGGCACCCTCTCGCTCGGCCGCAAGACCCTCGATCAATTCGACACGCAGGAGATCGCCCTCCTCGAGGCGGCCGCCGATCAGATCGGCGTGGCGCTCGACAACGCGCGGCTCTACTCCGAGCTGCTTCGCGAGCGCGACGAGATCAAGCGCGCCCACGCCCAGCGCATCCGCGCCGAGACGCAGCTCATCCACGCCGAGAAGCTCTCCGCCGTCGGCGAGCTTGCCTCGGGAGTGGCGCACGAGATCAACAACCCGCTGACGACGATCCTCGGCCAGACGCACCTCCTCCTGACGCACCCCGAGACGACCTCGCACGTGCGCGACCGCCTCGGGATCGTCGCCGAGGAAGCGGGGCGCGCGGCGCGCATCGTCCAGAACTTGTTGTTGTTCGCCCGTCACTACACGCCCGAACGGCGCCCGTGCTCGGTCGCGGACCAGGCGCGGCGGGTGCTCGAGCTGAAGGGCTACCAGCTCCAGCAGGACAACATCCGGGTGATCACCGACTTCGCCGCGTGCCCGTTCGTGTGGGCCGACGAGAACCAGCTCCAGCAAGTGCTGCTCAACCTCGTCCAGAACGCGCACCAGGCGATGGCCAAGCACCCGGCGAATCGCGTGCTGACCGTGCGGGTCTGGCCGTCCGATCGCCACGCCTACGTCGAGGTGCGCGATTCGGGCCCGGGGATCTCGCCCGAAGCGCTGCCCAGGATCTTCGACCCCTTCTTCACGACGAAGCCACCCGGGGAGGGGAGCGGCCTCGGGCTGTCCGTCTCGTACGGCATCGTCACCGAGCTGGGGGGCGCGCTCCGGGCCGAGAACTGCGTCGACGGGGGGGCGTCGTTCATCGTCGAGCTGCCGCTCGGGGAGCCCGCCGCCTGACGTCCTGGCGGGCCCCCGCGCTCCTGCTGGCCATCCTGGTGACCGGCTGCGCCGGCGTCGGAGGCCCGGTGCCGGGCGCCCCGGCTCATCACCGCGAGCGCGGGTTCGCGAACGTGAATCCGTCGCACATGACCGCCGGCGCCTGGACTCGGTTCACGTTCTTCGTCTCGCGCATCTGGGCCAGCACCTTCATGCCGCGAACCGCGAAATTTCCCCAGGTGGCGAGCGACCTCGGGACGATCCATGACAATCGCGGTGCCGTGACCGTGACCTGGGTCGGTCATGCGACCCTGCTGATCCAGCTGGATGGCGTCAACATTCTGACCGACCCCCAGTGGTCGAACAGAGCGAGCCCGGTATCGTTTGGGGGGCCGCGTCGGGTGTCGGCCCCCGGAATCAAGTTCGAGGATCTACCTCCGATCCACGCGGTCGTGATCTCGCATGACCACTACGATCACCTGAACGAGGCGACGGTCAAGCAGCTCGCCGCCGAGCACCGCACCCGGTTCTTCGTCCCGCTCGGGCTCAAACAATGGTTCGCCGACATCGGCATCACCGACGTCGACGAGCTCGACTGGTGGGACAAACGCGAGCTGAGCGGGCTGACCTTCACCTGCGTCCCGGCCCACCACTTCTCCGGCCGCACCCTCTGGGATCGGAACCGTCGCCTCTGGAGCGGCTGGGTCGTCGCGGGCCGGGCCAAGCGTCTTTACTTCGCAGGGGACACGGCCTACTTCGGCGGGTTCAAGGAGATCGGAGCGCGGCTGGGCCCGTTCGACCTCGCGGCGGTGCCGATCGGCGCCTACGTGCCCGCGTCCATCATGCAGGCCAGCCACACGACGCCCGAGGAGGCGCTCCGAGCCTTCGCCGACGTCCGCGGGCAGCGCTTGGTCCCGATCCACTGGGGGACGTTCGATCTCGCCGAGGAACCGCTCGAGGAGCCGCCGCAGCGACTCGCCGCCGAGGCGCGCCGCCTGCGGCTCGACCTCGACCGCATCTGGATCCTCAAGCACGGCGAAACGCGTCGCTGGTGACGCGGTCAGGGCGGGCAGGGTGGCGGTGCCCCCAGCGCGACCCGACTGCTGCGACCGGTTGCGATGGAACCCCTCAGTCTGAGGCGATGCACCGCTGACTACACGGGTCGAGCTGGGGGCACCGCCACCCTGCCCCGCCCTGACCGCGTCCGCTCCCGCCGGTCTCGGCACATGCTCAGTCGGCGCATCGGGTCTTGCTCCGGGGGCGAGCCCGGTGAGCCAGCGTACACAACCTGAACGAAAATTCAGGTGCGGTTCAGCAAATCTTCAGGCGCGATCCGGTACATCTGGTGACGTGACGCGACTGCGTCTGTGCGTGCTCGCCGTGACTCTCTCGATGAGCTTGGCCGAGTTCATCGAAGTGCAGCAGCTCGCGCCCGGCGACCTCCGGAGCCGATTCGGCCTCGCGCCGTCGTGCGACCCATCCGTGACGGCTTCGACGACCGACTCGACCACCACTTCCGTGACCGTCGCCATCGATTGTCGAGCCAAACCACCGTCGGAGACTCCGCCCGCGACGGGTCTACCCGGCGGTCGCCCGCGGCCATAGCGGCTGCGGCGGGAGGCCAGAGCACCAGGAGTGCTCCGAGGCCGAGCGAGCTCAGATCGCCTCGAGCTGCAGCCCTTTCAAGTAGCGGGTCTCCGGAACGGTCAGCAGCACGGGGTGGTCGCTCGACTGGCTGAGCCGATCGACGATGCGCAGCTGGACTCCGGCGTCGGCGGCGGCGTCTCGGCAGATCTCCTCGAAGAGCGCCTCGGACAGGTGGTGCGAGCACGAGAAGGTGAGCAGGGTCCCGCCGCGCTCGAGCAGCCGCAGGGCGCGCAGGTTGATCTCCTTGTAGCCGCGCACCGCCGCGTCGAGCGCCGACCGGCTACGGGCGAAGGACGGCGGATCGAGGACGATCACCCCGAAGCGCGCCCCGGCGCGCTCGAGCCCTCGAAGCTCGTCGAAGGCATTCGACGCGCGGATCTCCGCCTGCGCCGTACTCGATGCAGACGGCCCGCCGGGCGCCGCCATGGAGCGCATGGCAGGCGAAGCCGGCGGTGTAGCTGAAGGCGTCCAGGACGTCCCGGCCCCTGGCCAGAGCGCCGACCCGAGCGCGGTTCTCGCGCTGGTCGAGGTAGAGACCCGTCTTGTGGCCGACGCCGATTGTCACCTCGAAGGTCACACCGCCTTCGTTCACCCGAACGCTCCGGGGCCCGGAGCGACGGGCCCACCCGAGGGCCGCCGAGAACCCCTCGAGCCGCGCGGAAGCTTCCTCGTCCATGTCGAAGACGAGCCCGTCACCGAACATATCGGCCAGAGCCGCGATGATCGTCGGCCGCAGGCGTGCCATTCCCAGGGTGAGACATTGAGTCACGAGGACGGGCCCATAGCGGTCGACCACCAGTCCGGGCAGCCCGTCGGCCTCGCTCCAGACGAGGCGGCAGAGCGCCGGCGGCCCCTGGGCGCGGTCGCGCGCGCGCAGGGCAACGGCGCGCTCGAGGCGGCGCCGGAAGAAGGCGGCGTCGAGCGGCTCGTCGGCCCAGGTGAGGACTCGGCAGCAGAGGGCGGGGCGAGGGTTGTAGAGGCCGCGTCCGACGAAACGGCCAGCCGAGTCGATGACCGTGACGGCCGAGCCGGGCTCAACCTCGCTGACGTCGGCTACGTCACCCTTGAAGATCCAGGGATGGGTCCGCGCCGTCTCGCGTCCACGCTTGAGCCGAAGCGCCGCCTGGCCACGCCTCACTGCCGGACGTCCTCGATGGTGCGCGTAGAGAACTCTTCGCGCCGGAAGCCGGCTCGCCGGAGCCTTTCGCTCATGCATCCTTCCCCATGAAGGGTGCGCCCGCGTAGAAGCCCAGGTAGGCGCTCTGAAACGCCCCCCGGCTCGAGCGCATCAGAGCCAGGAAGTCGTCGCGGTCGCGGGCCGTGGGCGCGCGGATGTAGACGCGGCGGCCGACTTCGGCCGCGCCCGGCGCCTTCACCCCCGGGGTCCTACTTCTTGCGCAGGACGACGACCATGATGATGGGGTGCCGGGTGCGCTCGAGGACCTGCTGGGGCTTGAAGCCGAAGAACCACTGGACGAACTCGAAGCCGCCGGCCAGCTCGACCAGGGCCCTGAGCTCCTGCGGGAACACCATGCGCGACAGGTGGGTCTGGCGGTAAAGCCGTCGCGTGCCGTTCTCGACCGCCTCGAGGGTCATGCGCTCGCGAAAGACCTGGCTCACCGGATCGACGTCGTTCAGGGCCGAGAACGAGGCGCGCACGATCAGTCGTCCGCGCCGCCTGGACCACGACCACCGCCGCGCAGGATCCGTCCACGAGGAGGCCACGTAGCGGTCGAAGACGTAGAGCCCGCCCCGCTTGAGGACTCTCGCCACTGTCTTCAGGTGGGCCAGGAGCTGATCGTTCGTCAGGAGGTGTCCCTGCGAGTCCTGCATGCAGATCGCCGCGTCGACCGGGCGCGTCAGGCGGAAGTTCGTCATGTCGCCGACGACGAGCTCACCCCGATGGCCCCTGGCGGCGAGTCGCTCTCCCAGGAACTCGATGTTCCGCAGGGACAGGTCGAGCCCCGACATCGCGTAGCCGCGATCGGCGAGGCGCATCAGGTGTGGCCCGGTGCCGCAGGCGATGTCGACGACCCGGCGGACGGGTCGTCGCGAAAACCGCCTGAAGCAGTGGACGAGGAAGTCGACCTCGCCCTTGCGGTTGAGGTCGAACGCGATCTCGTAGAGGCGCGGCGCGCTGTACTCCCGGATGCGGCTTTTTTCGCGAAGCCTCAGCGGAGCTCTCCCCACCACGCCAGAAGCGCCTCGCGGATCACCCAGGAGGCCGCGATGCCGGTACGGCCGGAGGGATCCCAGGCGTGAGCGACCTCGACGAGGTCTCCGCCGATGACCCGGCAGCCTTCCAGCATCCTGACGATCTCGACCAGCTCCCTCCGGCAGGAGGCGGCGCACGACGTCCACCGGATGCCCGGTCAGCATGGGATACATGGGAAAGAAGTGCGGCCGCCGCCGGTGGTACTCCTCGCGCGCGCCGGTACGCATGCCGATCTGGTAGACGCGCTCCGCAGGAACGACGTCCATCACGCGGGCCATCGCCGAGGCGTAGTTGTAGCGCTCGCCGAGGAACTCTTCGCGCAAGTCCGGATGGGCGTCCAGGTGGAGGATGCGGAGGTCGGGGAACGCCGGCGCCAGGACCTCGATCACCGGCACGGTCGCCGTGTGGTCGCCGCCCAGCATGAATGGGATCAACCCGGGACGCCACCAGGCGGCGATCTGCTCCCGCGCCGCGTCGAGCTGCTCCCGGGGCGGCGCGCCGTCGGGCAGCTCGCAGTCCCCGATGTCGGCCATGGCCAGATCTTCCAGGTCACGGGTGAGGGCCGGCGAATAGGTCTCGATCGATTCTGAGCCGAGCCGGACGTCGAGCGGACCGGCGTCGGCGCCCTTGCGGAGGTTCACCCGTCCCTCGAAGGGGATGCCGTAGACGACGATGCGGGCATCGGCGAAGGCGAGGTTACAGCCGATGAAGCTCGGAGAAACCGCGCGCATGAATCCTCCGTCACTCTAGCGGCTCGCTGATCGATTGCAAGCGGAAAGTGGGCCGAGCGCCTCCGGACGCTGAAGCTTCGGCTCGGCTGTCGGGCCGCCTCACCTCCCGCTCTGGAGCCGCTGAAGCGTCGGCGCGGCCGTTGAACGGCCTCAGCTCCCACTCTGGAGCCCTCTGAAGCGTCGGCGCGGGCGTCGAACGCCCTCACCTCCGACTGTGGGGAGGCGTGGGCGAGGGCTCGCGGAGCGAGGGCTGGCGCGCCCCGGGAGTTGGCCCGCGCCGCCATCTTTGGGCTTCGGGTCGACGGAAAGACGTTTTTTCTTGCAATGAGTAAAAACGGACCCTACAGTGAAACAAGTTTCGTGTGAGAAGCGAAATTTTTTCGAACGTAATCGCGACGCTTGTAATCGCGACGCTTAATGAAGCGTCGCAGGAGAGGTGCGGTAGATGAACGGATCGGAGAAAGGGGGACCACACGATTGAACGCTCTGGGACGACACCTGCTGCTCGAGATGTTCGATTGCGATCCCGACGCCATCAACAGCCTCGAGGCCGTCAAGGGGGCTCTGGTCGAAGCAGCGAAGCGGGCCCAAGCCACCATCGTCGACGTCGTCTTCCACGAGTTCAACCCGTTCGGAATCAGCGGAGTTGTCGTCATCGCTGAATCGCACCTCGCGATCCACACCTGGCCGGAATATCGGTACGCAGCGGTGGACATCTTTTCCTGCGGCGAAACCCTCCAGCCGGAGGTCGCCGCCAACTACCTGGTCGAGCAGTTCGCGGCGGAGCGCACCTCGATCGTCGAGATGCAGCGGGGCATGTTCCTCAACTCGGCGGTGCCGATCAGCAATAGGAACCCGGTCTCCGTCAGTTGATCAATTCGCAGTCCTATAAGTGGTTCTTCGAGACCACGACCACGTTCGAAGGGCATATGCACGCCATCGCCCGGACCATCGTGGAGGCCCAGACCAAGTTCCAGCACGTCGAGATCCTCCAGACGGCTGCCTACGGCAAGACGCTGGTGCTCGACGGTCGGATCCAGTCCAGCCAGGGTGACGAGTTCATCTACCACGAGGCCCTGGTTCACCCGGGGATGCTGACGACGGAGGGACCTCCCCGGAGCGCCCTGGTGATCGGCGGAGGGGAGGGCGCGACGCTCCGGGAGATCCTGAGATATCCCTCTATCACGCGTGCCGTCATGGTGGACATCGACGGCGAGGTGGTCGAGCTCTGCAAGGTTCACCTCCCCGAGATGCACCGGGGCGCGTTCGACGATCCTCGGAGCGAAGTCAGGCACGAGGACGCGCGGGCGTACCTGGAAAAGAGTAAGGACCGCTTCGATTTCATCACGGTCGACCTCGTCGAGCCGCTCGAGGAAGGCCCGGCGTGCATGCTCTTCACCCAGGAGTTCTACAGCCTCGTGCGCGATCGACTCACGCCCGGCGGGACGATGTCGATGCAGGCGGGCATGACGAAGCTCGGAGAGCTCGGGTTCTTCACGTCGATCCATCGCACCCTCCGCGAGGTCTTCCCGATGGTCGCCGCCTATCAGAGCTTCATCTCCTGCTTCGGCACCCCCTGGGGATTCATCGTCGCGTCGAAGAAGGTCGATCCGGCCCGTCAAGGAGCGCCGGCGGTGGACAAGCTCATCGCCGAGCGGATCAAGGGCTCACTCGAGTACTGGGACGGGGTGACGCACCAGCACGCCTTCAGCCTCCCGAAGTTCATCCGCAAGGCAATCGCGAAACAGACCCGTATCGTCACCGACGCGAACCCTCTGATCTTCTCCTGAAGGCCGTCCTCAGATTCTCGGCAGCCTCCTCCCGGCCGGCCGCGCTCAGGACTTCATTACCCGGGGGCCGACGATCGGCCTCTCGCCGCCCGCGACTGTGGACCTGCGATTCCTGGCCATGACCTTCGGGCTGAGTCTCAAGGTCAATCTGGGTGGCGTCGTGGGGATCGTTCTCGCCACGGTCACTCTTCGCCGTCTCTAGTCGGCTCGCCGCGGGAAGGGCGTGGGGGTGCCAGCCGGGATCCGACTGCTACGATCCGGGGCTTCCGAATCATGAGCCCTGCGCGAGCACAACGCTGACTACACGGATCCCGGCTGGCACCCCCACGCCCTTCCCCCGGCGAGCCGACTAGAGCCATGAGGTTGATCCTGGCGTCTCGATCCCCGCGACGGCGGGAGCTTCTGCGTGGGATACGGGCTGAGTTCGAGGTGATTCCGAGTGAGATTGAGGAGACGCTGGAGGGCGGGCCCACGCCCGAGGCCGTCGCCGGGCTGGCGCTTCGAAAGGCGCGGGCGGTCGCCCGCCAGGCCGGCGCGGCGGTCGTCCTGGCGGCGGACACGGTCGTCGTCATTGACGGCATGGCACTCGGCAAGCCGTCCAGCGGCGAGGAAGCCCGTGCCATGCTCGTCCGCCTGCGGGGCCGACAGCACGAGGTCATGACGGGCATCGCGATCGTGGACGGAGAGACCGGCCGCGCCGCTTCCGCGACGGTCGTGACCCGCGTGCTGATGGCCTCGTACTCGGACGGGACCATCGAGACGTACGTGGCATCGGGCGCGCCGTTCGACAAGGCCGGAGCCTACGCCATTCAGGATCTTGAAGGCGCCCTGGTCGACGGCGTCGTCGGCTCGTACACCAACGTCGTTGGACTGCCCGTGGAGACGACGCGCCGGCTTCTGGAGGGGTTCGGCGTCGTCAGCGAGCGGTCGGGGCCTTGATCTGAAGCATCTCCTCGGGGCGGGGGATCCGAACGGACTGGGGCAGGGGCGTGTGCGCTCGGATGATCGCGATCGTCTGTTGCACCTGGTCGGCCGAGACAAGGCCGTCGGGCAGATAGAGCGGCCGCGAAGCCGCAAGCCGGGCCGCGAAGTCCTCGAACTCGCCCACCACCTGTGTCGGGAGCTTGGCGGCGACCTCGCGGGCCTCGCCGGTCCGGATGAGCTGCTCGGCTTTTCTGAGAGCCCGCGTCATGGCGAACAAGTCGCGGTCCTGGGGGCGCCGGTCGGCCCGGGCGAAGACCGCCGCATTCACGGTACTCGCGCCCAGCGTCTCGGCCACGGCGCGCGGGGTTCGAAAATCAGCGAGCAACTTGGCACGCCCCTGACTCAGAAGCTGGGTGGCCATCGGCTCGGGAAGGAGCGCGACGTGAATCTCGCCGGAGTCGATGGCGGCGACGAGACCCCGTGCGCCGAGGCTGGTCACGCTCACCTGGGCGACGCTCATGCCCGCTCGCGCCAGGAGCCAGCCGAACCAGGCATGCTCTGGGGCGCCCGGCGTCGTGACCCCGACCCGGAGCGCGTTCAGGTCGTCGATGGATCGGACGGTGCCCGCGTGGGACGCCCCGACGAGCAGAGCGACAGGCGGCGCCGCCGTGAGCCCGAAGACGAGCCTGGGCGCCTGGCTCGGCGTCCGGAGGCCGAAGCGCAGCATCGCCTCGAGTGTCGTCGCCGCGAGATCGGCCTGGCCCTGGGCCAACGCCTCGGCGGCTCCCGATTCGGCCCGGGTCGTCTTGAGCGTGACGGCCAGCCCCTCGAGCGTGAAGTAGCCCTCGGCCTCGGCAACCCGGATGGGAAGGTATTCCGGTGAGGTGGGAGGGCCGCTCACGGCGAGGACCAGGGTCTGGAGGAGGACGATGAGCCCGAGCATCGGCTCAGCGCGGCAAGCGCTGCCGGGCCGGCGTCCAATGCCCGGGCCGCCGCGGGATCGCGTCAAGGGGCGGCTCCTGCGCCTGTACGGGGCGCTGCTCGGGCGCTTCGGCCACCAGCGCTGGTGGCCCGGCCGCACACCCTACGAGGTCGCCGTCGGTGCGGTGCTCACCCAACACACCGCGTGGGTCAATGCCGCCCGGGCCATCGAGGCGCTGCGCTCCCGCCGGCTGCTGACGCCTGCTCGCGTAGCTGCCCTCCAGGTCTCCGAGCTGGCGCGCGTGATCCGACCGGCGGGCACACACCGGGTGAAGGCTCGCCGCCTCAAGGCGCTGACGCGCTGGCTCCTGGAGCGCCTGGGCGAGAGATTCGATCTGATGCGGACGGCGCCGCTCGGTCCGCTGCGCCGGAGCCTGCTCGAGATCCCCGGACTCGGCCCGGAGACGGCCGATGCAATTCTTCTCTATGCCGTGGGCCGGCCAGTGTTCGTCGCCGATGCTTACGCACGCCGCGTTCTCGCTCGCCACCGCCTCATTGGCCCTGCGGCGGGCTATGAAGAGGCCCGCGCGTGGCTCGAGGCCCATTTGCCGTCCGATCCCGGCCTGTTCAACGAGTTTCACGCGCTGCTCGTGGCCGTCGGCAAGTCGCATTGCCGCACCCTGCCGCACTGCCACGATTGCCCGCTGCGCCCGGATCTCCGTGGCCGGGCGCCCGCCCGCTGAGCGGACCCGAGCGCGCGGCCGGTCATCGGCAATACTCCGAGAGCAGAGCGACGATTCGCTCCGCGGCGTCGGGCACGGCGAGAGTGCGCGCGTGCTCGCCCATCTGCTTCAGCCCCGCGGGGTCGGCGAGGAGAGCGCGAACCTCGCGAACCAACCGTTCCGTCGTGAGCATCGACTGGGGGAGCACGACCGCGCCACCCAGGCGCTCGACGATGCGCGCGTTCTCCGTTTGCTCGTCGCCCCGGGTACCGGGCAGCGGAACGTACAGCGCGGGCATCCCGAGCTGGCAGCACTCGTTCACCGTCCCGGCCCCAGCCCGGGCCACCACGAGCGCCGCCGCGGCATAGATGCCGGCGAGCTCGACGCCGATGTAGGGCATGACCGTGTAGCGGCGCGCCAGAGCTGCCGGCAGTGCGGCGCGCCGGTCCTCCAGCCACTGACGATCACCCGTTACCGGGTTGTCGCCGCACTGATGGATAAGCTGCGCCTGCTCGGCGAGCGGCGCCAACGCCTCCCCGACGACCCGATTGATCCGATGAGCGCCCTGGGCTCCCCCGGTGACGTACACGAGGGGGACTGCGGGGTCCAGCTGGAAACGGGCGATGGCGCTCGACCTCGAGCCCGCGCGAAGCTCGGGCCGGAGGGGATTGCCCGTCACGACCACTCGGGCTGCGGGAAAACGGCCCGCCCGGTCGGGGAACGTGACCGCGATTCGGCGCGCGAAACGGGCCCCGATCCGGTTCGCGAGCCCGGGCACCGCCGTCTGCTCGTGGAGGACGACCGGCAGTCGCAGGAGCGCCGCGGCGAACACCACGGGAAGCGCGACAAAGCCGCCCGTGCCGAATACGACGCGGGGCCGGAGGGTTCGCAGGATGCGGAGGACGCTCAGCGTGCCCACCGGGACGTTCACGAGGAGGTCCGCCACGTTCTGCCACGCCCAGTAGCGCCTGAGCTTGCCGGTGGAGATGGCGACGTACGGGATTCCGCTCCGGGGCACCTGCTGGGCCTCGATGCCGGACCGAGAGCCGATCCAGGCGCACGTCCTCGAGCGCTCACGCAGGAGGGCCGCGACGGCCAGGCCCGGGCTCGTATGGCCGCCCGTCCCGCCGCCCGCGATTACGATGTCTACTGGAGTTAGCCGTCGGAGCGCCTCCGCAGGGCCTCCGGCGCTCGACGTTCGGGGGGTCAACCCGTGAGTCCCCTGTCAGGCGGGGCCTCGCTCACCCGATTCCTCCCTTGGCGTGATGGCGCTCGAGGGCGAGCTCGATCAAACGGTCGATCAGCGCGGTGTAGCCGAGCCCGGAGGCCGCCCACATCTTGGCGTAGGCGCTCGTCGCGGTGAAGCCGGGGATCGTGTTGATCTCGTTGACCAGCACCTGGTCGCCCTCGAGAAAGAAGTCGACCCGGGCCATGCCCGAACAGTCGACGGCGCGAAAGGCCGCGATCGCCAGCTCGCGGATCCGCCGAGTGATCTCGGGTGACACCGGCGCTGGCACCGTGAGTCGTGACTGGCCCTCCAGGTACTTGGTCGAATAGTCGTACCACTCGGCGTCGTACCCGATCTCGCCGGGCAAGGAGGCGATCGGCTCGTCGTTGCCAAGCACGCTCACCTCGATCTCACGCCCTCGGACAGCGCGCTCGACGAGGATCTTGCGATCGTAGCGGGCGGCGAGATCCACCGCGGCGGCCAGCGCTCCCGCTTCGCTCGCTTTGCTGATGCCGACGCTCGAGCCGAGGTTCGAGGGCTTGACGAAGCAGGGGAAACCGACGGTCGCGGCGACCCGCGCCGCAAAGCGGTCGGGCGCGCTGCGCCACTCGTGGCGGGTGACCACGACGTGCTCGACGATGGGCAGGCTGTGAGCCTGGAACACGGCCTTCATCGTGACCTTGTCCATCCCGACGGCCGAGGCGAGGACGCCGGCGCCGACGTACGGAACGTCGGCGAGCTCGAAGAGACCCTGGATCGTGCCGTCCTCGCCGTACGGACCGTGCAGCATGATCACGACCACGTCGAGTCCCTGGCGCAGCTCGGGCGGGAGGCTGCCGGCGGGCTCGGTGCGCGCGAGGCTCTCGACGGAGGCGCTCTCGGTGGCATCGGCGCGGTTCGCGAGCGCCTTCTTCACGGCCCCGTCGGCGTCGTTCGACGGCAGCGCGACGCGCGCCTCGGCCGCGAGTGCCCGGAGGGGATCGCCGCCGACGACCCAGCGCCCGTTACGGGCGATGCCGATCGGCACGACGGTGTGACCGCGTTCTTCGAGCGCGGCGATCACCGACGCCGCGGAGGCGAGCGACACCTCGTGCTCCCCGGAGCGGCCGCCGAAGACGACGCCCACGCGCAGGCGACGCATACGAGTCATTCTAGCAGCACGTGACGCGCGGCCCGCCCGATCGAGTCCGGCCGGCCGCCTACTGAGTCGCGATGAGGATCGCCTTGGCGATGAGGCCCAGGAACTCCCACGCCGGGCCGGTCCAGAAGCCGCGCAGGAACCATACCGCGATGGCTATTGCGACGTACGCCGCGGTGATGAAGACCCAGTCCCGCAGGTCACGAAGCGGCAGGATCGTGCGGAGGATGCCGGCCGCGATCGCTCCGATGAACGCGATGACCCCGCCGGCGGCGGCCAGCGCCAGCGGCGTCAGCAGAACGAACATGAACGACGTGACGATCGCCTCGCCCCGACCGATAGGGGTCGCGAACCGCTGACGCACCGCCGGCTGATCCGCGAGGTGCTCGAGCGCCTGAGCGACCTTGGCCCAACTGACGAAGCCAGTGTACGACGCGAGGAACAGAACACAGATCGCCAGAACGATCCAGTGGCGCTTCTTGAGCAGGTTGAGCGGCCACACGGCTATACCCTAGGCCGTTACCGCTCCGAGCGCCAGCGTCGCCACTCGGCGAGCCGCCGCCCCAGCTCCGCCTCGAGCCCACGGTCCGTCGGGCGATAGTACTGGCGCCCGCGGAGCGACTCGGGCAGGTCGTCCTGATCGACGCGCGCGCCGGGGGCGTCGTGGGCATACTGATATCCTGCGCCGTAGCCCAGGTCTTTCATGAGGCGTGTCGGAGCGTTGCGGATGTGGAGCGGCACCGGCTCCGCCGGCCGCTGGCTCACGTCCTCCTTCGCCTCGTTGTACGCGACGTACACGGCGTTGGACTTCGGCGCGAGCGCCAGGTAGAGCGTCGCCTGCGCCAGGGCCAGCTCACCTTCGGGATCCCCGAGGAAATCGTATGCTTCCTTCGCCGCGAGCGTGAGCGAGAGCGCCCCGGGGTCGGCGTTGCCGACGTCCTCGGAGGCGAAGCGCACCAACCGGCGGGCGATGTAGAGCCGATCCTCGCCGGCTTCCAGCATGCGCGTGAGCCAGTAGAGCGCCGCGTCGGGATCCGAGTCGCGCAGCGACTTGTGGAGCGCCGAGATCAGGTTGTAGTGCTCCTCGCCGGACTTGTCGTAGAGGAGCGTCCGCCGCTGCGCCGCCTCGCGGATCGAGTCCTCGGTGACGCGCCGTCGGCCGCCCGCAGCCGGCGCCTGCAGCACGGCCAGCTCGAGCACGTTCAGCGCGACCCGCGCGTCGCCGTTCGCGATGCCGGCGATCGAGCGGAGCGCCTCGGCGGTCACCTCGGGGTGGAGCGGGGCGAGGCCGCGCTCGCTGTCCGCGAGCGCCCGCTGCATGATCGCGAGCAAATCGTCCTCCTCGAGTCCGCGGAGAACATAGACCCGGCAGCGCGAGAGCAGCGCGGAATTCACCTCGAAGGAAGGGTTCTCGGTCGTGGCGCCGACGAGGACGATCGTGCCCTTCTCGACGTGGGGCAGGAAGGCATCTTGCTGGGCGCGGTTGAACCGGTGGATCTCGTCGACGAAGAGGATGGTGCGCATCCCGCGGCGGCCGCGCTCGCGCTCCGCCTCGCCGATCACCTCGCGGATTTCCTTGACGCCCGACAGGACCGCCGAAAAGGCGACGAAGCGGGCCCCCGTCACGCGCGCCATCAATGACGCGAGGGTCGTCTTGCCGGAGCCGGGAGGGCCCCAGAGGATCATCGAGTGCAGCTCGCCCGTCTCGATCGCGGTCCGAAGGACCCGGCCGGACCCCAGCAGATGCTCCTGCCCCACGATCTCGTCGAGCGAGCGCGGTCGCACCCGGTCGGCCAGCGGCGCTGGCGTCCTCGGGGCGGCCGCGGCTCGCTCGGGCTCTCCGAAGAGCTCCACGCTAGGGCCGCCCGTTGCCTCGGACCTCGAGCCAGGCGGGTAGGAGCGCCAGGTCCGCGAGGTGCGCGATCGGCTTCACCCGCCAGCGGTCGAGATCTGCCTGGCGCGCGCGGTAGGCGATGAACGGCACGCCCGCCGCAGCCGCGGCCACACCGTCGACCCATGAGTCACCGACGACCACCGCGGCGCCTCCGGCGAGGCGATCTTTGAAGTGGCCCGAGATCACGCGCCACCCGTCAGGGTCCGGCTTGAGCGCGCGCATGTCGTCGCGAGTGACGACCAGGTCGAGGTTGTCGGCCAGGCCGAGGCGCTCGAGCGCGGGCACGGTGAGCGCGCGAGCGTTGTTCGTCCAGAGCGCCGTCGCGAACCCGGCGCGGCGCGCTCCCGCGAGCGCCGCGAGCGCACCTGACTCCAGCGTGGCCACCTCCATCGCGCGCCGCTCGTGGTCGAGGGCCAGGCCCCAGGCAGCGGCCTCGAGCGCCGGCGCCTGCGCCCGGCAGAACGCGATGAGCTCACCCACGCGATAGCGCTCGTGCCGGGGCGGGAGGGGGCCGTTTGCCGCTTCGATGAGCGCCCGCATGTCGATCGCCATGGCCGCCAGATCGAGGGGCGTCTGGATGAGGGTGTGATCGAGGTCGAACACGCACAGAGTCACGCTCAGACCGTATCACAAGCGTGCTACCATGGATCGTCATCATGACGCGCACGCTGCTTTCCGTCTTGGCGTTGGCGTCGCTCCTCGTGGTCGTCCTCCCCGCGCCGCCCGCGCTCGCGCTCGACGAAGCCGAGCGGCTCTGGCTCGTCGGCGAGCAGGCCTCCGCGGACGGGCTCCACGCGCTCGCGCGCCGCGTCCTGGAGCGCTTCATCGCCGAATACCCGAGCGACTCGCGGCGGCCGTCGGCCACGCTACTGGTGGGGCGAGCGCGGCTCGCGCTGGGCGACGCGGACCAGGCGCTCGACGCCTTCCGTCGATTTCGTGCGATGGCGCCGCCCGCTCAGCGGCTCGAGGGACGCTTCTGGGAAGCCGAGGCGCTCTACCGCGTCAAGCGCTTTGCCGAGGCGCGCGCTGGCTATGACGAGGTGATGCGACGGGATGCGGCGTCGCCGCTTGCGCCCGACGCTGCCTACGGTCTCGCCCTGTGCGAGCTCGAGCTGCGCCGGCCGGAGGCCGCGGTCAAGGCGTTCCGCGACCTCATCACGACCTGGCCCGAGCACCCGCAGGCGCCGTCCGCCGCCTTCTATCTCGCGCAAGCGCTCTTCGACCTCAAGCGCTATGCCGACGCTCTGCCCGTGCTCTCGGGCTTCGCGACGAAGTACCCGAAGCACCGGCTGGTTCCCGATGCGCAGTACCTGCTCGGCTCGACGCGCCTGGCCACGGGCGACCGGGAGGCGGGTGTCGACGACCTCAAAGCGTTCGTCGCGGCGTATCCGTCGCACCCGCAGGCGCCGGCCGCGCGTCAGGCGATCACCGCGACGCTCGCCAAGCACGGGACCAAGACCCAGCAGCAGAGCGCCTACACGCAGCTGATACAGCAGTCACCACCGACCCCCGAGGCACTCTACGATGCCGGCTCGATCGCGGGTCGGATCGGGCAGCCACAGAACCAGGAGACCGCGTGGCGGCGACTCCGCAAGGAGTTCCCCCACCATCCGCTGGCCCATCAGGCCGCCCTCGAGCTCTCGCGAGCGGCGTTCAAGCGGAAGAGCTGGCAGGATGCCGCGGTTCAGGCCAAGGCGGCCACTGCGAGCACCGATGATGCGGTCCGCGCCGAGGCGCTCCTGCTGGAGGGCGAGTCGGAGCTGAAGCTCAGCCGCTTTCGGGACGCGGTGAAGTCGTTCGAGGCCGTCGGCGCCGTGAAGCATCTCGAAGCAGGCGATCGCTATCGCGCGCTCGCGGGCCTCGGCCTCGCGCGCGAGCAGCTCGGCGAGCTGAGCGCCGCCCTCGCCGCGTACGAGTCCGTCGCCAGCAAGAGCCCCGACGCGACACTGCGGGACTGGGCGCGCGACCGGGCGGCGGCGGTCAAGGCGCGGTCCAGCAAATCGTCCACGAACGCCGAGAAGCGCTCGTGACGCCGCGTCGGCTCGCGCTCGTCCTGCTCGCCGCGCTCGTGGCTCTGCCGGGCCCGGCGCCGGCGGCGACCGTGATGCCGCTGGCTCCGCCGCCGCCGGATCTGACGGCGCTCGTGCCCTTCGCCGAGGCGCCGATCGAGAAGCCGCCCGTGGCGGCGGCCGACCCGCCGATGCCGCCTTCACCATCGGACCTCCCGGCGATGCCGCTGGCACCCATCGTGGCGCCTGCGGCCAGCAAGCCGACTGCTCCCATCGGTCCGCCGGGCACCCTCGCGTGCGTCGGGGCCGCGTTCGGTATCGTGTCGCAGGCGCTCGAGTGCGGCCTCGCGCACTACGCCAAGGGCGAGTACGACGACGCGGTTCACGACCTCGAGGCCGCGGTGCGCCGAGGGTCGGACCGTGACTTCGTGACGGAAGCGCGGTACTGGCTCGCCGAGACCTACTATCGGCTCGACCGATTCCAGCAGGCCGACACGCTCTTCCGCCAGGTCGCCGGTGGGCCGAGGACCTCGGAGTTCGCGGTCTGGAGCCTGCATTCGAGCGGCTGGACCGCGCTCCGGCTCAACCAGATGGCCCGCGCGCGCGACACCTTCGCCCAGTTCCAGACGGCGACGCCGCTCGTGCTGGAGGCCTGGGCTCGGCACGGCCTCGGCCTCGCCAACTACGCGCTCGGTCGGCACGACGAGGCGGTGGCGGTATGGACCGCGCTCGCATCTCGCGGCGCGCCGGCCCCGCTCGCGCGCGACGTGCCGTTCTGGCTCGGCGAGGCGCTCGGGCGCGCCGGCCAGTACGAGCGATCGGTTCGCGAGCTCACCCTCTTCGTCCGGGGAGGTCCGCACCCGCTGCTGGAGGCGGGTTGGGCGCGGCTCGGCTGGTGGAGTCTGGTGGCCGATCGCTCTGCCGATAGCGCGACCGCCTTCCGCGCCTACCTGGCGTCGCCGAAAAGCGGAGGCTCGGAGCGCCAGTGGGTCGAGGCCGGGCTCGCGCTCGCGCTGCTCTCCTCCGACCCCGATGCCTCCAAGAACATGCTCCGCGGGCTGGAGACGCGCCGCTCGCCGCTGGTCGTGCCACTCCAGATCCGCCTCGCGCGCGTTCAGCTCGACGCGAAAAAGCCGGCGGAGGTGCTGACCCTCGTCCAGGAGTTGCTGGGCGCGACCCTCACGAACGGCATGCGCGCGCATGCCCTTCTGTTGAAGGGCGAGGCACACCGGCTCGGCGGGAACCGGGATGAGGCGCGCACACAGTACGAGCTGGCGCAGAGGATGGACCCCACGAGCGCGACGGGCTGGTACGCGGCATACCGGCTGGCCCAGACGAACTTCGAGCTGCGCGAGTTCGCCCAGGCCGCTCGCGATCTGCCCGGCGTCATCTCGGCCGCGACCACACCCGACGCGCGCGTCGCCGGGCTGTTGCTGCAGGGCGAGGCCGCGTACCACGCGGGCGAGCACGTGACGGCCGCGGCCGCCTTCCGCCGTGTCCTCGTCGACTTTCCGACTCACGCCCAGGCGCCCGCCGCGCGGCTCGGGCTCGCGTGGGCGCTACTGCGTCACGACCGGCTCGAGGACGCGCGCCGCGAGTTCCTCGAATTCGCGCAGGCGCTCCCCGGCGATCCGCGCGCGCCCGACGCGCTCGAGCTCGCCTCGGAGCTGGCGCTCCGGCGCGACGCCGACCGCGAGGAGGCGCGACAGCTCCTCGAGCGCGTCATCTCGACCTTCCCCCGAGCGCCGCGGACGGAGTTCGCTCGACTCAATCGCGCAATCCTCATGGTTCGCACCGGGGACGTGGGCGCCGCGCAGCCCGCGCTCCGCGACTGGATCCGGCGCGCGCCGTTCGCGCCCCTCCTCGGTCGGGCCCAGTCCGCGCTCGGCGCGACCCTGCTCGCCGCCGGGCGTCCGGGCGAGGCGGCCAGCGCGTTCACGCAGGCGCAGCGCGAGGGGGTCGGCCCCCTCGCCGCGCTCGGCCTCGGCGCCGCCGCGCTCGCGCAGGGGCAGCTGGAGCCCGCGACGAGCAGGCTCACCGAGGCCCGCGACGGCGGCACGGCGGAGGTCGCGGCCGTCGCCGCATATGGGCTGGCGGTGGTCGCCTTCCAGCGGGGCGGAGTGAAGGACTTCAAGCAGCCGGCGCTCGCGGCACTCGGGCTCGCGCCGAAGGGTCGCGCGGCGCCCCGGCTCCTCTACGTCCTGACCGGGATCGCGGTCGACGAGAAGGATTGGCCGGGCGCGCTCTCGACGGCCAAGCGGCTCGCCGAGGGGTTCCCGTCCGACGAGGCGGGGGACGACGCGTTGGAGCGCGTCGGCGCGGGCGCCGCGGCGGTGGGGGCGTGGCCCGTCGTGAGCGAGGCGTACACGCTGATGGAGAAGCGCTACCCGACGAGTCCGTTTATGGAGTCCGCCCGGATCACCCTGGCCGAGGCACAGGTGGAGACGGGCCGGCCCGAGGCGGCTCGCCCGGCGCTCGAGCAATTCGTGGCGACCTCGCCGAACGATCCGCGCGCGCCGCGCGCCTGGCTCGCGCTGGCCAGGGCCCGCGAGGCGAGCGGTGACCGCGCCGGCGCGCTCGACGCCTACACACGCGGCCTGAAGGACGGTGGCGCCGCCAACCTTCGGCCCGAGGCGGCGTTCGGCTACGCGCGGCTGCTCGCGCAGGAAAAGCGCTGGACCGAGGCGCGCGGCGTGCTGGAGCGGCTGGTGCGGACCGACGACAAGGCCGTGGTTGCCGCCGCCGCCGGCGCGATCGGCGAGGCCTACCAGGGCGAGGGCGACAACCTCGCCGCCGCCGAGTACTTCATGACGGCGGCGTACGTCCTGCCAGACTCGCCGGCCGGCCGTCGCGGCCTGCTCGGCGCCGGTGCGAGCTTCGCGGCGCTCAAGCAGATCAACGCGGCGGAAGTCGTGTACCGGAAGCTGCTGGCGCAGACGGGCCTCCCCGCCGAGCTGGCCGAGGCGGCTCGCAAGGGACTGAAAGACATCGGTCGTTGAAGGGCTACGGGGGTCGCGTCCTGCTCGTCGATCTGACAACGGGGACGTCGCGCGTCCAGGCGCTCGACGAGGGCACGGCCCGGCGGCTGCTGGGCGGGAACGGCTTCGCCGCCCGCCTGCTCTACGATCGCGTCCCGCCACAGACCGACCCGTTCGCGCCCGCCAACGCCGTCGTCTTCAGCGTGGGGCCCATCACCGACACGACCGTGCCGGGCAACAGCCGCGCCTGCGTCGCCAGCAAGTCGCCGCTGACCGGCCTCTTCTTCGACTCGACCTTCGGAGGGCGCTTCCCCGCCACGCTCAAGCGCACGGGCTTCGACGCCGTCTTGATCACCGGTTGCGCGGCGGCGCCGTCCTACCTGTCGGTGACCGAGGCCGGCGCCGAGGTGAAGCCGGCGCCCGAGCTCTGGGGCACGACGACGCGCGACGCCGTGAACGCGCTGGCCGCCGCCGAGGGCGCCGACGCCGACGCGATCGCGATCGGCCCGGCGGGCGAGCACCGCGTGCGCTTCGCGGCGATGGCCCACTACTGGAAGAACCGCGAGGGCGTGTCGGGGCGCGGCGGTATCGGCGCCGTGCTGGGCTCGAAGAACCTCAAGGCCGTCGTGGTGAAGGGCGCGCGCAAGACGGAGGTCGCCGACGCGGCGGCGCTCAAGGCGCTCATCGAGGAGACGCGCGAGCCGCTCAAGACCGGAACCAGAGCGCTCACGACCTTCGGCACGCCGTTCCTCGTGGGCCCGATCAACGCCCTCGGCGGTCTCGGCGCGTACAACCTGCGCCAGGAGACGTTCGCGGAGGCGCGGGCCGTCGGCGGCGAGGCGATGAAGCTCTACTACCACGACCGCGACACGACCTGCCTCAAGTGCCCGGTCGCCTGTGGCAAGCAATACGCGATCGCCTCCGGCGAGTTCGCCGGCACGAAGGCGAAGATGCCCGAGTACGAGACGATCTTCGCGCTCGGCCCGATGCTCGGCATCTCGAACCCCGAAGCGCTCATCCTCGCCAACGACCTCTGTGACCGGCTCGGGATGGACACGATCTCGCTCGGCGTCACGCTGGCCTTCGTCGCGGAAGCGCTCGAGCGAGGCTGGCTCGACAAGAACGAGGTCGGCGTGCCCTTCGGCTGGGGCGACTGGCGCGGCATGCTCCGGCTCGTCGAGATGACCGCCCGCCGCGAGGGCTTCGGGGCGCGTCTGGCCGAGGGCGCGTGGCGACTCGCCGCGTCGGTCCATCCCGAGGCGACGAAGCTCGTCTACGCGGTCAAAGGCCTGGAGCTGCCGGCCCACTCCGCGCGCGCGCTCAAGGGGCTCTCGATCGGCTACGCGACCGCGACCCGCGGCGGGAGCCACCACGACACGCGCCCCACGCCCCAGTATGCGCAGGGCTTCGACCGGCGAAGCACGCCTGACAAGCCCGCGTTCGCGGTGCGGAGCCAGAATTTCACGGCGCTCGGCGACTCGCTCGTCCTGTGCCGCTTCACCTCCGAGCGCGGCTTCGGCCTCTTCATCGGCGAACCGTACGCGACGATGGTCCGCGCGGTCACCGGCTGGGACGTGACGGTCGAAGACCTCGAGCGCGTGGGCGAGCGCATCATCAACCTGGAGCGCCTGTTCAACGTGCGCGAGGGCGTGCGCCGCGCCCAGGACGTGCTGCCGTGGAAGGTGATGCACGAGCCGATTCCCGACGGGCCCTCGGCCGGCATGCACTGCCCGCCGGCGGAGCTCAGCGCGATGCTCGACGAGTACTACGCGCTGCGCGGCTGGGACGCCGAGGGTGTACCGACCGCCGGGCGCCTGGCTGCGCTCGGGCTCCGCGCCTGAAAGAGCGCGGCCCCGATCTCAGCCCCGGTGGCGTGATCGCCTGGTATAGCGTCGAAACCCAGCGCATGCGCAAGGAGATGACCAGCCAGAACGCCCTGCATGTCCAGCCCTTCGTATTCGTGACCGAGCTTGTGTCCCAACCGGATGCCCTCGTGCTGCGCAACATGGGGCGGGGGGCGAGCCCGCATGACTGCTAAACTCCCTGCCGGCCCTCTTCAGCCTAGGAGGTGCCGAGCATGGCCGTGAAGACGCGCAGCGCGGTTCTCGTGGCTCTGTTCTTCACCGCCTGCGCCCCCTCGCAGCGGGTCTCACCCGAGCTTCGGGCGGACATCGAAACCTGCCTGAAGCAGGTCGAAACGAATCCCCGCACGGCCATCCGAGATTATGTGGGCAGCCCTGGTCCCCAGGTTTCTTCTCAAAGAAACTTTGAGTCGTGCATGCGCGCGCACGGCTGGCATCTGCGCGGAGAGTGGTAGACGAGTTCCGATGGCTAAGCCACGACCCGAGAAGAAGCGCGCCCGAAAGGCCAACGGGCACCTGCCCCGCGCACGTTCGCGTTCAGAGGGCCGGCCAGCCGGATGAGATCCGGATCTGGGGCGCGGCACGAGAGCCGACTCGCCGGGAGGGAGTGAATGCGCGTGCGGACGCTGCTTGGAACACGCTTGACGGTTGCGTCGGGGATCGTTCTTGCCGTGGTCACGGCTGCGGCTGTTCAGGGCATCGGTAGCTGGCTCCCGATCGAGGCGAATCTCAGACACGTCGAGGACCCACGATCGGCGCCAATCGTGGAACTCCGTCGAAAGGGTGAAGACGGCGTGCTCGACGTGCACATCGTGATAAAGCCGAAGTTCAGGAATACCGGATTCAAGGGTGGTCGCCTTGAACGGGTTGACCTTGTCCCGGTAGGGTTGACGCCCTATCCCGACAGTGTACGGACGATCCATATCGATAGAACTGAGATCACCGCGCTCAGCACGAGCGAGCTGCGCTGCGAGTTCCTGGTCACGCTCGATCCCCGACGCACCTCTTCATTTGGAGATAAGCTGAGCTTCACCGCGTATTTCTATGACTCGAGCGGAAAGCAAGTCCATTGGGAACGCATAGCAGTCGAGCGCGTTCTCATGCGGCGATAGAGGCGCCTAAAACACGAAGGATCACTTGTCAACAACACACCTAAAGTGTGCCTAGCGCGTCTGGAGCTGGGGGTGTATGCCGGAAACTGCGTGCTGTCAGAGCCCCCTGTTGGAAGAACGCCGGATCGCCCAGATGAGCTGCTTACGCCGAAGGCGCGTACTATGCCCCCCTACGCTACGAGCTGATTCCGGGGGTGCGACCATGCCGTGTCCGGCCTGCCGCGAGCGCCCCCTCCGGGGATCGCAGAGGTTCTGCTCGCCTCGGTGTCGGGCCGCTCGCCACCGCCGGCAGCAGCAGGCGCGCCGTCAGCATCGGGACGAGGCGCTGCGCGTCCTCGCCCTGGCCGCCCGGCAGGCGATCGAGGCGTTCGAGCGGAGGCTAGAGGACCCGACGTGAGGAGGGGCGACGATGAACTGGAGATCAATCGCGCTGGCGCTGCTTCTGGGCTTCCTCACGGGCTGCGGCATGCACTACTGGCAGGCGGCAGATCGTGGCGCCACCGAGTTCGGGACCGACAGCGGCCAATGCATTGAGGAGTCGAAGGGCAAGTACGAGGTGTCCGAGCGGATCTATCGCCGTTGCATGCGGGCTCATGGCTGGGAGCGCGTCCAGACACACTATCCAACCTACCGTCAGTTCCGAGGTCCCGAAGACGAGGACGAATTCTTCTCGCCGCCGGCTCCCCTCAGCAAGCGTGGCCCAGACCTCCAACGCTCGATGGGCGACCCCGTCTGCGCGGGACCGACGGCATCGCGGCCGCAGCATTGCCCGCGGCGATGACGAGCCCGCGCTGACGCTCGAGCGAAACCGCAACTCGCCGCCGTCCGGCGGCACCTGCCGGAGGATCTGCAGGTGGGGGTGTCGATCGCCTACACCTACGGGTGGCGCATGCAGAGCGAGGTGCTCGCCCTGGAGCGCCGGCACGTCGATTTCGACGCCGGCACGCTGCGGCTCGATCCCGGCACCACGAAGAATGGCGAGGGGCGCATGGTCTACCTCACGCCCGAGGTCCGGCGCCTGCTCGCCGAGCAGCTCGGGCGGGTGGACGAGCTGCAGCGCGAGCTGAAGCGCATCATCCCCTACGTGTTCCCGCACTTCGCCGGGACGCCGAAGCGCCGGGGCGCCCGCCGATGCGCCTTCAGGAAAGCCTGGGCGACCGCGTGCACAGCGGCCGGCGTCCCGGGGATGTACCGCCACGACCTGAGGCGAACCGCCGTGCGCAACATGGTGGCCGCGGGCGTGAGCGAGCACGTGGCCATGAAGGTGACGGGCCACAAGACCCGGTCGGTCTTTGACCGCTACAACATCGTGAGCGCGGCGGACCTGGCGGAGGCGGCCCGGAAGATGGACTCGGTAGCGTTCTCGGTAGCGTCGGACCCCGCGCCCGGGAATCCCGTAGCGCAAATCCCTGATAGACTTGGCGGGGGCGGATAGCTCAGCCGGGAGAGCGCGGCCCTTACAAGGCCGAGGTCACAGGTTCGATCCCTGTTCCGCCCACCACTGAAATTCGGCGGGATTGAGAGCCAGAAGATGATCTATGCGGAGGGCGGCACCCTCACGCATCCCGGATGTCGAGGCGTCCAACTAGAGCGTAAGCGGTGCCGGCGCCTGCTTGACGGTGAACCTCGCGATTAGTCGTCCCAGCCCCGCCAGCTGCGCGATGGCAAGCCCCAGCGTCCCCACATGGACCCAGTCTTTCGCTTCGGGTGACACGGTGCCCAGGTGTTGAAGCCCGATCGCGATGCCGGCCACGCGGAACGCGTTCGCCTCGAGGGTGAGCAGGGCCGCCGCGACGACGAGCCCGAAGGCCCATGGCAGGAGACGCGCCGGCATGACGGCCGCGATCAACCCCGCCACCAAGAGCATCAGCACCAGGAGATCATCCAATACCTTGAGGCCGCATTCCCAACCGCCCAGGTGCTCCCACCCCGGAGTGATGCAACCGCCGTCGCACCCGTGTTCCCCGTGATCGAGGGGGATGTCGAGCGCCAGATCGAAATCGCCCGACCCATCCTGGACGACTGGAAGGAGCACACCGTCGTTCACATGCTGAGAACGAACCGCGTCGCCGAGACCATGCGTGATCAGCCCGGCAAGCGGGTCGTGCTTACCCATGATCGTTGTGGCGAGCTGATCGTCGAGATCGAGCCGCTCAGGGAAGCATGATCGGCCTCGCCCCGGCCCGCTTTCCCGGGGATGTCTCCTCAGGGCGTCGGGCGTCGGCCCACGAGCAACTCCAGCGCCCGGTCGGGCAGCGAACGCTTGGTCGACTTCACGGCATGCAAGCCGAACTCACTGAGCGCCACCAGCAGGCGCAACGCCTCGCCCGGCGAGTCCTCGCCGTCTTGCACCGCGAGAAAGAGGCCGGTGCTACCGGCATTTCCGTCGGCGGCGCGGTAGACCCCATGGGCGGGCCATCCCGCCTCGAGAAAGACCTCGCGCAGTTGCCTGGCAAACGTCACGGCCTCGCCGTCTGGCGCGGCGACAATGCGGAGGTCGGCCGGTGGTGGAAGTTCAATCAGGCGGAGGACCAGTTGCGCGTGCTGGGTTGCGTCCAGCCGGCGATGAGTCGACAATTCCTAAGCGCGATAGGCGAAGAGCGCGCCGAGCAAGGCCAAGAGGGCCGCGCCGACGTTGTAGCCCGCGTGATCCCGAATGGCGGCCAGGACGAATGCCGCGCCGAGGACGGCAGAGGCCACACTCGCGATCATCAGAAGTCTCGGGGACTCGTCCCAGCGCATGGCGCTCCCCATCATAGCCGGGAGGCGCCGGCGCGTCGCCTGTCGGGACGGCCTTCTGGTAGGCTCCCCGTGTCCCAGTCTGCCGCAACCATATCCTCGTCAAGGGCGACAGACCGTCTACGCGGCGCGGTGCCGGCGGATTTGGCGCCGCCGGTGGGGGCCGGAGGTGCGGCACACCGCGACGACGAGCTGCGCGTTCGTGCCGGCGACGGAGTTGCTGGCGTAAGGAGGTCCCGAGGATGAGAATCGCCATCATCGCCTCAATCGTGGCGCTCCTGATCGGCCTCGGAGCCGGCTATCTCAGGTGGGGCGAGCGTGCACAACGCGCGACCGACGAGGCGGACGCGATGAAAACGCGTCAAGCCCAGCAGGCGGACGAGCTCCGGAAGCTGAAAGAGGAGTTGGCCGCAGAGCGCGACCGCCGGCAGCGCCTAGAGGAAGTGATCAGTCAGGGACGGAAGTAACGAAGACCGTCAGAGCGTCGATGAGATTCTCGCGGAGATCGCAGCGCTCCGGAGACGGGAAATGATCGGCCCCGCCCGAGCGCACTCGCCCGTGGAGGCTACGACTGCGGCGCGCGCCTCTGGTCATCCCAGACCCGGAAACAGACTACGTGGAAGTGCAGGGACATCCTGCCACGCGTCAGGGTAGTCCCCGCCATCAGCAAGTCTTCCTTGGCAAGGATCAAATCGCAGCCGTCGCACGTTTCCCCTGCGCTTGGACTACTCCAGACTTTTGTGATGCTGTCATGCGGCAGGCGACCATCCTGGAGCTTGCTATGGATGAGGACGCGGAGAAGCTCGGGCCGCATCGTGATCTTCATTGCATTGCCTCTCGGGCACCGGCAGCAGAACATCGCCAGATTCACTGGAGTCTCGACGCCCGGGGGCGTCAACCCGTGAGGCCAGGGTGCAGGCACGCAAAACGTAGCACGAAGCCCCATGTCCCGCCTGAGTTTCGCGAGATGGGGGCGTGCAGTGCTGTGATCACGCGGGCGCTGGAGGCTTCTGGCCGTGAGTGATCAGCTTCCGGCCCGCGGATCGCTGCGGCGCCGATCTCTTCCAACCGTTACGTTCAGGATGCCCCCGACGAGGCGAAGAAACGACGCTGCCTCGAAAGGTTTCGGAATGAAGGCGATGCATCCAGCCCGGCTGAGCTCGTTCGCATCGTCAGCCGGCCCCGAGGTCACGGCGACGACCGGGATCCCCCGCGTCCCCGCATCGGTCTTCAACCGCTGGACCACCTTCGCGCCCGGGGATCTACGGCCAACAAGCTCGACGCCAGGAATCCGATGATCTGCCGCTCTGTATTACGCCTTCAGTAGGATTGCCGTGTGCCGTGGACCGTGCCCATCGCGGAGCGAAAGCGATCGGTGAGCCCAGAGGTTCGGCGGATTCGCCCGGATGAAGGAATGAAATTGCGAGCCCTCCGCCTGTCCGCCCTGGCGGACGCGCCGATGGCCTTTGGCTCGACGCTGGCTCGCGAGGAGATGTTCCCTGAACAGGTGTGGCATGAGCGGTCAGCGCACGGAGCCTCCGGAGCTGACCGCGTAACGTTCATTGCCGAGCGAGACGGCGAGTGGATCGGACTCGCGACTGGTCTTGCAAATGACCCCGACCACCCCGGCGATCCCCGGCCGGTGCTCGTCGGGATGTTCGTCGCTCCGTCATCGCGCGGGTGCGGTGTCGGCGCCGCCCTTGTCGACGCGGTGGTCGCCTGGTCACGAGAACGCCGAGCGATTGGCCTTGGTCTCTGGGTCACGGCCACCAACAGTCCGGCCATCGCGCTGTACAACAAGTGCGGATTCCGCCGCACTGGTGAGAGCAAGCCGCTTGCCCACTCTCCCTCCATTGCCGAGTTCCGGATGGTACGCGACCTGGGCTGACGGACCCGACGGATCACTCGATCCCGAGCGAGCAACGCGCATGCGCCTGTCGGTCATCCCTCCCGGTAGAGGATGAGCAACAGCCCGAAGACGGCCAGCGCCGGGCCCCAGATTCTGCCGGGCCCGCCACTCCCGGCAGGGGGTAGCCGGAGCTCGAGCCAGCGTGACCAGCCCGCTAGCAGGCTCACGAGACCTAGCGGGAGGTGCGAGAGCTCCATGAAGAATGCCGTCTTGCTGTCGCTCACCTCGTGGACGTGCGCCAGGAGCAGCACGCCGCTCCAGATGGCGACGATGGGGAAGACGTAACGCCACGGCGAATCCGGGTGATGACCGTTGCGCACCCGCCATTCCGCGAAGCCGAAGAGGGCGGTGAGGACGAGCAGGATCCGGTGCTGGACGACTTCCGGGCTCAGGAGATGCTCCCAGAACCCGACCGCGCCGGTCTGCCAGCCCTCCGGATCCACGCTGTAGGCGACGAAGCCCGCCAGCACCGTGATGAGGAGGGGCCAGTGCCGAGCCCATGGTGCCCGCCCGGTCCGCTCGAGCGTCGCGAGCAGGCCCATGGCGAGCACGAAGAGGCCCGCGACGTTGTGTCCGAACTCGGACCACGCGGTGATCTCGGCGGTGCGCGGCGAGTTCGGATTGGCGAGATCCGAGGCGGCCGCCAGCTCGGCCAGAGTCGGGCTCGTCAGCCGCGGCCAGTGGGGCGTGAACACGGCACGGATCTCCTCCGGCGTGGCGCGCTGTCCCCCAACGTCGACGGCTGGTGGCGCCGAGCCGATCGATGCCGCGAGCAGCACCGTCACCACCGCGAGGCCAGCCTCCACCTCCAGGCGCCGGCGCAACAGGAGCGAGCCCCCGTCACCCGTGGATCCCCGGCCGCTCCACGGGCCCAGAGCGAGGCGGCCGTGGAGCGCGCGGTGATTCAGGACGGCCATCACGAGCAGCGCCGCGAAGAGGACAATCTTCGCGAGGACCATCGCCCCGTACGAGGTACCGATGGCTGCGCCGGGTGTGGCAACGTAGGCCAGCGAGAGGGCGACGCCGGTGACGGCGATGCCTCCGACCGCCGCCGCGGCCACCACCGAGAACGGGCGGAGCCAGGCGTTGCCATGGGAGGCGTCCGCGCGCAGCACGAGCATCGTGGCGCACACCAGCCCGCCCATCCAGATGCCAACGGCCGCCTGATGAAGCGCGGTGACGGTCAGAAGCCACGCCTGCCCGTCGAGGCGGCCCATCGCGTGGCTGGCCAGGGCCCCGGTGAAGCAGAGCGAGGTGGCCGTGCCGAGGAGCAGCGCGCGACGGACCCGGGAGGCGGCCGAGCGCCGAAGAGTGAGCGCGGCGAACAGTGTGGCAAGTCCGGCCGCGATGCGAGCCGAGCAAGGCGGCGGTTGGCCAGCTCGCGTCGTCGTTGGTCAGCGCCGCCGCCAGCGCGGCGAGCACGCCGATTTGCGCGAGCACGGCGACGAGCGCGCCGGCTCCGGTGAGCGCGAGGGCCCGATCGAAGGCGCCGGCAGGGCTTCGCTCGGGCTCGCGCCGCAGCACCACGAGCGAAAACACGGCACTTCCGAGGGCGACGCCCTGGCCGACGAGCCCGGCTGCGCGCAGCCACAGCAGGATGAGCGGGATCACGGCACGCCACAGTAGCATGAGCGTCGCCGGCCCGTCGGTCTGGCCGGGCGCGCCCGTTATGACGTAGTGTGGGGATGTGAGCGCCGTCGAGCCGGTAACCGACTGGCAGATCTCTCCCGCCCGCCGGTGGGCCATCACGCTCTCCGTGATGATGGTCACGGTCATGCAGGTCCTGGACACCAGCGTGACCAATGTCGCTCTCCCCCACATGCAGGGCTCGCTGTCGGCCGGCATCGAGGAGATGTCCTGGGTCATCACGTCCTTTCTCGCCGCCAACGCGATCGTCATTCCGGCGACCGGCTGGCTCTCGGCCCGCTTCGGCCGCCGTCGGTTCTTCCTGATCTGCACGGTGCTCTTCACCGTCAGCTCATTCCTCTCGGGGATCGCGCCGAACCTGGAATTCCTCGTGGCCATGCGGATCCTCCAGGGGCTCGGCGGCGGGCCGGTCATCCCGATGGCGCAGGCGATCATGTGGGAGATCTTCCCTCTTCGGATGCGGGGCACGGCCATGGCCGTCTGGGGGACGGGCATCATGCTGGCGCCGATCCTGGGTCCGACCCTGGGCGGCTGGATCGCCGACAACTGGTCCTGGCGGTGGATCTTCTACATCAACCTTCCCATCGGTCTCGTCGGCTTCCTGATGGTCAGCGTGTTCCTGTTCGACAACCCCTTCGTCAAGAAGCCGAGCGGGATCGACATGGAGGGGCTCGTGCTCATGGTGCTCGGCTTCGGCTTTCTGCAGCTGGTGCTCGATCTCGGGGAGAAGAAGGACTGGTTCGACTCGGGGCTCATCGTGGGGCTGCTCATGGTCGCGGTGTGCGCGATCGTCGGGTTCCTCATCCGCGAGCTGATGGCCGCCGAACCGATCCTCGACCTGACCGTGTTCAACGACCGGAACTTCGCGGTCGGCACCATGTGCATCGCGCTGGTCGGCCTGGGGCTCAACTCGAGCGTGCTGCTGGTCGCGCTGTACTCGCAGAAGATCCTGGCGTGGGACGCGTGGAACGCCGGACTCGTGCTGGCGCCCGGCGGCCTTGGGACGATGATCGCCCTCCTGATCTCGGGCCGCCTCGTGGCCCGAGCCGATCAGCGCCTCATGCTCGCCGGCGGCTGCGTCCTGAACGCCGTGGCGACGACGATGATGGCGAGCGTGACGCTGGGCATGGACTACTGGAGCCTCGCGTGGCCGCGCTTCCTGCAGGGCTTCGCGGGGGGCTTCATCTTCCCGCCGCTCCAGACGCTCACGCTCGCCACGATCCGTCTGGAGCGTCTGGGCAACGCGACTGCCGCCTACAACGTCGTGCGCAACATCGGGGGGAGCATCGGCGTCGCGCTGGCCACCACGCTCCTGGTCCGGCGCAGCCAGGCGCATCAGACCACGCTAGTCAGCCATCTGGACATCTGGGACGCCGACACGACGGCGAAGCTCAAGCAATGGACGGCTCATTTCGTGAGCCAGGGCGCGGACTCGTTCACGGCCGGTCGACGCGCTCTTGCCATGCTGTACCGAGGCGCAGTCGAGCAATCGCAGGTCATGGCTTACGCGGACGACTTCTGGCTGATCTCGGTGCTGTTCGTCTGCATCGTGCCGCTGATTCCCCTCATGCATCGCGTGCGCACCGAGCAGAACGAGCGCGCGCGCGAGCGCCCCGGCCGCGTCGAGGCCTTGCCCGCTCCGGACGATTCGCCGATCATGCCCGACCGCGGCATCGACTGAGCCCGCTCCTCGCCTAGCCCACGAGCCCGAGAAACGCCGCGACGATCTCCGCGGCGACGTCGGCGCCCGCGCGCCGCGGCACGCGAAAGAGATCGTGGCCGGCGCCCGTGACGGCGACCAGCGAGGTCGGCGCCGCGATCAGGGTCCGGGCCGCCTCGATCTCCTCGAGCGAGCCGAACGGGTCGCGGGAGCCGTGCGCGAACACGGTGGGCGCGGTGAGCTTCGGAAGATGTGCCGTGCGGAGCTCCGACGGGCGCCCCGGCGGGTGAAGCGGATACGAGAGCAGCAAGAGGCCGTCGACGAGCCCGGCCTCGCCCGCCGCGAGCATGCTGGCCTGGCGGCCTCCGTACGACTGCCCGCCGAGAAACACGCGGCCGCCCAGCCGTAACCTCATCGCCGCGACCGCCTGGCGCAAGCCCTCGCGGTCCCGCGCCGCCCCCGCCGGGCGCGGGGGCGCCGTCCGGCTCGCCTGACGGAAGGGCAGGTCGTAGCGGAGCACAGTGAGGCCGCGGGCGGCGAACGCCTCGCCGAGCGCCATCAGCAGGGGCGCTCTCGCGTTGCCGCCGGCGCCGTGGGTCAGCACGAGCCCGTCGCCTGACGGCGACCGTGGCTGGTGGAGCTCCTCGCTCACGCCGCGTGTCCGGTCGTCGGCTACGAGATGCGGCGGTAAATCACGTGGCGGCGGTTGGTGGTGTAGGGACGCACGTGCTCGGCCCAGCGCCCGTCCTCGACCGCCTTCGCCCATGCGTCGCTGGTGAGCACCGCCGGGCTCTCGATCTCGTAGAGCGCGTTGTAGGCGGGCTCGCTCTCGATCACGATCGTCCGGCGCTCGCCGCCGATCATCATCGTCACCGGCTCGCTCTTGAAGCG
>QHSR01000256.1 GCA_003221635.1 Candidatus Rokuibacteriota bacterium | reverse complement strand
CACCCGCCGGCCGTCGGTCGCGGTCTCCTCGGCTCGCAGGCACGCCACGAGGTGGTCGGGCTCGATCGACTCCAGCGGCGGGCGCGCCTCCCGGCACCGCGGCTCGGCCATCGGGCAGCGCGGGGCGAAGCTGCAGCCGGGCGGGACGTTCGCGAGATCCGGAGGCTGACCCTCGATCGCCGTCAGCGGCTCGCGCCCACGCCAGAGCGTCGGCAGACAGTCGAGGAGGCCGATGGCGTAGGGATGGCGCGGCCGATTGAAGAGGTCCCGGGTCCGCCCCATCTCGACGATCCGCCCGGCGTACATGACCGCGACGCGGTCGCAGAGCTTGGCCACGATGCCGAGGTCGTGCGTGACGAAGACGAGGGCGAGGTTCGTCTCCCGCTGGATCTCCTTCAAGAGACGCAGGTACTGGGCCTGGATCGTGACGTCGAGCGAGGTCGTCGGCTCGTCGGCGATCAGGAGGCTCGGCCGGCACGAAATGGCGATCGCGCCCGCCACGCGCTGGCGGATGCCGCCGCTCATCTGGTGGGGATAGGCGTGCACGCGGCGCTCGGGGTCGCTGATCCGCACCTGGCGCAGGAGCTCGAGCACACGCTCGTCGAGGGCGCGGCCTCGGAGGCCCCGATGGAGCGACAGCGTCTCGGCGATCTGCTCGCCCACCGTCATCGAGGGATTGAGCGAGGCCATCGGGTCCTGGAGGATCATCGCGATCTGCGAGCCTCGCAGGCGCCGCATCTCCTCCGGGCTCTTGGCGAGAAGGTCCTCGCCATCGAAGACGATCGCGCCGCCGACGATGCGCCCGCCCGGCTCCGGCACCAATCGCAAGATGGAGAGACACGTCATCGACTTGCCGGAGCCCGACTCGCCGACGATCCCCAGGGTCTCGCCGCGGCGCACGGAGAAGGTCGCGCCGTCCACGGCCTTCACGACCCCGCGGCGCGTGTAGATGTAGGTGCGGAGATCCCGCACCTCGAGCAGAGCGTCGGCCACCCGGGCCGATCCTAGAGCTTGAAGTTGTAGAGCTTGGCCACGTTGCCGCGGGTGATCTTGAACCGGTCGTCCAGACTAGCGTCCTTGAAGTCGCGCGCCACCACGTCCTGGGAATGCGGCCAGGACGACGCCTGATGGGGGTAGTCCGACGACCACATGAGCTTGTCCACCCCGATGAAGTGACGGTTGGCGACGCCGACATAGTCGTCGATGTAGGTGCAGTGCATCTGGCGCTGGAAGTACTCGCTCGGCTTCAGCTTCAGCGTGAAGCCGGCGGCGTAGCGTCCGCGCTCGAAGGTGCGGTCCATGCGCTGCAGATAGTACGGAAGCCAGCCGCAGTTGTTTTCAGCCGAGACGATCTGGAGGCTCGGAAACCGGTCGAGCATGCCGGAGAAGATGAGCACGCTGAACGAACGCTCCACCTCGTGCGCCAGGACCGTGGCCCGCATGTAGCGTTCGTTGAAGTCCCACTGGCTCTCCCGCCCCATGCCGGTGATGGAATGCAGGCTGATGGGCATGCCGAGCTCCTGGGCTGCGGCCCAGAATGGATCGTACACCTCCGAGCTGTAGGGCTGGTCGGTGGGCGGAGAGCACCAGATCATGGCCCCTTTGAGACCGGCTTTTGCGCAGCGGACGAGCTCCTGCGCGCCGGCCTTGGGGTCGTACAGCGAGATCAAGGCCAGCCCCGCCATTCGTTCGGGCGCGTAGCGGCAATACGCCGCCAGCCAGTCGTTGTAGACCCGGAAGCAGTCTTGCTGAAGTCCGGAGTCCTTCAGCCAGAAGATGCGGAAGCCCAGGGTCGTATAGAGGACGTCCGCTTCCACCCCATCGAGCTCGTTGTCCTTCAAGCGCTCGGCGGGGTCCCAGCCCCCGGGACGCGCGTCGCCGTAGGTGCCCTTGGTGAGGAACTCGGCGAGCTCCTTCGGGCTCTTGCCGGCGGCCAGGCCGATTCCAATGGGATGAGGGGCGTAGCCTTCGTAGAGAAAGTAGGCGCCTTCCCGGCCCCCGGGGTTCACCGCCAGACGCGGTGCCCGATCCCGATACTTCTTCTCCACGCGTTCGACCCACAGGTCCGTCGGCTCGCTCACGTGGGAATCCGCGGAGATGAACTTGTACTCGGTCATGTCCGGCCTCCTCTCGAGTGCATTGCTCGCACTGCCTTAGACCTGACGCAGCTTCGGATCGAGGCGGTCGCGCACCCAGTCGCCCAGGATGTTGAGCGAGAGGACGGTGATCAGGATGGCGATCCCCGGCAGGATCGAAACCCACCACGCCTGCTCGATCAATCCCCGACCGTCGGCGACCATGACCCCCCAGGACGGTGTCGGCGGCGGGATCCCCACCCCCAGGAAGGAGAGCGCCGCCTCGAGCACGATGACGTAGCCGACGTGTAGCGTGGCCAGCACGAGGATCGAGGGCGCCAGGTTCGGCACGATGTGGCGGAACATGATCCGGGTGCTGGAGCAGCCGGCGATTCGCGCGAGAGCCACGAACTCCTGCTGCTTGAGGCCGAGCGTCTCGCCGCGGGTGAGCCGCGCATAGCTCGGCCACAGTAGAAACACGACGACGATGATCACATTCGTGAACGACGGCTCGAAGACCACCGAGAGCAGCACCGCGATCAGGATGCCCGGGAGCGACAGCGAGATGTCGGCCAGGCGCATGAGCAGCGTGTCGACCCAGCCGCCGAAGAAGCCCGCGAGCAGGCCGATGAGGCTTCCCCCCGCGCCCGTGAGCGAGATGCCGACGACCGACACCGCCAGCGAGATCCGTGCGCCGTAGAGCAAGCGGCTCAAGGTGTCCCGGCCGTGACGGTCGGTGCCGAGCAGGTGGCCGGGCTTGGAGCCGTCCAGGCCGACTGGCGGCGCCAGCCGGTCGCCGAGCGAGCCTTCGACCGGCGAGTGCGGCGCCAGCACGGGCGCCAGCAGGGCGCACAAGACGAGCGCCATGACGATCGCCAGCGGCACCACGGGCGGCCAGCGCCGATCGCGCGCGCGCCGGGCCAGCGCGGCCGGCTCCAGCGAGACGGCGGACCGGCTGCTCATCGCGAGTACCGGATCTTCGGGTTCAAGTAGGCGTAGAGGACGTCGACCAGCAAGTTGACGCCGATGTACATCGCCGAGAGAAAGAGCACGACGGTCTGGACGATAGGATAGTCGCGCGAGTCGACCGCCTCGATCACGAGCAGGCCGAGCCCCGGCCAGCCGAACACCGTCTCCACGATGATCGAGCCGTTCAGGAGCGCGACGAACAGCAGCGCGGCGAAGGTCACGACCGGCAGCGCGGCGTTCTTGAAGGCGTGCCGCCAGATCACGCGCCGCTCGGGCAGCCCCTTGATGCGCGCGAGCTTGACATACTCGCTGCCGAGGACGTCCAGCATCGACGAGCGCGTCAGGCGCATGAGCCCGGCCACCGCGAACCAGCCGAGGGTGATCCCGGGCAGGAGCACGTGCAGCGGCGTGCCCCGTCCGGAGGTTGGCAGCAGGTGGAGCAGCACGCCGAAGATGAGCACGAGCACGAGCCCGAGCCAGAATGGCGGCATCGCCTGGCCGAGCGCGGCGAAGACTCGGGCGGCGTAGTCGAGCGCGCTGCCGCGGCGGACCGCGGAGTAGACGCCGACCGGAAGCGCCACGGTGATCACGATGAGCACGGCGAGGCCGCCGAGCTCGAGCGTCGCTCCATACCGCTTGGTGACGAGATCCAGGGCGGGGCGGCGGAAGCGGACGGAGCGGCCGAAGTCTCCCTGGAGCGCCTGGGTCGCGAATCGCCAGTATTGCACGGCCCATGGGCGATCGAGCCCGAGGTGCCCGCGCATCAGCTCGATGTCCGCCTTCGACGCCTCCGCCGGCATCATGATCTGAATCGGATCGCCGGAGAGCCGCACGAGGGCGAAGACGATGACCGACACCACGAACATCGAGACGATCGACTGGATCAGGCGGCCGATCAGGTAGCGCTGCACGCGTATCATCCGCGCCGCCAGAGGTGCTTTGTCGCGATCCGCGCCCCCTCCACCAGGGCGTCGAGCTTGGCCCAGACGACGCTCGGGTGAATCTCGGTCGATCCGGCGAACGTGGCGAATCCGCAATCGGCTCCGGCGATGACGTTCTCGCGCCCGACCACCGTCGCGAACCTCACGATGCGCTCGGCCACGAGCTCGGGGTGCTCGACGAGCACGGTCGATTGGGTGATCGTGCCCGGAATCAACACGGCTCCCTCGGGGAGCTTGACCGTCTCCCACACGCGCCACTCGTGCTCGTGGCGCGGGTTCGCCGCCTCGAACGAGTAGGCACCGGCCCGGATCTTCAGCATGACGTCCACGAAGTGCTTGAGCTCCAGGTCGTGGACGCGCGGGCCGATGTTGATCCCGTAGCAGGTATGCCAGCGCACCTTTTCCCGCGGCAACCCCCGCAGGGCATGGTTGAGCGCCTCCACGCGCACCGCCGCCCATCGGCGCACCTCGTCCACGCTCAGCTCCGGATGCGACACGTAGTGGGTCGCCAGATGGGGATCGTCGATCTGCACGAGGAATCCGGCGTCGACGATCGCCTTGTACTCCTCGTGCATGGCGTCGGCGATCGCGAAGAGGTACTCCTCCTCGGTCTTGTAGTACGCGTTCGTCTGCCAGTCCTCGACGCTCGTGGGGGAGATCGCGGGGATGAAGGCCTCTTCGGCCTTCGTTCCGGCGAGCGCGGCTCTCAGGTTCTCGATGTCCGCCTGCACGTGCTTGTGCCCCGTGTAGGCGATGGGCCCGCGGCAGACCATGTGCATCGCCCGCGCGGGGGGGCTGGGCATCGCCCGCCCGAACCATACGTAGAACTCGGGGAAGGCCCGCACCTCTCGCGAGCCGCTCCACGGGCTGCCCGCCGCGTCTTTGTTGGGCTCGAACCCGGACAGGCGCTCGTTGACGTACGGAATGAATCCCGGTTTGCCCATCTCGCCGTCGTCGACCACGTCCAGGCCGAGCTGGGCCTGCTTGCTGACGATCTCTCGCACCGCGGCCCGCACCCGGGTGGTGTAGCCGTCGTGATCGTAGGGTCGGCCGGTGGATTTCGCCTTGATCAGCTCGAACACGTCGTCGGGACGGGGCAAGCTGCCGGCGTGGGTCGTGAGGATCCGATCGGTGCTCCGCTTCATGCCACCCTAGCTCCCCGGGCTCACGTACTCGTAGTTGGTCTCCATCGGCACGTACGCGAGCGATTGCCAGCCGCCGACCTTCTTGGTCATCGCCCACGTGATGGACTTCGTCCCGAGCATGACGCCGTGGTAGCCGTCGTAGAGCTTCTGCCCCAGCGCTTGCGTCAAACGGGCGCGCTTCTCGACGTCGAACTCCCGCATGGCCGTCTCGATGTCCTCGTCGTACGGGCCGTCGCAGAGCAGGTTGAAGGCGCCCTTGGAATGGAGGACCCGGCTCCAGGCCAGAATCGGCTCGTCGAACGGCGGCGACCCGTAGACCCAGTGCGTCTTGTTGGTCTTGCGATTTCGGCTCTTGGGGCCGAAGGTGCTGGTCACCTCGGGGAAGCGCCTGGGCTTGATGCCGATCTTTTCCCAGTCGAGGGCGACCGCCTCCATGACGTCGGGGCCGTCGAGGGCATACGCCGTGACCATGGGATTCACGCGGACCTCGAACCCGCCGGCCTGCCCCGCTTCGGCGAGTAGCCGCTTCGCGCGCTCGGGATCGTAGGGCGGGACCTTCCAGTCACTGCTGTAGCCCTTGTGAAACGGATAGTAGTAGTACGAGAACGGCGCCTCGGTGCCCTTCCCCTTCCACAGCGCGTTGATGATCGCCTTCTTGTTGACCGCGAGATTCATCGCCAGCCGGACCTTCCGCGCGCTTTCCCGGCTCTTCGGATCGTTCCAGTCGCCGGCCCACGGACACGCGGGACAGTAATCTTCCCGGTCCGGCGTGGTCTGGCCGCTGAGAACGACCCAGTAGCTGGCGGCATTCGACACGTCGTGCAGTCGCAGGCCTGACTTCGCGGCCTGCTCCAGGTAGTCGCCGAAGACCACGCCGATGTCGATCTCGCCCGCGCGGAGCCCGGACAGCCGCGTGGCCGGGTCGGGGACTCGACGAATCACCAGCTCCTTGAAGGCGGGCGGCTTGCGCCAGTGGCCCGCGACCGCCTCGAACCGGTGATAGTCGCCTTGCCGGCCCTCGACGTGCCGGTAGGGGCCCGTGCCGATCGGGTGGAGCGCCGCCTTCTCCTCGCCGACCGTCTCCAGATATTTTTTCGGCACGACGTTCTGGTATCCGACGAACTGCGTGAAGTTCGAGGCGACCTCCCAGACCCGGTTCTTGAAGTGCAGCACCACCGTCAGCTTGTCCGGCGTCTCGATCCGCTCGAGGTTGTTCCGGAAGAACGGGGCCGAGCCGCCCCCCGAGTCCGGCTTGAGGTTCTGCTCGACGGTGAACTTGACGTCCTCCGCGGTCAGATCGCCCCAGCCCTCATGGAATTTCACGCCCGACCGGAGCTTGAAGGTCCACGTCCGCATCTCGTTCGTCGGCTTCCACTCGGTCGCCAGCCCCGGACGGTACTCGAACGTCTTCGGGTCGCGCATGATGAGCGGGTCGTAGATGCAGTCCCACAGGGGCTTCTCGGCCTGGACGGTGCGCCAGGCGAACGGCGTCTCGGTGCCCCACTGCCCGACGGCCACGACAAGGCGGTCGCTGGCGGCGGCGGTGGCGCGCGTCGATGGGACGAGCGGCGCGCCCATGACCGCGGCGGCCGCGGTTCCGGCCCGCCTCAGGAACGCTCGGCGGTCGATCGATCCGGCCATCGTGCTGCCCTCCGGCTACTGATCCTTGATCCGCACGTCCTCGTAGGACGGGAACGGTGAGTTGTGGATCCACGTGATCGTGTGCTCGGTCACCCGCGGCCCGATCCCCATCAACGCGCGGAAGTCCATGATCGGCGCGAACATCACCCGGTCGACCGTGAGCTGCTGGATCTTGTAAAGGAGCGCTTCGCGCTTGCGCAGATCCCGCTCGCGGGCCTGCTGCTGGAACAGATCGTCGATGTCGGGATACCCGCCGTACGCATAGCTTCCCTTTGAATAGATGATCTCCTGGACGCGACTGGCGGCGTTGCCGGAGTTCCCCACCCCGGTGATGAAGAGGTTGCGCAGCTTCTTCTCCCGCCAGGCGGCGTAGAAGGCCGCGCGCTCTAGGATTCGCATCTTCACCCGGATTCCAACCGCGTTCAGGTAGTTCACGACCGACTCCGCGGTCGTGAAGAACGGCGGGATCGGCACCAGGTCGCCGGCGTCGAGCCCGTTCGGGTAGCCGGCGGCGGCCAACAGCTGTCTGGCCTTGGATGGGTCATAGGGTGGAGGCTCCACCTGCAGCGCGAAGTCCATAACGCGCGGAATGATGACGCCGGTCGGCGGGCAGTACCCGAGACAGGCCGCCTCGTTGATCGCCTTGCGATTGAGCGCGTAGTTCACCGCCAGGCGCAGCCGCCTGTCGGCCCACGGGGACTTCGGATCCCACTGGTCGGGGAACTCGACCCAGGTGATGGAGGCGTGCCGTGAGGCTACGATCTGAAGCTTCGGGTCACGCTTCACGTTCTCGGCATCGGGACCGTCCAGGGCATAGGCGATGTCCGCCTCGCCGGTCTTCAGCATCGCCGCCCGCGTGGTCCCTTCGGGAACGCTCTTCATGATCAGTCGCTTCACGTAGGGCGCGTGCCGCCAGTACCCCGGATACGCCTCCAGGACGACCTCCACGCCCGGCGCGTGGCTCACGAACTTATACGGACCGGCGCCGATCGGATGCTTCCTGAAGCCCTCGTCTCCGACCTGCGTGAGGTATTTTTTGGGGACGACGAGGCCGGCCGCCGTGGCGGTCGTGCCGTAGTAGGTCATGAAGTCCGGCCAGGGTTCCTTCAAATGGAAACGTACCGTCAGGGGATCAACGATCTCGACGTGCTCGACCCGCGTCTGAAACTCCTTGAACCCGGTGCCGCGGTACCGCTCGAAACTGAACTTCACGTCCTCGGCGGTGACCGGATCGCCGTTGTGGAACTTGAGCTCGCTGCGCAGCTTGAACTCGTAGACCCGTCCGTCCGGGCTCTCCTTCCATGACTCCGCGAGGCTGTTGCCCATCTTCTGACCGGGCAGCGGGCGGACCATCGCGTCGTGGATGGCGTAGAGCATTCCGAAGGGTGTGATTTGTGGCGGCGCGGTAGACGGATCGAACCACGTCGGCGCGAGCGTGACATGCCACGCCATGACCGCCTCTCCGGGCTGAGCGGCGTTCCCTTGGCCTACACCGAGCATCAGCAGGCCCGCGGCGAGGAACAGGACGACGCGACGACGCGGGAGGTTCATGGGTCCTCCGATCAGCTCACGTACTCGTAGTTGTTCTCGAGCGGCACGTACACGAGGGTCTGCCAGCCGCTCACCTTCTTGCTGACCGCCCACGTCAACGACCGCACGCCCAGCATCACGCCGCGATGCTCGTCGTAGAGCCGTTGTCCCAGCGCCTGGGTCATCCGGGCCCGCTTCTCCGCATCCAGCTCCCGCGAGATCGTCTCGACGTCCTCGTCGTACGGCCCGTCGCAGAGCAGGTTGAAAGCGCCCTTGGAGTAGATGCAACGCTGCCACGCCAGGACCGGCTCGTCGAACGGCGGCGAGCCGTACACCCAGTGCGTCTTGTTCGTCTTCCGCGCGCGATTCTTGGGCAGGAAGTTGCTGAACGCCTCGGGAATGCGGCGGACCTTGATCCCGATCTTCTCCCAGTCGAGGGCCACCGCCTCCACCATGTCCGGCCCGTCGAGCGCGTAGGTCATGACCAGCGGGTTCATCCGCACCTCGAAGCCGCCGGCGTGGCCGGCTTCGGCAAGGAGTTTCTTGGCGCGCTCGGGATCGTAGGGTGGGACCTTCCAATCCTTGCTGAAGCCCTTGTGGAACGGGTAGTACCAGTACCCGAAGGGCGCGTCGGAGCCCATGCCCTTCCAGAGGGCGCTGACGATCGTCTTCTTGTTGACGGCCAGGTTCAGCGCCAGGCGGACCTTGCGCGCATTGTCCAGGCTCTTGGAATCGCTGGGATCGCCCGCCCAGGGACACGTGGGACAGAAGTCCTCGCGATCGGGCGTCGTCTGGCCCTGGAGCACGACCCAGTGGCACGCGGCATTGGGCGTCTCGTGGATTCGCAGCCCCGCCTTCCTGGCCTGGTCCAGGTAGTCACCGAACACGTTGCCGATGTCGATCTCGCCGGACCGAAGCCCGGCCAGCCGCGTCGCCGGATCGGGGATCCGCCGAACGACCAGCTCCCTGAAGGCGGGCGTCTTGCGCCAGTGGTTCGCGACTGCTTCGAAGCGGTGGTAGTCCCCTTGCTTGCCCTCGACGTGCCGGAAGGGCCCGGTGCCGATCGGGTGGAGCGTCGCCTTCTCTTCGCCGACCGACTCGATGTACTTCTTCGAGGTGATGTTCTGGTAGCCGACGAACTGGGTGAAATTCGAGGGAACTTCCCAGACCCGGTTCTTGAAGTGCATCACGACCGTGTGCTTGTCCGGCGTCTCGATGCGGTCGAGATGCGTGCGGAAGAACGGCGCCGACCCACCCTGCGAGTCGGGCTTGAGATTCTGCTCCACGGTGAACTTGACGTCCTCCGCGGTCATCTCGCCGAACCCCTCGTGAAACTGCACCCCCGAGCGGAGCTTGAACGTCCATGTCCGCAGCTCGTTCGAGGGCTTCCATTCCATCGCCAGCCCGGGCCGGTACTCGAAGGTCTTGGGATCGCGCATGATCAGCGGGTCGTACATGCAGTCCCACAGGGTCTTTTCCGACTGGCTGGAACGCCACGCGAACGGCGTCTCGATTCCCCACTGACCGACCGCCACGACGAGACGATCGCCCGCGGCGCCGGCGCGCGAGGAGGCGGCGAGCGGCCCGCCCAGGAGCGCGGCGGCGGTCGTGGAAGCTCCCTTGAGAAACGCCCGGCGGTCGATCGGCACGGCCATCGCGTGGCCTCCCCGGTGAGGCGTCAGCCCTCGGTTGTCGAGTCTCGCAGTCCCTCGATCGCGAGTGGAGTCGGCAGGGATGGTAACGCGTGGTCGGAACGTGCGCCAGTCAACAGGCTAGGCAACCGGCTGACGTTCAATATCAGCGGTCGTTTAGAGCACACACCACGACGCTAAACGTCTACCTCGCGAGGATAGGATTCGCGATCCGACAAGGCCGTTACCCTGACGGCCTTTCCCATGAGTGACACTCGGGGGGTTCGACAGGGAGAGCAAGGGATGCCTCGGACCTACAACGGCGGGCCGGTCGTCCGGTGGAACCCGGCGACAATGGGAAGCCGATCTCGCCGACCAGCATGAAAAGTTCGTCCCCGACACCGCCGCGGAGTTGTGGCAGCACTTACAAGACGAACGCGAGGCCGCGGGACAGAACGCGGTAACACGCGCGACGCTCGGTCGAGCGCCGGAGATCCAGCCGAAGCGTGACCTTGTGTGTCCCTTCTGCCATCGGACGTAAACTGAGCGAGTAAAAGACAGCACGGACGGTCCGCTACACCGTGCGCCGTCCGGCAGAGTGTAAGATAGTCGCGGCTCCGATCGCATGCTGAAGATCACGCTCGATACCAATACGTTCCGAATGGATCGGGTGAGCCCGGCGATCCTTAAGATCCGGGGCGGCGTCGATGTTGTGGTCACGACGACTACGGCACGCGAGATCGGATCAGTGTACGATCCGTCGCTATCTCAGGTTCAGGTCAAGCCAGAACTGTTCGTGTTGGACGAGTCACGACTCGCGACGGGCGTTCTCGTGTCCGCGCCCGATGCAACTCTCTTTGAGCGTGTCATCGACGCGATCAGTAACGGCTCGTTCCCGAAGCCCGGCCGACGTGCGACGCTCACGCCAGGCGAGCAGGATCAGAGGCGTGACGCGATGATCTTCTGCACGCACGTGCGCGAGGGCCGCGATATCTTCGTGACGGACGACGTGAAGGCGTTCGGCGAGGAAGGCAGTCCGCAGCGCCAGCGGGTGAGCGCTCTCGCACCGCAGACGAAGATCATGACCCCGACCGAGTTCGAGCGGTTCTGCGGCGCGCGACGAAGATTACGGGGTCTGTCTGCATGGAAGCACCGACTAGCGTTTGCCATAATTGCGACGCTCATACTCATATCTGTAACTCGCAATTTCTGGATCGTGAAAATTGCACAGGGCCTGGTATGTCCGGAGCGACTGATTCAGAGCGACCTCATCGTGGTGGAACCCTTCGATCGGGACTACCTACTCTTCGAGCGAGCGGCGACGCTTCAGCGGGCTGGATTTGCCGCCAGGGTACTCATCCCTGTTCAGGTCTCCCACCAATCGGAGCAATGGAACAAGGCGGCAATACGTGTGTCGGAAGTAATGGCTGGGATGGCACAGGTTCACGCGGGCGAAATCATGCCAATCCGCGCGCTCGAACCCATCAGTCTCAATACAGTTCATGAGATCCGTGCTCTCATGACCAGAGAGCACCTCAGCAGCGCTATTGTCGTGACGTCCGGCTTTCGCAGTGAGCGCTCATCCCTCATATACAAAGCCGTACTTGCGCCTGTGGGCATTAGTGTGTCCTGTGTACCCGTTTTCACCGGCTCGTCCCCACAAAACTGGTCGCATACCTGGCACGGCATCCAAGAAGTTACAGAGCAGTTCGTCAAGCTTCAATACTATAGATTCTACGTACTTTTGAAACCTGTCTGACTTAACTGTTTAAAAGGTCGTGAGAGGCATGCGCCGCTTGGGCGCGTTGGACGATCTGCTACACGGTCTCGTCGGGGTTGCGACCTGGGAACTGTCGGAACGGCTCGGTCTCGGCGGTTACGAAGACCATTGCCCGAGCGAATCAGACACTTTCGAAGTGTTGACTGGCCAAGGCTCCGAGTGGTCGAGGGAGGTCAATGCCGCAACGACGCGGCACCGGGTTCGGTGTCTGACGCCGCGTGAGCGGAGACCGGGCCTCGGGGAGCGCACGATCGCGGCGTCGACCGTCCTGATCTGAACAGAAGCGAGCCGGCGACGATCAGGTACAGCAGATAGCTGCCCACCTCGAAGACCGACGGTCGCGCTCGGTAGCCGATCAGCCCGTTGAGGAACCCGCCGGCGAGCCCGTGATCGTCCACGGCGAACGAGGTGTCCCACGCCGTCAGCGACTGCGGAAGCACCCCCATGGCTTCCAGCCTGCCGACGCCCGTGCTGAACATGCCGGCGGCCAGGAGGAGCAGGAACACCGAGGTGATCGCGAAGAATCGCGGCAGGCTGATGTGCCGGCCGCCCCGAAAGATGGCCCACCCGAGCGTGGCCGCCATCGCGAGGCCGAGGATCGCTCCGGTGGCGCCGGCCCAGCCCGAGGGTGAGGTGGCCTGGGTCATGAGCCCCCACAAGAACAGGACAGTCTCGGCCCCCTCCCGAAATACCCCGACGAAGGCGAGCACGCCGATGATCCAGAGGCGATGGGTCGCCTGCGCCTCGTCGACCTTGCGCTGGACGTCGCCCTTCATGGCTCGCGCGTGCTGCTGCATCCAGTAGCCGTGCCAGGTCAGGACGACGACCGCGACGAAGATGACGGCGAGGCCGATCACGTCCGGACCGAGGTCCAGCAACGGCCCCGACAGCGCGGTGACGAGCACCCCCAGGGCGACGCTGGCGAGCACGCCGAGCAGGCCGCCCCGTGTGGCGTAACCATAGTGCCGCTCGGCGCCGATCTTCTGGAGATAGGTGTAGACGATGCCCATGATGAGCGCGGCTTCGAAGCCTTCGCGGAGCGTGACGACGAACGTGCCGCCCATGGACCCGCGATTACTCCGCGACGATGCGGCCCGTCGCCTGCTTGTTGAAGTCGTCGAGGAAGGGATAGGCGCCGGGCTTGAGGGCGCGAATGCGGACGTTGACGGTTTTCCCGGCCGGCACGACCTTCTCGACGCGGAGATCCTTGCTCTCGAATTCGGCCGCCTTCGCGCTCTTGTTCGTGATGACCAGGACGAACGGAGCGTTCGCCTTGACCTTCACCTCGTTCGGCTGGAACTGATCCTTGTCGATGGCGAGGGGAATTTCCGGAGGCCCGTCCGCGGCCGACGCGGCGCCGGCGAGGGAGACGAGAGCGACGACGACGCACGCGATCAGCCGGCTGAAGCGCTGGCCCATGCTCCCCTCCCGACGGCGGGTTAGGTCCCCAAGCCGACGTAAATTAGGATCGCTTAATCTCGATATCTTGTCAACGCTCCTTCCGGAAATCGGACGGCGACGCCTTGCGCGCGCCTTGCTACCATGGCCGACGACGCTCCACTGAGACCACGGGAGGGCGACGGATGGAACTCATCGACCTGAAGGCGGCGCAGGAGTTCTCACCGCAACATCACGTGCACAAGAGCCTGACGGCGACGCCGCGGAGCGACATCAGCATCGCGTGCTGGGAGCCGGGCCAGACGTCGCCGATCCACCGCCACCCCGGCGCCGACGAGATTTACCACGTCATGGAAGGAAGCGGTCTCTTCAGCGACGGACGCGCCAACCGACGGCTCGGGCCCGGGGACACGGTCATCTTCGCCGCCGGCGAGGTGCACCAGGTCACGGCGCTGACGCGCATGGTGCTCTATCGCGTGCAGGCGGGAGCCGACCGTCATCCCGAATCGCTCGACGCCTGGCCCGCGAAGCGCTAGCGGCGGCGGGCAGGAGCGCCGCCGCCCAGATGAATCACCGCCGATGGATGCCGGCGCCTGTCACGAAGTCGTAGAGATTCGCGACGTTCAACTTCATCACCCCCGGCGCCATGCCGTCCTGCCCCACGTCCATCGGGTACCGGTCCGTCATCGCCGTGAGGTTGGCTACGCACTGCTCCCTGGTCATCCCCCGCCCGACGCCGCCGCGCACGTAGTCCACCCACTCGCGGATGAACCCGCCCTGCTCGTTCAGATACCGCTTGTCGCACACCGGCCCGTGACCCGGAACGAACGTGTCCTCGCGCAGGCCGCGAAGCGATTCCAGGGCCCGGAGCCACAAGTCAGGGTCGGCTTCCTGCAGCCAGGTGTGGACCTGGCAAAAGATGTTGTCGCTGGTGAAGACGACGCCCTCTTCCTCCACGATCACGGCGGCCTGGAAGGCCGTATGGCCGGGCATGTGGACCATGCGGAAGGTGTGGTTGCCGACGTGGAGCTTCATCTCGCTCTGAAACGTGATCACCGGCGCGTTGGGGCGATAGCCTTCCAGGAGCTTCTGCTCCTCCGGCCCGAACGAGGCGATCCGGGCGACGTGCGCGGCCATGTCGGTGGCCAGGATCCGCGTTCTCACGCCTTCGTGAGCAACCACCGGCACGTCGAAGTACGCGTTGCCGGTCCAGTGGTCGCCGTGGGGTTCGGTGTTGAGGATGTAGCGTAGCCGGCCGCGGCGCTCGAGGTCCGCTTTGAGTCTGAGGGCGTCACTGGGCTTGTGCGGGCTGTCGATCATCACGATCCCGTCCGACGTGGTGACGATGCCGTGATTGGATCCGCGTAGCCCGGTCTCGATGAAGACGTTGGTCGTCAACTGTTTCATGAGGCTCCCTCGTTTCGAGTGGTCGGTCGCGTGCGACAGGCTATGGTATCGTCGGGCCCTCGGCAAGGTCTTCAAGGAGGAACCCAAGCCATGCCCTATAACCTCCTGAGTTATCAAGCGGGTCAAGCCGCGCGCGCCGGGGTGCTGGTCGGCGACACGGTGTACGACGCGGCGAAGGCCACGGGCCTCGCCGCGCATTCGACGGTGCTCGGCGTGCTCGATGACTGGAGCCGGGCCAAACGGCTCCTCGCTCAGGCCGCGAAGCGACTCGAGTCCGGCAAGGGGCGGGCCAAGGGCGTTCCGCTCACGCGCGCTCGGCTGCTGGCCCCGGTCCTGTATCCCGGGAGCATCTACTGCGCGGGCGCGAACTACACCGATCACATGGCGGAGATGGCGCGTGCCCAGGGTCAGGAACCCGGGCCGACCATGAAGGAGCTGGGTGAGAAGCCCTGGCACTTCGTCAAGGCCTCGAGAAGCTCGGTGGTAGGTCCCGGCGCCCGGGTCAAGCTGCCGGTCTATTCGCAGATGGTGGACTGGGAGGTCGAGCTCGCCGCGGTGATCGGCAAAGCCGCCAAAGACGTGCCGGTCGAGAAGGCGCTCGACTATGTCGCCGGCTACACCATCGCCAACGATCTCTCCGCCCGGGACGTCATGAAACGCGACAAGAATCCCGCGACCTCGCCGTTCCACTACGATTGGCTCAGCCAGAAGTGCTTCGACGGCGCCTGCCCGCTCGGCCCGTGGATCGTGCCGGCCAGCGAGATCCCGTATCCTCAGAACCTCGCGCTGAAGCTGTGGGTCAACAACAAGCTCATGCAGGATTCCCGCACGAGCAAGATGATCTTCAGCACCGCCGAGCAGATCGCGATGCTGTCCTCCCGCGTGACGCTGCACCCGGGCGACCTCATCCTGACCGGGACGCCGGCGGGCGTGGGAATGCCGCGGCGGATGTTCCTCAAGGCCGGGGACACGGTGAAGCTATGGATCGAGGGCATCGGCGAGCTGAGCCATACCATGGCCGGGTGAGGCCGATGAGCGATCCTGAGCCGTACGTCGGGCGGCCGCTGAAGCGGACAGAAGATCCAAGGCTCGTCACGGGTCGCGGGCAATACGTCGAGGACATCAAGCTGCCCGGGCTCGCGCACCTCGCGTTTCTCCGAAGTCCCCATGCCCACGCCCGCGTGACCGCGCTCCGGACCGAGGCGGCACGCGCCGCCCCCGGCGTGGTTCGGGTCGTGACGGCCAGGGATCTCGGCTCGCTGCGGCCTCTCCCGTTCATGGCGACACTGCCGGGACTGAAGCAGGCTCAGTGTCCTTACCTGGCCGGTGCCGTCGTCGACTCGACCGGCGTTCCGGTCGCCGCGGTCGTCGCCGAGAGCCCGGCGCTGGCTCGGGATGCCGCCGAGCTGATCGAAGTCGAATACGACCCGCTTCCGCCGGTCGCCGATCCCGAGCGGGGTCTCGAACCCGGCGCCCCCCTCGCTCACGCCGAGCTCGGGACCAACCAGGCCTTCGCCTGGCCGCTCAAGGGCGGCGACGTCGACGGAGCGTTCTCGAGAGCCGCCCATATCGTGAGGGTGCGTCTCGACCACAACCGGCTGGCCGGAGCCCCGATGGAACCGCGCGGAGTGCTCGCGCGGTACGACCCAGCGAGCGAAGAGCTGACCCTGTGGTTGACGACCCAGAACCCCTTTCTGTCCCGCGCCGACCTCGCGGCGGTCACCGGCTTTCCGGAGCACAAGCTCCGCGTCATCGCGCCGGATGTCGGCGGGGGCTTCGGCGTGAAGGGTCCGCTCTACCGGGAAGAGATCGTCGCGGCCACGCTCGCGCGTCAGCTCGGTCGCCCCATCAGATGGATGTCGACCCGCACCGAGGACCTGCTCACCACCATTCAGGCGCGCGCGGCCGTGTCGGAAGCCGAAGGCGCGGTGACCGCCGACGGAGAGCTGATCGGTCTCAGAGCCAAGGCGGTCTTCGATCTCGGCGCCCATCTGCTCGGGCTGTCTCTCGTGCCCGCGATGTCCGCCTCGACTCATATCTTCGGCCCCTATCGGATCCAGAACGCCGAGCTTCTGAGCATCGGCGTCTACACGAACACCGCGCCGACCGGGCCCTACCGGGGATCCGGGCGGCCCGTCGGCGTCTATCTCATCGAACGGCTCATGGACGAGGCGGCACGCGCTACGCGCCTGGATCCCGTCGAGATCCGCCGGCGGAACTTCATCCCGACCGAGGCGTTCCCCCACCGCACGCCCTTCGGCGTGGCCTACGACTCCGGCAACTACGCGCGGGCGCTCGATCGCGTGGTGGAGCTGGCGGACTATCGAGGTTTGCGCCGAGCGCAGGTCGAGGCGCGCACGCGTGGCGAGATCATGGGGATCGGCGTCGCGGCCTATGTCGAATCCACCAACGTCCTGGGCTGGGAGAGCGGCGTCGTCCGGATCGAGCGGAGTGGCAAGGTCACCGCCGTCACCGGATCGAGCCCGCACGGACAGGGGCACGAGACGACCTTCGCCCAGATCATCGCCGACCATCTCGGCGTCGCGCACGATGACGTGGTCGTTCGCCACGGCGATACGCTGGGCGCGCCGCAAGCGATCGGGACGTTCGGCAGCCGCAGCGCCGGTCTTGGCGGGAACGCGCTCGCCCAGGCCGCGGTGGAGGTCAGAGAGAAGGGTCGGCGGCTCGCCGCCAGGCTTCTGGAGGCGAGCCCGGAAGACCTCCAGCTCGCGCGCGGCGGGTTTCAGGTCAAAGGGGTGCCCGAAAAGATCGTCGGATGGGATCGGGTCGGCGAATTCGCGCATCGCGGGATGGGGCTCCCCCCTCAGGAGACGCCCGGGCTCGAGGCGACCGTGTTCTTCCGCCAGGATCAGCCGTCGTGGAGCTTCGGGGCCGGCCTGGCCGTCGTCCGGGTCGACCGCGACACCGGCCAGGTGCGGCTCGAGCGCTTCGTCGCGGTCGACGACTGTGGCAATGCCATCAACCCGCTCCTCGTCGACGGTCAGATCGTGGGCGGCTTCGCGCAGGGACTGGGCCAGACGCTGCTGGAGCGCATCGCCTACGGCGAGGACGGCCAGCTGCTCACGGGAACGTTCATGGAATACGCGATCCCGCGCGCCGACGACATGCCGGAGCTGGTGATCGATCGCACCGTCACGCCGTCGCCCCTCAACCCGCTGGGCGTCAAGGGCGTCGGCGAGGGCAGCGCCTGCGTGGCGCCGCCCGCGATCGTCAACGCGGTCGTGGACGCGCTCGCGCCGTTCGGCATCCACCACGTCGACATGCCGCTCACGGCCGAGAAGATCTGGCGCGCGATCCCCCGATCATAAGAGGCTGGCTGGCGCCATCACCCTGAGGTCGTAGCTACCGCGCGGGTGGAATGACCGGCAGCAGGACGTGCGACGGCCGGCCGGGACCGCAGTGAATCGTGACCTTCTTGCCGAAGACCCCGGGCGGCCGGTCGCGCGGATCGTTGTGCTGGAAGGGACCGACGCCGGTGAAGACCGCGCCGAGGGTTCCCAGCCCGGTCGACGGGCCCCCGGGATACTCGTAGTCGCGCCCGCGCACCGTGAGCCCGACCCGATAGCCCGCGGGCACCACGATGCAGGTCGGCCAGATCTCCACGTCCAGCTCGTACACCTTGCCCGGCGTGAGCGGTTGCTTCTCGTCGTGCGTATGGTACGGGCGATAGGGCAGCGTGAGCTTCGGATCGAGCTTCCGATGTGACGCCCGGAGCCACCCCTGGGCGATCGGCGTGTGCGGATCGAGCGCGCCCTGGAACACGACCTCTTTCATGTTCGGGGTCAGCACGCGAAGCACGAGGAAGAGGTCGGCGTCCTCCGTCTGGGACGAGACGTAGAGCTTCGCCGCGATGGGGCCGGTGATCTCGGTCTCCCTCGGCAGAGGCGGCGTGAGGAACGTGACGCCATCACCGAGGCCGTCGTAGGTCACGCTGCCCCTGCGGCCGACGGGCGCGCGAGCCAGGCCCTGGTCGGCCGGGCTCAGGTAGAGCTTGGTCCACCGCGTACGGGCGAGCGGCCATTCCTTCTCGTGCCGTTCGACGAACTTCTCGCCGGGATGGCGCACCTGCAGCACGACTCTCGGCTGCTTCTTCCATCCCGTGTCCTCACCCTGCAAGAAGTGGCCGAAAAACTTCTTCTGGAGGCTCACGCCGTAGTCGGTGTAGAAGAGCGTCCAGTGCTCGATGCCGTGCACCTCGAGCCACTTCTGCTTCGACGCCGAGCGCACGAACCCCTCGAAGTTGCCCCTGGGATGGAGGCCCTGTCCGCCCCAGTTGCCTGCCGAGAAGAGCGGCACCTTGACCTGCGACCAGTCGGGCATGCGTGAGCGCCAGTACTCGTCGGTGGCGAGCGGGTTCGTCCAGCAGTCCTCGTAGAAGTCGCGCCGGTTGCCACTGAGCTCCTCCTCGGTCAGGGTCGGCGGCCCCGACACCCAGTCTCCGTTCATCCGGCTGCGAAAGCCTCGGGTCCCCCGTCCGTGCTGGAGCCGGACGACCTGCGACGGGAACCACGCCTTGCCGAACGTGCAGAGAATGCCCCCGTGGTGGCTGAGGTCACGGTAGTAGTCGGCCGCGCCCTCCCAGATGCAGATGGCGGCCAGGTGGGGCGGCTGGAGCGCCGCCACCTGCCACTGGTTCATCGCGTAATAGGAGATGCCGTTCAGCCCGATCTTGCCGGTGCTCCACGGTTGTCCGGCCGCCCACTCGACGCAGTGATAGAGATCCTTGGCCTCTCGGGCCGACCAGATGTCGAGCTGGCCGGGTGACCGGCCGGCGCCGCGCGAGTCCACCCGGACGCAGACGTAGCCGTCCGGCACCCATTTCTCGGGATCGACCACTTCCCAGTTCTGGTACTTGTTGGTCGAGCCACCGGGGACATCCGGGTGCTCGTCGGCCATGCGGCGCCACTGATCGGTGTAGAGGTCTTCGAAGTGGAGCCATTTGCCGTACGGGCCGTAGCTCAGGATGACCGGGGACTTACCAGCCCGGGGAGGCCGATAGACGTCGGCGCGGACGACGAGGCCGTCGTCCAAGCGGATCGGGACGTCCCAGTCGATGCGCATCCCGTCGCGAACCTCGCTCGTGAAATCGGTCATGGACGACGTGCGCCCCACCCCGCGCCGTCGACCTGCACTGCGCGCCCGGTCTGCGACGATTCGACGATCGCCTCCAGCACGGCGATATTCGCCGTGGCCTCCTCGCCGCCGACTTCCGGCGCCGCGCCGTCTCTCACGCAGCGCGCGAACTCGGTGAGCTCATCGACCACCGGGTCCGCCGCCGTCAAGGGCACCGCGGCGCGCTCGGGCTGGCCGCGGCGCGCAAGGAAAAGTTGGGCGCCGTCCGCCTCGCTCCAGGCCTGTGCCTCGGTGCCGTGCAGGGTGATGATCGCCGTCCGGTTCGCGTGAACCCACGAGGTGCCGAGGTACCCCAGGCTGCCTGACGCGAACTCGAAGAGGATGGAGGTCGCGTCGTCGATCTCCACGCCCGTGAGCGCCACGCGGCGCACGAAGGCCGTCACCCGAACGATCGGGCCGAGGAAATAGCGGTAGGTGTCGACATGGTGAATTCCGAGATTGGTCATCGGACCTCCCGGCGTCTCGGCGCGGAGCGTGCGCCACATGTCTGTCGTGAGCGTGAACCCGATGGTCGCGGAGAAATTGCCCTCGATCTGCGCGACGCGGCCCAGGGTCCCCTCGTCGAGAAACCGTTTGAGGGCACGGCTGGCTGGCTGCCGGCGCCGCTGGTGGCCGACCGCGAGGACGACCCGCGCCTGGCGGCACGCCTCCGTCGCCCGGTGTGCGTCGGCAACCGTCAGCGTGAACGGCTTGTCCACGAAGACGTGCTTGCCGGCCGCGGCGGCCGCCACGACCTGCTTGGCGTGGAGCGAGTGCGGCGTCGTGATGAGCACGCCCTCCACGTCGGGGTCGGCCAGGACCGCCTCGAAGCTCGGAAGAGCCTTGCAAGCGTACGCCTTGGCGAACGCCGCGCGGTTATCGGCCGAGCGGCTGGTGCAGGCCACGATGGCCAGGCCTGTCCCCCGCCCGGCGGCGTCGGCCAGCACGCGCCCCCAGCCGCCGACGCCCACTGCTGCGACCCGCACTGGTGTCATCGGGCGTGTCTCCCCCTCTCAGGATCGAAGGACGAAGTCGAACGACGCGATCTTGCCGTCGGCGGCGTCCTGCACGCGCATGACAAGGTCGCGCTGAAAGATCGGGTCCCGTCCGTTACCCGCTTCGCCGGGAAAGTAGAGCTGGGTCGTGAGCAGCGGACGGTTCGCGGCCTGCACCTTCACGTGGAAGTGGCGGGTCCGGCCCGGGTATTCCCCGGGCACGATCGTCTCGAGGCGATAGCGTCCCTGGTCGTCGGTGAACTGGTGGCCGCGCAGCCGGTAGCCGGCGTGGTCGTACGCTCCGCTGCCGTCCGCGTGCCAGACGTCGATCAGGGCGCGCGGGACCGGCTGGCAATTCGTGGACAGGACCACGCCCGCGACGACGATCTTCACCCCGCTGATCCCCGGCTCCAGAAGGGACGCGCGCCTCGGCGACTCCGGTTTGAAATAGGGCCCCTCGGTCTGCCGGGCTGTCGGCTGCGGGGCGTCGGGACAGCTCGGCGTCGGTCGGAGCGGCTGCGCCTGCGTCACGGCCGCCGTCCAGACCCCCGCGAGCGCCGTCGATGTCCCGGCGACCAGTCTGAAAAACTCGCGACGCGAGGTCGGCGTTCTCGCCATCTCGTCCTCCTGCCGGACTCGGTTCCGGCACATACCCTAGTGACTGGCTCCCGCCTCTGTCAAACCGAGTCGGCGCCGCCCAAAACCTGCTGGTCTCCACCCCGGGGCGGCGTTACGATCTCAGCAAGAGTGGTGGGGCGAACGGAGGCGGCGGGATGAACATCTTCAAGGCTCTGGCGGTGAAGGACGTCGACGAGGCGACGCAGGCGATCCCCTTGATCGACGTCGGACCGGCGTTTCGCGCGGAGCCGAGGGCGCTCGAGGGCGCGGCGCGCGAGGTGCGACGCGCCTGCGAGACGGTCGGCTTCTTCTACCTGGCCGGCCACGGGGTGCCGCAGGCGCTGATCGACGCGGCCTTCGCCGCCTCGCGCGAGTTTCACGCGATGCCGCTCGAGTCGAAACGCGCGCTCAAGATCAACGAGAACAACATCGGGTACCTCGCGGTGAACGAGAGCATGCAGCGACACTCGACCGTCCACACGGCGACTCGGCCAAACTACAACGAAAGCTTCTTCATCAGCCACGACCGCGGCGCCGATCACCCCGACGTCGTCGCCGGCGCGGCGCTGCGCGGCAAGAACCAGTGGCCCGCGGGTCACGAGCGGATGCGGGCCGCGATGGTCGCGTACTTCAAGACATTGGAGGGACTCGGCGAGCGCCTGCTCCCGGTCCTCGCGCGCGCCCTCGCGATGCCGGCGGACCACTTCGGCCAGTTCTTCCGAAATGAGGCGCACATCAATCTCCGCTTCCTGCACTACCCGCCCCAGGAGACGGGCGACGCCGAACAATTCGGGCAAGGGCCCCACACCGACAACTCGTTCATCACGATGCTCGCGCGCGAGGACGTGCCCGGTCTCGCCGTCCGGCTCCCGAGCGGCGAGTGGCTGGCGCCGCCGGTGATCCCCGGGACCTTTCTCGTGAATCTCGGCAACATCATGAAGCGATGGTCGAACGACCGCTTCCTGTCGACCCCGCACGGTGTGCTGAACGATTCGGGGACGGACCGGTACTCGATCGCGTTCTTCTACAGCCCGAACGTCGACTCCGTCATCGAGTGCCTACCGACGTGCGTGGGCGTCGACAACCCACCGCGCTACCCGCGCGCCGTCTACCGCGATCTGGTGCTGGAGTTCTACAACGCGAATTACTTCCACCGCAAGGATTTCGCGGGCGCCGGGCCCAGGGCCGGCGGCTGACGCTCGCCAGCGATTCCTCGCCGAGCCGCCACGCGCTCGGGCCGTATAGTCAGTGGAATGCCAGAGGACCTCGAGCTGACGCCGCTCCCCATCGGTGAAGGCGATGGGGAGGTGGTCGTGCTGGACGTGACGCGACTGCCGGCGGTGGAATCGCTGGCGTCCCGGTTTCTGACGCTCGAGGAGCACGAGGAATACGCACGGCTACGGCATCCCGGGCGCCGCCGGGAATGGCTCGGCGCGCGGGTCTGCCTCAAGACGATCCTGCTGCGGCGGCGGCGTATCGGGGATCCGCGGGAGTGCGCCGTGGTGAAGGACACTCGCGGGCGGCCCCGGCTCTCCTTCGTGTCCGGCCGGCCCGCGGATTTTGTGTACGACTGCTCTCTCTCTCACAAGGGGCGCTTCGCCTGCGCCGGCGCGGCCAGCGCGCCCGACATCAGACTCGGCGTCGACGTCGAGGAGGTGTCCCCACGTCTGTTGAGACTGGCCGATGCCTTCGCCCACGACCGCGACGTGGTGCTCGGCTCACGGTCGGCGGAGGAACGCCTGGCGATTCTGTGGGCGCTGAAGGAGGCCTGCACGAAGGTGCTGGGCAACGGCCTCGGCGCGGCGTTCCGCGCCGCGACCTGTCAGGAGACGGCTCCCGGGCGGTA
>QHSR01000329.1 GCA_003221635.1 Candidatus Rokuibacteriota bacterium | reverse complement strand
CGCTTCACGGACATCCTTTTCCGTGTAGGCGCCGACGCCCATGCTGAACAGCTCGAGCAGCTCGCGACCCCAGTTCTCGTTGACGGCCGTCCCGTGATTCTGGTTGTTGTCCAGCCAGAAGATCATCGTGGGGTTTCTGGCGATCGTGACGAGCAGGTCACGGTAGTTACCCATGCCACCCCGGCGGAACAGGCCGATCTGTTCCAGCAGCTGATCGTAGTTGTCCACCTTCGAGTTGCCGGTGGCGAACACGTGGTGCCAGAACAAGGCCATCTTCTCTTCCAGCGGACGCTTCGTGTTCACCAGGTGGTACATGAAGTTCACGTTCCCCATCGGGGGCTGCCCGCCCGGCAGCAATGACGCCGGCTGATAGCGGAGCAGGGTGTAGACATCGACCGCCGGCTGTGTCTCGGGGTTGAGCAGCTCCTCGACGGTCGCCTCGTACCCCTTGGCCGCGCGCGCTTCGAGCTCGTCGCGGCCTGCGCCGAAGCCCGCACGGCGCATCAGGTGAGCCATCAACGCGATGTCCTCTTGGTATGCCATACGTCGACTCCTTTGGTTGTGAGTCACTCTCGGATCACTGCTGTGGTCCCCCCATCGGGGTTCTCGCTATGACTTTCGGGCCACCGGGCGCAGGGGCCTGGAGGTCCGGCGTCGCGCCGCACAGACCCGACACATCCCATAGACCGTCACGTTGTGCGTCGTCACGACGTAGCCGTCTCGCGCGAGCGAGGTCAGGTCGATCCGTCGAGCCCGTCTCAAGAACAGGTCGCTCACTCGACCGCATCGCTCGCAGATGAAATGATCATGCTCACTGGTCTCCGGGTCGTATCGGGCGACCTGGTCACCCAGGAGGAGGGTGCGAATTTTACCCCCCTCGACGAGACTGTGCAGGTTGCGATACACCGTGGCGAGGCTGATTCGAGGCAGCTTTTTGTGCACCTTCCGGTAAATCTCATGGGCGAAGGGATGGGTGTGATCGCCCTGAAGAGCCTTGAACACCTGCACCAGCTGACGCGTCGCACGTTTGCGGGTGGCTAGTCGCACGACATGCGTCGAAACCAGCCGACCCGACGGAATAGGCTTCATGTTTCCGCTCCGACCTGAGGGGATCCCGGACGGATACCCCTCCTCCGCAAGCTCCTTCACGCGGCATACCAGTAGCGCCGCGTGCCCCGTTTTGTCAAGGCCGGTCCTACCGACCAATCGGGGGCGGGTTCCACGGGCCTCCGGCGCTACTGGGAGCCCTCGAACTCCGAGGCACTCCAGCGCCGATGGGGTCCGGATGTACGGCGCGCGGCACACGTTCGCGTACTATGACGCTGAGGCACTACGCGCACCGGGTACCGAAGAAGGGGTGAGTGGTGGGTGAACCCCCTGGACGCCGTTTCCGCCAGCCGGAAGCCCTTCTATGAAAGCGGCTGTCAAGCCCCTTCTTGGGTGCGATCCATCCTCCCTTGTTTTCGAGTCCTTCTCCTCGCGTCGATCGCCTCGACTGTCGATCTCGAGGATCACCCTTCTATTCGCGGCGCCTCTTTCAGCCCGCAGGCTAACGATTGGATCCCCGGTAGGGGGTTCATGAGGGCAGTCCGAGGTCGCGGTCTCATGGTCACGGATTCAGGCTTCCGGTACGGGCGCTCCTGGCTGAGGACCCGATGGGCCAGGAGCAGTAGCCGCCGCGCCGTCGCCACCTTCGCGGGATTCGGTCCCTTCCGCTGGCGCAGGCGCTCGTAGTACCGTCGCAGGTCCGGATCGGTCGTCACGGCGGGACGCACCGCCTCGACGACGGCCCAACGCAGCCACTTGTTGCCTTGCTTCGTGAGGCGCCCGTGAAACACCTTGCCACCCGACGCGTGGACTGAAGGGACCAGGCCCGCGTAGGCGCTGAGCTTCTCCGGGGTGGAAAAGCGCCGGATGGTGCCAATCTCGTGGACCACCAGGACGGCGAAGAAGCGTCCGAAGCCCGGAATGGTCCGCACCCACCGCACGCGCGGATCCCCCGCCGCCAAGTTCCGGACCAGACTGTCGCTCTCGGCAATCCGCTCCTGGACGGCTTCGAACAGGGCGAGCTCGGCGTTCAGCAACCGGC
>QHSR01000255.1 GCA_003221635.1 Candidatus Rokuibacteriota bacterium | reverse complement strand
TACGGTGCCCGACCCGGATTGGAAGATCGTAGGGGTTGGGGACCTCGACGGCGATGGCAAGGCGGATGTGCTCTGGCGGCACGCCGTCACCGGCCAAGTCTATGTGTGGTTGATGAACGGGCTCAGCATCTCGAGCTCCGGAAGCCCTGCCAGCGTGCCCGACCTGGACTGGAGTGTGCAGAACCCGAAGTAGACCCTCGGCAGGCGCCGAGCGGCGAGGGCGTCATGACGCTTTTCGGCGCCGCAGCCATCCATGACCATGCTTTGTCAACGGCAATCCCAAGTGTCCCCAGGCGCGGTGAAATCCCCTGCCCTGGGTTCACTGCGTGGCCTCGGCGGGACGGACGAGGCTGGCCTTGAACTTCTCTTTGAGCCGACACGAGAACGCTGATCGCGTGATATGCAGGCCTCCGCACACCCCAACGGCTCGAGTGGGTGCGGGCAGCCTGCATGTGGACGTCTCAAGAGACAGAACGACCCTGGTGATCGGTGGAGTTCAGCTTTTCACCAAAAGACTCCACGTCTCTGCGACCAAGAGGTCACGAAGGTCCCTCCTTTCACTCTGCGGCCCTGGTGGCAACCGATGTGCAACCAACAACACCATTACTTCATATAGTTGACTACCACTGATCGATTGCGGCCGGGCACCCGAGGGCACGGTCATGGCGGGTGTGTCAAGTTCAAGCCCGGAGGGGGTCTAGTGTCGGTCTGTAAGAGACCTTGGTACCCCACGCTCCCATGTGTTGCCACGCCCTGCACAGTCTGGGCAACAGTTTTCACACTCGAAGGGCGTAGACACCCCCCATGAAGGGTCGTAAGCATAGGATTTCCGGAACCCTTTCGAAGGTCCCGGATTAGTGGCGCGTGGCTTGCTGTTAGTCGGGTGTGCGATCCCGCGCACCCATGACCTCACCATGAGCGAACAGCGCAGTTTCGGACCGCTCTCCGTCGGTGGCGGATGGCTTGTCGATGAGTTGCTGTTCAGACTCCTCGTCGACCTCGAGATCCAGAAGGCTCAGCGATTGCGGTATAGCGTCTCGCTCGTGTGCTTCGCCGTCGAGCCTGTGTCCGCGGGAAACGGGGAGGCTTCTCCGTCATCCGTTGCGGAGAGCGTTACTCGGCACCTCCGAGGGACCGACGCCGTGGCTTCGTGGAGTCAGGGCTGGCTGTCCCTTTTACTCATCGATGCAGAAACGACCCACCTGCCCTCGATCATCCACCGGTTGACGACTCGCCTCGAAACGGTGGGCTGGAGCGCGGGAGGCTCCTCCTATCCGAGGACAGCGACCCGCGCCGAAGACATGCTCCGTCAAGCGATGGATTTGATGGGCAGGGCCAAGGAAGAGGGCGGGAACCGGCTCTACGTCGCGTCCTGAGGGCGATCGCGGCCCGCGATGCGAGCGAGCGCCTCGCTGAAGTGCCTCAAGATCTCGGGCTTCTCGACGATCTCGGCGACTCCAAGACGACGAACTTCGGCAATCTCGCCGGGTGTCGCCAGGCCCGTCATGATGATGACCGGAAGCGTCGGATCGGTCGCCCTGATTTCCCGGAGCACCGCGACACCGTTGAGCCTGGGCAGGCGGACGTCGAGCACGACTGCGTCCGGGCGCTCGCGCGTCAGATAGGCGAGACCGTCCTCGCCGGTGTACTTGACGGCCGTCTCGTGACCCTGGGAGCCGAAAGCCTCCGCGAGAACATGAGCGACGGCTTCGTCGTCCTCGATCAAGAGGAGCTTCATCGCGTCCTCCTCCCCTGATCTACAACCATCCTATCATTCCAGGAGGTGGCAATTATTTTCGGCTTTACGCGCAAATATTTTTCGACGTGACAGCCCTCATGTGAAATGGCATACTCAGGCTTCCTTTCGAACGAAAGGTGTCGCGTTTCCGGAAACACCTTATATTTGGAGGGTTTAGTGGCGGTGGGTCGGGTCGAATCAGCGGAGAGGCCGCTGGTGCAGCAGAGTACGCAAGACTTCGTCAATCGCCTTCCCCTCTTCGACGGTCATCCCCGGATGCGGGCCATCCGCTCCATCATCGAGAGCATCGCCGACACCGACACGACGGTTCTGATCCGGGGCGAGAGCGGTGTGGGCAAAGACCTCGTCGCCCGTGCCGTCCACGCGGCATCGATACGGCGCGCCGAGCCGTTCGTCAAGGTCAACTGCGCCGCGATCCCGCAAGGGCTGCTCGAGTCCGAGCTCTTCGGCCATGAAAAAGGGGCCTTCACGGGCGCGCATCGGCGCAAGCCCGGGCAGTTCGAGTACGCGAAAGCTGCTCCACGTGCTACAGGACTTTCGGTTCTCGCGCGTGGGGGGAAATGGGCTGATCGACGTCGACACGCGCGTGATCGCGGCGACGAATCGGGACGTGGAAGAGGCGATGACGCGCGGCGAGTTCCGGGAGGACCTCTACTACCGGCTGAACGTGGTGGAGATCCGCGTTCCTCCGTTGCGGGAGCGGCGAGAGGAAATTCCGGCGCTGGTGTCGTGGTTCCTGGCCAAGTTCAATGCGCAGTACGGACGGCAGAAGCAGCTCCCGCCGGAGACGATCGCTCGGCTCACGGAATACTCGTGGGCGGGCAACGTGCGAGAACTGGAGAACGCGATACGTCGCCTGGTCGTGCTCACGGACGGCGAGCAGATGGTCGAGGCGCTGGCTGGCCGCGGTCGGAACGGGGCCGTCGAGGCCTTGCGCCCGATGGCCAGCGAGAGCCTGCGAGACATCGCGCGCCGCGGGGCGCGAGACGCCGAGCGCAAGGCCCTGGCGGAAGTGCTCGCGCAGGTGCACTGGAATCGGGCCGAGGCGTCCCGCATTCTCAAGGTCAGCTACAAGACGCTGCTCAACAAGATCTGCGAGTGCGGGCTCACGCCCCCCTCTCGTCGAACGTTCTAGACCTCCCGATTCCCTCCAGCGGACGCCCGGGCGACCTGACGGCAAGGCCGGAGCGCGCCTGATGCCGGGCGTCGTCATCAAGACGCTGACCAAGCGCTACGGCGACGTCGCCGCCGTCGAAGGTCTCAGCCGGGTGAGCTGGTATCGCTCCTCGGACCCTCGGGCTCGGCAAGACGACGACGCTTCGACTGGTGGCGGGCTTTCTCCAGCCGGAGACCGGTGAAATCTGGGTGGGCGAGCGCTGCCTCTCGTCCCCGACGACCGTGGTGCCACCGGAGCGGCGCCGGATGGCGATGATCTTCCAGAGCTACGCCCTCTGGCCCCACATGACGGTCGCGCAGAACGTCGCCTACGGTCTCAGGTTCAAGTCCGGCGTCTCGAAGGCGGACCGCGACCGACTCGATGCAAATCTGCGTGAGAAATGCGATTCGAGATCCGGCGCCTCCACGAGTCCTTCGGCATCACCACCCTCTACGTCACCCACGACCGGGCGGAAGCGATGGTCATCTCTGATCGCGTCGCAGTCCTGCATCGCGGGCGCGTCGTGCAGGTCGGAACGGCGAGGATCTCTTTCGGCGCCCGCAGACGCGCTTCGTCGCCGAGTTCATCGGCAGGACCAACCTTCTGGACGCGGTGGCGGGCAAGCCGGGAATCGCCACGCGGGGTTCCCTCCGGCTCCGTCTCGCCGCGCACGACGTGGCGCCCGGCACCCCCCTGATCGTCTCAATCCGTCCCCAGGAGATCGCGCTGGTCGTCCCGGAACGCGGCGCACCGGCCGGAGCGAACATCCTCGCGGGCACGGTCCAGCGCACGAGCTACCTTGGGGACGCGGTCGACTACCAGGTGCGGATAGACGGAAGCGACGTGGTCCTGCGCGTGACACTGCCGCCGCCAGCGCGTTTCGGCGCCGGTGACGCCGTGACGCTGGCGGTGGCTCCCGAGGCATGCGTTCCCCTGACCGGCTTCGACGACGGCGGTGCGGCAGCAGTCACGAGGTAGGAGTACTCTGGGCGCGAGGGCCTTGGAGTGGACGAGTTTCTGCGAGCCGCGGTTGAGGAAGCCGAGCGTGGTCTGGCCGAGGGCGGTATCCCGATCGGCTCTGTCCTGGTCCACGACGGTCGCATTCTCGGGCGTGGGCGCAACCGGCGCGTGCAGCGCGGGAGCGTCGTGCTTCACGGCGAGATGGACGCGCTGGAGAGCGCTGGTCGGCGACCGGCGAGGGTCTATCGAGGGTGCACGCTGTACACCACCCTGTCGCCCTGCGCGATGTGCAGCGGCGCCATACTCCTCTACGGCATCCCTCGGATCGTCGTCGGCGAGAACCGGACCTTCCTCGGGGAGGAGGACCTGCTGCGCGCCCGGGGGGTGGCGGTCGAGGTCGTTCAGGATGTGCAGTGCCAGGAGCTGATGGCACACTTCATTCGGGCTCAACCGACCCTGTGGGCGGAGGACATCGGTGATGGTGACGATCGAATCAACCCCTGAAATGGCCACGAAGGTCTTCGAGCTCATGGAGCGCAATCTCGCGATTGTCCGCCGCCGGCTCGGGCGGCCTCTGACCCTGGCCGACAAGGTCTTGCTGGGACACCTGGACGACCCGGAGCATCAGGACATGGAGGCTGGCAAGAGCTATCTGATGCTCCGCCCGGACCGGGTCGTGTTGCAGGACGTGCTCGGGCAGACTGCCATGCTCCAGTTCATGCAGACCCGACGGCTCAGAGTCGCGGTGCCCACGACAATCCATTGCGACCACCTCATCCAGGCGCGAGTCGAGGGACAGGCCGACCTGCGCGAGTCCCTCGCCGAGAACCAGGAAGTCTACGACTTCCTGCGCTCCGCGGCGGCCAAGTACGGCGCTGGCTTCTGGGGCCCGGGTGCCGGGATCATTCACCAGGTGGTGCTGGAGCAGTACGCATTCCCCGGCGAGCTGATCATCGGGACGGATTCTCATACCCCCAACGCTGGCGGTCTCGGGGCGTGCGCCGTGGGGGTCGGCGGGGCCGATGCCGTCGAGGTCATGGCGGGGTTACCGTGGGAAGTCCTCTACCCCCGGCACATCGCGGTCTACCTGACCGGGAAGCTGGGTGGATGGACGGCCCCCAAGGACGTGATCCTCTACGTGGCGGGCCAACTCACCGTGGCCGGCGGCACCAACGCCATCGTGGAGTACATCGGCCCGGGTGCGAGGACCATCAGCGCTACCGGCAAGGCGACGATCACCAACATGGGCGCCGAGCTCGGCGCCACGACTTCTATGTTCACCTCCGACGAGCGGATGGCGACGTATCTGAGGGCGACTGGCCGAGGCGACCTGGCGCCGCTCGCGGCGCGGTATCCCCACCTGCTCGCGCCGGACAAGGAGGTGGAGGCCGAGCCCGAGAAGTACTACGACCGCGTGGTGAGGCTCGAGCTGTCGATGCTGGAGCCGTACGTGGTCGGGCCGCACTCCCCCGACCGAGCGCGCCCCATCGGGAAGCTCGCGGCCGAGGTCGCCGACTCGAAGAACGCGTTCCTCGACAAGATCTCCACCACCCTCATCGGCAGCTGCACCAACTCCTCCTACGAGGACATGAGCCGCGCGGCGGATGTCGCCGAGCAGGCGAAGGCGCACGGCCTCAAGACGGCCACGCCCTTCCTGGTCACGCCGGGCTCCGAACAAGTGCGCGCCACCATCGAGCGCGACGGACAGATGCAGTCCCTCAAGGACATCAACGGTGTCGTCCTGGCGAACGCGTGCGGCCCCTGCATCGGCCAGTGGCGGCGGGCCAACGACGAGGCCGCGGTGCCCAACACGATCGTGACCTCGTACAATCGTAACTTCCCCCGTCGCAACGATGGCCAGCCGACCACGATGAACTTCATCGGCAGCCCTGAGATCGTGACCGCGTTTGCCCTGGCGGGGAGACTGTCGTTCAATCCGCTCACCGACTCCCTCACCGGTACCGACGGTAAGCCCTTCAAGCTGGCGCCGCCGAAGTCGGCGCCCGAGGTCCCGGCGAAGAACTTCGACCGCGGCCGACCCGTCTATGTCGCGCCTCCCGACGACGGCAGCAGCATCGCGCTCAAAGTGGATCCCCGCAGCGAGCGCTTGCAGCTGATGGAGCCGTGGCCCCCCTGGGACGGCCAGGACTTCCGGGACATGCCCGTGCTGCTGAAGGCCAAGGGCAAGACCACGACCGATCACATCTCGCCCGCCGGGCCCTGGCTCCGGTACCGGGGACACCTCGACAAGTTCAGCGACAACATGTTCATGGGCGCGACCAACGCCTACACGGGCGAGGCCGGCAAGGGCAAGAACGTCCTCACGGGAGAGACAGGCCAGCCCATTTCCGCGGTCGCCCGGTACTACAAGGCCCGGGGTGTGAAATGGGTCGTCATCGGGGACGCCAACTACGGCGAGGGCAGCAGCCGCGAGCACGCGGCCCTCTCGCCGCGCCTTCTGGGCGGCGCGGCCGTCATCGTCCGGAGCTTCGCGCGGATCCACGAGTCGAATCTGAAGAAGCAGGGACTCCTGGCGCTGACGTTCCAGACCCCGGCCGACTACGACCGCATCCGGGAGGATGACCGGCTGAGCCTCCTCGGGCTGAGGAACATGGCGCCCGGCAAGCCGGTCGAGTGCCTCGTCAAGCACGCCGACGGAACGACCGAGACCCTACGGCTTTCGCACTCCTTCAGCACGTCTCAGCTCGAGTGGTTCCGGAAGGGCTCGGCGCTCAACCTGTTCCACGGCAAGTAGCGGTCCGATGTCAGCCGAGGAGCTCGGCGACCGACACGCGGAGGTCGGCGAAGGCGGCGGGACTCACGTGGCCGTCGAGTGCGACGCGCTGCGCATCGCGATAGCCCGAAGGAGTCGGCGCCCGGTAGACCTCGACAGCCTGGCCTTCGACGTCCACGATCCACACTTCGCGGATGTCCAGTGTGGCGTAGCAAGGCAGCTTGATCGCACGGTCACGCTCGAGCGATGTGTCGGCCACCTCGATGACCAGCAGGACGTCCGCTGAAGCCGGGACGGTCTTTCGGTACGCGTCGCGGGGCTGGCGAAGCAGCGCGAGGTCCGGCTGGAGCTGGGTGTTTCTCCCGAGGCGGAGCGGGCCCTGGGGAGACACGAGCGCCCGGTCGGCCAGGTGCTTCACGAAGAACTCGTTGAGGAACAAGACGCACTAGGCGTGCCGGGCGCCGATCGGCGTCATCTCCACGATCTCCCCGTCGATCAGCTCGACCCGATCCTCGTCCGTCAGGATGCCGACCTCGGCCATCCGGTGATATTCGTCCACGGTGAATCGACGTTTCGTCAGCGTGACCGCCATGGCCATCCTCCTGAGAGAATTCTACGCTTGGGGCAGGTGCGAGTCAGCGTCCAGATTTCGCTCCTAGAGCTCCCAGGGCGGATCGATCGCCATCCGAAGCTCGAGCACGGTCGGACTCTCAGCCGCCAGAGCCGTCTTGATCGCGGGCCCCAGCGCATCCACCCCACTCACCCGCTCGCCGCGCGCCCCGAACGCTCGGGCGAGCGCGGGAAAGTCGGGGTTCGCCAGGTCCGTTTCGCCCCAGCGCCCCTCGAAGAGCGTTTGCTGGAGCCACTTGATCGCGCCGTAGCGGTCGTCGTTCATGACGAGGAACACGACCGGCAGCCGGTATTTCACCGCCGTCGCCAGTTCATTGACCGAGTACATGAAGCCGCCATCGCCAACCACGCAGATCACCGGACGGTCAGGCCGTGCGACCTTCGCGCCGATCGCCGCGGGCACGGCGTAGCCGAGCGTCGCGGAGCCCACGGGATAGAGGAAGGTTCGCGGCAGCAGAACCGGGAAGCGCCACTCCATCCAGTAGTTGATCCCGGTCTGGTCGTTCACGACGATCGCGTCGTCGGGCAGCGCGGCCCGCAGGGTCTCGATGAGCCCCCCGATTTGCGCGGTGTATCGGGAGTTCGCGGCGGAGCGAAGCCCCTCCCGCCAGGGATGGTCCCAGGCGGTCCGCGCTGTTCCTGATCCGAGCTCCTGGAGCATCCGGGTCAGTCCATCTCTCGCGTCGCCCACGATCGGGAGCTGCGGCTTGAAGAGGCGGCCGATCACGGTCGGGTCGAGATCGAGATGGATCAGCGTCTGGGAGGGATCGAAGGAGAGATTCAACAGCAGTCCCTGCGTCGATCGATGGGCGAAGCGGCAGCCGACCGCGAGGACGACGTCAGCCGCCCGGATGACCGCTTCGGTGGCGCGGCCGTTGGGCAGGACGCCGTGCCACAACGGATCCCGCTCGCTGATCGCTCCCCTGCCCATGACCGTGGTGATCACGGGCGCACCGAGCCGGCGAGCGACGAGAGACAGCTCGCGCTCCGCCCCGGCCGCAATCACGCCGCCGCCGCCGATGACCAGCGGCGTCGACGCGCGGCCCAGGAGGCGCGCGGCCTCCCGGATCTCATCCACGTGGCACGGTGGCCGGCGGCCGTGGCCGCCGCTCCGCGGCGTGGTTTCGAATCGAGCGGTCAGGAAGTCATTCGGGATGGAGATGGCGATGGGCCCGGGACGACCCGTTCGCAAGAGATCGAACGCGCCGTGCACGGTCGTCGGGATCGCCGCGCCCTCGGTGACCGCTTCCGCCCAGCGTGTGACCGGCTTGAAGCAGTCGATCTGGTTCGGGACCTCGTGGAGCGCGCCGACGTCACGGCCGACCAGATGAGACGCCACGTCCGACATCACGACGAGCACCGGCATCGACCCGGCATACGACTCGACCAGCGGTGTCAGCGCATTGGTGGCGCCTGGGCCGGTCGTGACGACGACCACCCCGGGTGCTCCCGAGGCGCGCGCGTAGCCGTCGGCCATGAAGGCCGCCCCCGCCTCGTGGCGGGCAAGCACGTGGGCGATCTCCGACTGCCCGAGCAGCGCATCGTAGATCGCGAGATTGTGGACGCCGGGAATCCCGAAGACGTGGCGAACGCCCTCGGCGCGAAGGGCGTCGACGACCCACTCCCCGCCCGTTCGCCCTGGCCCTGTTTTCACAGACTCGCCTCGCCTGCGGCTGCGGCTCGCCCTGCCATCACAGCATCGGTTTGAAGCCGCGGTCGATCGCGACGTCCACGAGCGTCGGCCCGGGATGGGCCAGGCACGCCGCGAGCACGTCCCGGAGCTCTGCGGGCTTTTCCACGCGCTCGGCGCGGACGCCGAGCGACCGGGCGAGCGCGGTGTAGTCGATCTCCGGCTCGATCAGGTCCATGCCCGGATACATCCCACGCTTGGCCGAGGCGAGGTCGAGGCTCAGCATCCCGGACTTGAGGATCGCGTACGAGGTGTTGTTCGGCACGACGTACGTGATCGGAAGCCGGTAGTGGGCCGCCGTCCACAGCGCCTGGGGCGCGTACATCACCGAGCCGTCGCCGATCGTGGCGACGACCTTGCGGCCGGGCGAGCCGAGCTGGACGCCGATCGCCGCCCCCATGCCCCACCCGAGCGTGCCGGTCTTCGAGCCGTAGAACGACCCCGGCGCCGCGAACGGCAGATAACGGAGGACGAACGGCAGCGACGTCGCCGATTCGTCGACGACGACCGCGTCCGCCGGGAGCAGCGAGCCGAGCGTGTGCATGAGGTGCGCCTGGCCGATTGGCACCCGTCCGGCTTCGCCCTGAGCGGCCGCCCGTGTCCGCCCCATCAGATCGGCACGCGCCGTGCCGATCGCCTGCGCGCGCGCCGCAGCCCCGGCCTTGTCGGCCTCGGTCATCCGTGCCCGCAGCGTGCCGGATAGCTCGGCGAGCGTCGCCTTCGGGTCGGCGGCGATGCCGAGCGCGATCGGGTGACTCCGGCCGATCTCCCAGGGGTCGTCGTCGATCTGCACCACGCGAAGGCCACGCGGGAACGGCGTGCCCTCGGTATGGAGGAACCAGGTGAAGACGTTCGCGCCGACGATCAGGAGCGTGTCGCACTCCTCGAGCGCCTTCCGGACACTGATCGGCGAAGGAAAGAGACCGCCCCGCCAGAGCGCATGGTTGCCCGGGAAGTTCGTGCGCCGGTAGACCGGCTCGCCGTGGACGCGCGCCCCCAGCAGCTCGGCCAGCGCGGTCAGCTCCGGGACGGCCTGAGCACGCGCCACGCCGTCGCCGGCGATGATGATCGGGGCGCGAGCTCCCGACAGGAGCCCGGCGGCGTGCGCGAGTGCGCCGGGATCGGGCCGGCTCCGCGCGGCGATCGATGGCGGACCGGCCGCGGTGTCCTCGATGGCCGGGCCCATCAGGTCCATCGGCAGCGAGAGGAATACGGGCCCGGTCGGCGGGGTCAGCGCAACCTTGAGCGCCCGCCGCAACGCGACGGGCGCGTCTTCGGCCCGGCGGATCTCGTACGACCACTTGGTGAATGGCTCCGCCATCCGGGCGAGGTCGCCTGCCAGAATCGGCTCGTGCATGAGAAAGCGGGTGTCCTGCTGCCCGGCCGTCACCACCAGGGCGGACTTGGCCCGCGCGGCGTTGTGGAGGATCGAGAGACTGTTCGCGAGGCCCGGCGCCACGTGGACGTTGGCGACGCCGACCTGCCCCGACGCCTGCGCGTATCCGTCGGCCGCCGCCACCACCGTGGCCTCCTGTAGCCCGAGCACGTACTCGAGTCGTGAGTCGGGCAGTGCGTCCAGGAAGGGAAGCTCGGTGGTGCCCGGGTTGCCGAAGAGATAGCGGACGCCGGCCGATTTCAGGATCTCCATCAGCACGGCGGCGACATTCATGCGCGGAGCATACTACCCGAACGGCGGGTCGACCGGGAAGACGGCGCGGCCACACTCGTCACTTCGGCCACGGTGTCGGCGTCGCGGGTCCGAAGCGAAGGTACTTCGCGTCGATGGCCGCACGGATCGCCGCCAACGGCTTGCCCTCGGCCTTCATCCGCATCACGTCCCGCGTGATGTCCAGGCACAGCGTTCAGGTCGCGGCATGGCTGGTGAAGGTGACGTGGCCGGGCGGCTCGTCCTTCACGTAGCAGGAGCGGTTCGAGGTGTGGCCGAGCGAGCCGCAGCCGCAGGTGCAGGGCATCCACGTGAGCGTGTCCGGGTTGTCCACCGCGAAGGCGTAGAGCCGGGCGGCGTCGCCCTGCGCCGCGAAGACCGGCAGGCGACCCCGGGCGACCGTCTGGTTCTGGTCGCCGATAGAATCGACGGTGACCGGCTGCGCTTCCGCCCCCAGCCGCCAGGCCACGCCGCCCGCCGCGAGCCCGAGCACGAGGACGGCGGCGAGCGTCTTTTTCAGGCGCGTCTCCGCAGTGGGTACTCGCGGCCGCCAACACGCAGCGTGCCGCGCCCGGTGCCTTCGTCGTAGTCGGCGAGCGCCAGCAGCTGGAACGCCGCGGCGCGGCTCAGCCGCGCCTCGAAAGCGCCGTCCCGGACGGCGCAGTAGGGCACGTCATCGTGACTCACGCGGAGCGTCGCCGGGTCGACGTCGGCATCCGTGCCGTCGCTCAGGATCGCGTGGAGCACCTCACCGCGGCGCTCGATCCGGGCGACGACGAAGGGCACATCCTCGACCTCGACCGGGATGCGAATGCGCGTCTGGATGTAGTACCCCTGGGCATCGCGCCTGAGCACGGACCGGAGGTTGGCGAGGATCCCCGCGTGCGTGATCTCGACATCATCGTCGAACCAGTCGCCGTTCACGTCGACCCGGAGCTTTGGCAGCCTCCATTGGCTTGCCGTCGGAGCGCCTTCGCGCTCGACGTTCGGGCTGTCCTCCGTTGTCGTCACTCCAGCACCACGCTGGCGAAGGATACCACTCCGTCGGGATCGGGCCACTGGCCGTATCGCTTCACGCTTCCGGCGCCGTCGCCGAGGGTTCGCAGCAGGGCGTAGATCGGCGAGAGGCCGCAGATGCGACGCCGATCACCGTCGCGCGCCACCGACTCGAAGAACGCCTGGGCGTCGCCAGCGGCCACCGGCTCCAGCATCGCGCGGTCCTCACGCTCGATGCGCTCGCGCTCGGAAGCGGAGACGGGCTCGGGGTCGCCGAAGCGCGGGCCGAGGTGGGCGAGATCTGCGCCGGCCACCAGGGCGACCCGACGTCCGCACGCCGCGATCGTCTCGGCGACCGCCTCGAGGAACCTCGGCACGCGAGGGTCGTCGTCGGGACGACGCCCCGTCAGCATCGCCTCGTGGGCGAAGCTCGCCAGGACCGGGACGATGTGGACCTCGCGGCGGGCTGCGTAGAGGTAACGCAGGAAGACCGCCTGGAATTCGATCGAGTGCTCGACGCGGTGGGCGAGCTCGGACCCGAAGCAGTCCTGGCGTGCGCGCGCCGACAGCGCATCCACGAAGTCACGGTCGACCGGGACGTCGCCGAGCGGGCTGGCGTAGTCCTTTCGAGTGAGCGCGAAGGGATGCTCCATTCCGGCGTGGCAGGTGCCGAAGATCACGAAGACGTCAGCCTGGCTCCGCTCGGCCAGATCGCGATAGGCCCACGCGTACGCGGGACCGCCGCGGTGAAAGTCGATGTGAGGCGCGATCACCGCCCGCACCTCGGGCCCTGGTGTCGCCCCGCCGTCGACCGGACCCGGTCCGTCGGGCGGCGCGAAGAATCCGTCGATCATCGCGTGGAGCTCGCCGGCGTCGGCGGCGTACGCCCCGCCGGCGTGGTTCGCCGGCCGAATCGGGGAAGCGAGGAACTCGTCGTCGATGGCGGCGCGCCGCCGGGCGAAGCCCGGACCGTCCAGAAATCCCCGCCGATCGAGGGCCTCGGCGATCTCCGCGATCTGTCGCCGTTCGACCAGCTGCCCGTGACGGCGCATCACCGCAGCCTGGATGTCCGCGATCGTATGCTCGCCGTCGAAGAGCGAGACGATGTCGAGCAGCGGCCCGTGCAAGAGGACGATCGCCCCGGTGTACCCGGCCGGATCGCGCAGGGCCACGCACGGCTGGCCTTCATGCTCGACGGGAAAGGCCTCGACCCGGCGCAAGCGGGGCGCGGACTCGATCATACCTGGAGAAAGTTCAGAGCCGAGACGACGTAAATCTTTGCCGCATCGGCGAGTTCGGTGACCTCCACGTACTCATCGCGTTGATGCGCGATGCGCCGGGTGCCCGGTCCGCAGGTCACGATAGGGATGCCGAGTTGCATCCGGAGTATGGTCCCGTCGGTCGAGCCCGGGACGCCGCCGAAGATGGCGCGCCGCCCTGTCGCGCGGCGGACGGCCGCCACCATCGCGCGCACGAGCGGCTCGTTCCGCTCGACCCGCGTCGCCATCCGGAATCCGCTCACCGGCTTCCACTCGACGGTGCTCCCCGGGCATCGCGCCATCGCCTGCCGGCACGCGGCGTCGATCTCGCGCGCCACGGCCGACTCGTCCGGGCCGGACGTGAGCCGGATGTCGAGAAGCGCCCGGGCGCGCGACGGGATGACGTTGGATTGCTCGACACCCTGCGCCGGGGCCGCGACGACCGTCGGCGTCACCGTCGGCGGGCGGAGATGCCGGCTGCGGCGGCAGAGCCTGCGGAGGCGCCGCTCGAGCGCGGGCAGCTCTTGCAGCAGCGCGCCCAGCGCCGTGATCGGATTCACGCCGGCCTCCGGCATCGCCCCGTGAGCCATCCGGCCGCGAATCGCGATCCGCGCCCAGACGACCCCGCGCTGCTCGAGGCAGAGCTCGTTCTGCTCGGGCTCGCAGATGATGGCCGCATCCAGCTCGCGGCCGATCGCGGTCGTGCAGAAGTGCTTGACGCCGAGCATGTCCCCCTCTTCGTCCACGAGCGCGCCCAGGACCAGGCGGCCGCCGAGCGCCACACCGCTCCGCTTGATGGCGGCCGCCGCGACCATCATCGCCGCAAGCCCACTCTTCATGTCGGCGGCGCCGCGCCCGTAGATGCGCCCGTCGACCAGCTCCGCGGCGAAGGGCGGATAGCTCCACTCGGCGGGATCTCCCTCGGTGACGACGTCCGTGTGACCTTCGAGGAGGAGACTCCGTCCGTCTCCCCGCGCGCCGAGCCAGGCCACCACGTTCGGACGGCCGGGCGCGACCTCTTGCACTTCGAGATCGAACCCTTGCTTCACGAGCCAGGCTTCGACCTGGCGAGCGACGGCGGCCTCGGTGGATGTCGGGTCCCCCGGACGCACCACACTGGGGATGCGGATGAGATCTCGGGTGAGCTCGATCAACTCCGTTTCGTCGATACAGGACAGGGCTGCTCTGATCGCCGCGACGCCCGGGCGGGCCACGGAAGGACTACTCGTGGGGAAAGGACAGGATGACCGAGTCGAGGCGGATGACGCGGTACTCCTCGCCCGCGATGTAGAAGTAGTGTCCCTCGACCTCTTCGGCCGACTCCTCGAAGGCGACGACGGCCTTCAGCTCGGGCATCTCGCGGAACGCGTTGGCGCCCTCATCGAAGCCGTCACCGCGCGCGATCACGTCGCCGTAGCGGATCGGGGATCCTTTCGGACAGTGCACGCGAACGTCGGCCGGTCCCTCGGCCATCAGACGCACCAGGAGGTTGATGCCGTAGACCTGGATCGGGATCGGGGGGGTCATGGATCGATCATACCATTCAGGGTCACACGGCGTCCTGGCCGGGGGCGTCGCTCGTCGTGAGCTGGCGCGGGAATTCGGGCGCGTCCGGCTGGCGCGGCGCCTGCTCGACGGCGGGTAGCGGCGCGATGTCCTCACCAACGCTGGCGCCGAGATCGCGGAACCGACGGGCCGCCGGCAGCACGCGCGTCTCCATCGAGCCGACGAAGCTGTTGTAGGCGTTCACGGCACGCCCGAGCGCCCCGCCGAGCGAGTCGAAGTGGCCCGCCAGCGTCCGGAGACGGTCGTAGAGCTGGTTGCCGAGGTCCCGGATCCGCTCGGCGTTGACGGCGACATGCTCCTGGCGCCACCCATAGGCGATGGCGCGCAGCAACGCGATGAGCGTCGTGGGCGTCGCGACGACGACCCGCTTTTCCATGCCGTCCTCGATGAGGCTCGGATCCGTCACCGCCGCCGCGCCGACGAACGACTCGCCGGGAATGAACATGACAACGAGCTCGGGGGCCGCCGGGAACTGCTCCCAGTACGCCTTGGCGGCGAGAACCGTCATGTGCTCGCGGACCTGCTTCGCGTGCCGAGCCAGCGCGGCCGTCCGCTCTTCGTCGCTCGTGGCGGCCACCGATTCCAGGTACGCGGCGAGCGGCACCTTCGCGTCTACGATGATGTCACGCCCCCCCGGCAGGTGGACGATCATGTCGGGACGCAGACGCCCCTCCTCGCTCTCGACCGTGACCTGCTCGACGTAGTCGCAGTGCTCCGTCATCCCCGCCAGCTCGACGACCCGATGGAGCGTCACCTCGCCCCATCGGCCGCGTACCTGAGGCGAGCGGAGCGCGGTCACGAGGTTGCTCGTCTCGCCGCGAAGCCGCTCGCTGAGGTTCGCCAGCGTCGCCACCTCGGTCTTGAGGCTCCCGTACGCCTGATCGCGTGCCTGCTCGAGCTCCCGGATCCCCGTCTCGTAGCGTGCGAGCGCCTCCTTCAGGGGCGTGACACTGGCGTCGATCTCCTTTTGCCGATGACCCAGCCGCTCTTCCGCGAGCCGCAGGAACTCGTCGTTCGTTCGACGAAGGACGTTGCTGCTCAGGGCGTCGAAGGTCTTGGCGAGGCCCTCGCCCGCCTCGTCCAGCAACCGCCGCTGCTCCTCGAGGTTCTGTCGGGTCGCCTCGAGCCGCGTGCCCGCTTCGGCCCGTTCGCGTTGCACCTGCTCGAGGCGTATCCGGAGCGTGGCGACTTCGTTCTCCCGCGTGCTCCGTTGGTCCTTGAGCTCCCTGACCAGTGCCTCGAGCGACGCGAGCTTCGCGCCGAAGTGCGAGCGCGCGACCAGCCATGCCACAGCAGCGCCCAGGACGAGCCCGATGACGACGAGCGTCGGGTCAGGCACGGCGCCGGGTGGCGCGCCAGTGGCGGCAGACGCCCTTGAAGCCGCAGGGAGCGCAGACGACCGTGTCGCGCCGATCGAGGCAGTCCCCGGACATCCGCTTGTGGCAGAGCGCGAAATCGAACTTCACCGGATCGGCGGGATCGATCGCGGCCAGCTTTTGCGTGATCTCCTCGGCCATCCGCCAGTTGCGCGAGCGCCGGCGCGTCAAGCCGATCGCTCGGCTGATGTTCTCGACGTGGGTATCCACCGGCATCAGCAGTCGCGACGGCGACACCGAGGTCCAGAGGCCGAAGTCTGGCGGCTCCCGGCGCACCATCCAGCGCAGGAAGAGGTGGAGGCGCTTGCACGGGCCACCGACCGAGGGCAGTGGGAAGAGATGGCGGTAGCCCCGCGAGATCCTCCCCCCCTGGAACACTTCGCGCAGGTCGGCCTCGAGAAACGCCCGGGCGAATCGCTCCAGCGCCGGGCCGATCGAGGCGCTCCGAGCTTCGTCGCCGGCCGCGAAGCATTTCTCCAGCGTGCCAAAGCGCGCCAGCAGATCGCGCGCGGCGATGCAAAAGGCGACGAGGTCGTGCGGGCGGTTGAAGCGATACCAGAAATCCTTGAACGCGGCGCCGTCTCGGCACGGCTCGAACTCGGTCACGAAGGCCGCCGGCGACGACCCCATCGAGGCCAGCACTCCCTGGAGGGCGCGACCGAACAGATCGACGCGGCCGTAGGCCAGGCAGGCACTGAGGAGAGCCACGATCTCGCGATCGCGCGGGTCCCCGTAGCGAAGCGGAAATCGGATCGCGTCGAGCTCGACCCGGGCGCTGTAGTCGAACTCGCGGTAGAGCCGCTCGAGCGGCTGTCGCAGACTATGCGCTGCCGTCATTCGAGTGCCTGCCGGCATGATACCATGCGCGCATCATGGACGTGGGCATCGCCGGCCTCGGCGCCATCGGTCGGCAGGTCTGCCTCGCCCTCGACGAGGGCCTTCCGGGCCTCCGGCTCGTCGGCGCGACCGCGCGCGACCGCGAGAAGGCCGAGCGCTTCCTCGAGCGCCTGGGCTCGCCCGCCCCGTTCCTCTCGCTCGACGACCTCGTCGAGGCCGCGAGCATCGTCGTCGAGGCGTCGACGCAGAAACACCTCGAGGAGATCGCCCCCAAGACGCTCAAGGCGGGCCGCGACCTCGTGGTGCTCTCCTGCGGCGGGCTCCTGGGCCGCCAGGACTGGGTGGACCTCGCGGCGGCCAACCACTGTCGCATCCTCGTCCCCTCGGGCGCCATCGCCGGCCTCGACGGCGTCAAAGGCGCGCGGATCGGCGCGATCACGTCTGTCACGATGGAGAGCCGCAAGCCGCCCCGCGGGCTCGCGGGCGCGCCGTGGATCGCGCAGCAGCGGATCGATCTCGACGCGATCACGAGTGAGACGCTGATCTTCGAGGGGCCCGCGACCGACGCCTGCCGCGCGTTCCCGGCGAACGTGAACGTCGTGGCCGCGCTCTCGCTGGCCGGCGTCGGCCCCGAGAAGACGCGCATCAGGATCTTCGCCTCGCCCGAGCAACCCCTGAACCGCCACCGGATCACCGTGCAGGGCGAGTTCGGGCGGCTCGCCGTCGAGATCGAGAACGTTCCCTCGGAGAATCCTCGGACCGGCAAACTCTCCTACCTGTCGACCATCGCGTTGCTCAGGGAGTTGGGAGCGCCCCTCCGCGTCGGGACCTAGCGGCGCCCGCTCCTTTTCGGGAATGGGTGCTCGGCGTGCCCGGAGGGGGTGCGCAATCTGCGCCCCGTCTCGACTCCCACACGCGCCCCGCGCGATGTCCTTACTTGACGCTGCCCGCGGTGAGGCCGCCGACGAGGTGGCGCTCGATGAGCGCGAAGAGCACGACGACCGGGACGATCGTGATGATCGACGCCGCGAAGAGCGAGTTCCAGTGCTGGACGTACGCCGTGACGTACGAGGTGATCCCGACGGTCAGCGGCCGCTTGTCCGGGTCGGTCATGAGGGTGAGGGCAACGATGTACTCGTTCCACGCTGCGATGAACGCGAAGATTCCCGCGGTCACGACGCCGGGCAGCGACAGCGGGAGCACGATCCGGACGAGCACCCGCAGGCGGCCACATCCGTCGACCGCGGCCGCGTCCTCGATCTCCCGGGGGATGGAAGCGAAGAACGCACGCAGGATCCAGATGGCGAAGGCGAGGTTGAACGCCGCGTTGGTGAGGATGAGCGCGGCGTACGTGTTGATCAGCCCGAGCTCGAAAAACTCGCGGTGCAGGCCGACGACCAGGGCCGTCGGCGAGAACATCTGGGTCACCAGCACGAGGAAGAGAAAGGCGGTCCGGCCGCGGAACCGGTGGCGCGCGGTGTAATAGGCTGCCGGCACTGCGGCGAGCACCACGAGCGCCGTCGACGCGAGCGCCACGCTGAGGGATACCCGTAGCCAGCTCTGAAAGCCGGGGTCGCGCAGGACGTCGACGAAGGTGTCCCAGTGCCAGGCCACGGGGGTGAGCCGCGGCGGGCTGGCCCGCAGCTCACCCACCGGCTTCGCCGCCGTGAAGAGCATCACCAGGTAGGGCGCCGTGACGACGAGGGCCAACAGCAAGCCCGCGCAGGCCAGCCGCACCCGTCGGAACGCGCCGCGCGCGCCGGCGACTGAGATCTCGACCGCCATCACGCCTCCTGCGCTCGCCAGCGCACGCTGCGGAGGTACACGAGCACGGCCAGCAGGATGAGCAGGACGTTGACCACGCCGAGCGCCGCGGCGAGCCCGACGTCGCGGAGCGAGCTCTTGAACGCGATCTTGTACATGTACGTGATCATCGTGTCGTGCCCAAAGCCGGGGTTGCGGTCGTTGAGCGTCCACACGATCGGGAACGAGTTGAAGACGTAGATGATGTTCAGCACGGCGGCCACCAGCAGGGCCGGCCGCAGCAACGGGAACGTCACCGACCGGTACGTCCGCCACGCCGAGGCGCCGTCGACTCGCGCCGCCTCGAACACGTCCGCCGGGATCGCCTGGAGCCCGGCGAGCAAGACGTAGGTCGTGAACGGGAGCGACACGAAGATTCCCACCGTGATCATCGCGCCCATCACGGTCGAGTCGTCACCGAGCCAGTCCACCGGGTGGTGGAGGACGCCGAGCGACTGGAGCATGGGGTTGAGAATTCCGAAGTAGTAATCGTAGATCCACACGAAGAGCTTCGAGGTCATGATGAGCGACGCCGCCCACGGCACGATGAGCGCCCAGCGGACCAGCCGTCGACCCGGGAAGCTCTTGTCGAGGAACTGCGCGAGCCCCAGCGACAGCATGAGGGTGACCATGACGATGACCGTCACCCAGACCAGGGTGTTCGCCACGACGGTGGTCAGGGCCTCCTGTCGGAGCAGCCGCGCGTAGTTGCGGAGGCCGACGGAGCCCTGGTAGAGGCCCGTGACCGAGTACTGGCTGAGCGATGCCCTGATGAGCAGCGCCGCCGGATACGCCACGACGGCGCCGATGAGCGCGAGGCTCGGCCCGAGCCACAAGAGCGCCTGCCAGCCGGTCGCTCGCCGCGCGCGGCGAGGACCGCGCACCGTCAGCGGCCGCCCGCCGCGGTGGTGGCGTTCCGCTGTAGCTGGTCGAGGACCTGCTTGGGGCTGCCGCCCGGTTGCACTGCCAGCCCGATGTTCTGCTGAACCTCGAGCTTCACCTTGTCCCACGCAGGATCAGTCGTCGGGACCAGCTTCGCGTTCGGCAGGGCGTCGAGGTAGGGCTTGAGCGTGGGGTCCGCGCGCATCCGGTCCAGTCCGGACTTGGTGACAGGGAGGAAGCCTTCGGCGGAGATCCAGCGGGTGATGGTTTCGGGCTGGTAGTAGAGCTCGAGGAACTTCGTGACCGCGTCCTGATTCCCCGGCTTCTTGAAGGCCATGAGATAGTCCTCGACGGCCAGGGTCACGGCGGTGCCCGCGTTCGTCGGCATCTCGGCGACGCCGTAGTTGACCTTGCCCTCGGTGTCGAGCTGCTTGGCCAGCGGACTGAAGCCCATCACCATGCCGACCTTGCCGTCCTTGAAGAGCTGGAAGGCGCCGTCAGTCCGGTTGGTCCTCCCCGGGTTCACCTGGGTCACCCTGTGCTTGTTGGCGAGGTCCGAGAGGAACTGCAGCGTCTGGAGGTTCTTGTCGCTGTTGATCGTCCATTGATCGCCGGACTTCCAGTCGCCGCCGTTGTTCCACATCCAGATCGACCACTCGGCCTGGGCCTCCTCGGGGCCCAGGGGCAGCGCATAGCCGATGGTCCCCTTGCCGAGGGCCTGGACCCGCTGCGCCGCCTTGACGAACTCGTCCCAGGTCTTCGGGGGCGCCCCGACGCCGGCCCGGGCGAGGAGGTCCTTGTTGTAGAAGAAGGCCCGCGCGCTCGAGAGGATCGGGAAGCCATAGAGCGTGCCCTGGTACTCGCCGCCCCGGGTGAACGTCGCCAGGAAATCGTCTCTGGTCTTGACAGATATGACCTTGTCGGCCGAATGCAGCAGCCCGTCCTTCGCGTAGCTGGAAAAGGAGTTCAGATTCAGGACGTCCGGCGGCTGGTTGTTCTGGATCATCGTGGTGATCTGCTGGTCGATCGAGTTCCAATCGACGACCTGCAGGTCGATCTTGATGCCGGTCTGCTTCGTGTACGTCTCGGACAGGCGCTGCCAGAAGGGCCGCGTGTGATCCTTGCTGTAGTCGGCGATCACGACCTTGATCGACGTGACAGCGGCGCCCGGCTTCCCATCGCAGCCGATGAGGAGGAGCACCGCGACCGCGCTCACCAACGAGAGCGATGTGAGCCGTCGTCGTCGCACCGGGTGTCGCCCTCCTTGCCGCTACGACTGTGACACAGGGGGCCGGGAGCCGAGATGGCTTTTCTGACGGTATCGAGGTCGCGGCGCGCCGCCACCTGACCGGTAGTCGGTCGCGGTCCATGTGGCCGCGGACGATCTGCGCGCTGAGGGCTACCCGCCCGTCGAGGTTTCCGCCTGGTGTCGGTCGAGGACCCGCGCCATCGCGCGCCCCTTGTCCGGGACGGGGTCCGTCACGACGCCGTACGCCTGACGCCCCTCGTGGTCCTCGGGCAGGTACTCGGTGATGGGCAACCCCTCGGGCGTGACGAAGAGCAGGCAGTGGCAGTACTTGTACTTCTGCATCTCGTCACAGGCGCAGATCCAGCGGCGCTGCTTCGCCTCGGCCGCCGGATCCGGATAGAAGTTACACGGACACAGAGGCTTGCCGACCTGCTCGATGTGCCGGGCGAGCCCCGTCACGACGGTCTCGGTGACGCTCCGGTCCGGGTGGAGCGACGTGCCCGATTTCTCCGCGTACTTCCGCGCGTACGCCCACATCTTGTCCACGTTGGCTGCTGAGGGCTCGTTCATGCCGCCTCCGCGCTCACGACGCGCTCAATGCCGCATCGATCTGGGCCGGGTTGAAGCCGGTCAGCCGCTTGTCACCGATGAGGAGAACCGGCAGCGACGTGAGCCCGAGCGCCATCAATTCCTCACGGGCGCCGGGATCACGGCCGACGTTTCGCTCGGTGAACGGAATGCCCTTGTGCGATAGATACTCCATCGCTTTGTGGCAGGGCCCTCAGCCGACGTTGCTATAGACGGTGACCGGTACGGTCATGACATCGCTCTCCTTGTCGCGAACGGGTCTGCGCCCGATGCCTCGGGCACGCGCCCATGATACACGAGCTAGCGCGCCTGCGTGGCCTCCAAGTAGCGCTCGGCCTCGAGCGCGGCCATGCAGCCCGTGGCGGCCGCGGTCACCGCCTGACGGTAGACGTGATCCTGCGCGTCGCCCGCGGCGAAGACGCCCGGCACCGACGTTTGCGTGGTGCCCGGCACGACCTTGATGTACTCGTTGGGCAGGAGCTCGACCTGGCCACGGAAGATCTGCGTGTTCGGCTGATGTCCGATCGCGATGAAGAGGCCGTCGACCGGACGCTCGTCGAGCGCCCCGGTCTGGAGGTTCTTCACGCGCACGCCGGTGACCTTGCCCTGGTCGACGTCGGCGATGCCGTCGACGGCGCTGTTCCAGATGAACTCGATCTTCGGGTTCTTGAGGGCGCGCTCCTGCATGATCTTGGAGGCGCGCAGGTTGTCGCGTCGGTGGACCACATCGACCTTCCGCCCGAGCCGCGAGAGGAAGAGCGCCTCCTCCATCGCGGAGTCGCCGCCGCCCACGACCATGATGTTCTGGTCCTTGAAGAAGAAGCCGTCGCACGTGGCGCAGGTCGACACGCCGCGCCCCATGAGCTTGCTCTCCGCGTCGAGCCCGAGGAGCTTCGCGGAGGCCCCGGTGGCGATGATCACCGTGTGGCTTTCATAGCTCGCGGCGCCGGCACGCACCACGAACGGCTGGCGCTTGAAGTCCACCGCCGTCGCATCCTCGGCGATCATCTCGGTGCCGAAGCGCTCGGCCTGCTTCTTCATGGTCTCCATGAGCTCGGGCCCCTGGACGCCGTCGACGAAGCCCGGGTAGTTCTCGACGAGCGTGGTCAGCGTGAGCTGACCCCCGGCCTGCACTCCGGTCAGCATGAGGGGCGCGAGGTTGGCGCGCGCGGCGTAGATGGCCGCCGTGTAGCCAGCGGGTCCCGAGCCGATGATGATCACCTTGCGCATTTGTTGTAGCGGGGGCCGGGAGCCAGACTCTGACCGAGGGTGGCCCGACACAGGGCCAGGGGCTCCGCTCCTCCTGCCTCTAAGATGAGACCATGCCCCTCAGAGGTTCAGGATCCGGGCCAGCTCGCCGAGATCTCGGATCTCGTAGGTCGGCGGCGCGACCCCAGGCGGCAGGCGCTCCTCGTCCCGGTTGATCCAGGCGGCGTCCATGCCGAGCTGCTGGGCGCCCAGCACGTCCATGTCGGCGCGGTCGCCGACGAACAGCGACTCCGCCGGGCGCACGCCCAGCCGCGCGAACGCGGCGTCGAAGATGTCGCGCCTCGGCTTTCGCCAGCCGACCTCGTCCGAGACGACGACGGCGTCGAACAGCTCGACGACCCCCGCCCGCTCGAGGATGTCGAGCGCCGTCGGTGTGTAGTCGAAGTTCGAGACGACCGCGAGGCGGTAGCGTTCCTTGAGCCGGCGCAGCAGCGGGCCGTGGTGCGCCGGGAACTCGGCGGCGCGCCCGAGCGCCCCACGGTGGGCGTCGATCAGCGTCCGTCCGAACCCGACCGGCAGCGCGGTCTCGTCCAGCCCGAGCCGGCGGAAGAAGTGCGCGAAACGCTCCGGGGCCGCGACCTCGCGATGGTCGATCGCGCGCAGGCGCTCCGCCTCCCGCCAGCTGTCGCCGAGCGCCTCGTAGCACGCCTCGAGACCGATGTGGGGCGCCTGCGTCTTCAAGATCGCGTGCAGCATCCCGGCCGAGGAGCGCACGGTGCGCCCGTTGATCTGGATCTCGGGCATCCGCTCGCGGTCGAAGCGGACCAGCGTGTCGAACAGATCGAAGAGAACGGCGGCGTAGAGCCTCAGAGCGGCTTCCTCCCGGTATAGCCCTCGTCCAGTCCGTGCCAGTGGCGAATCTCGCGCTCGCCGTACTTCCAGCAGAGGTTGACCTCCTCGCCGCGGCGGAGGTGGGGAAAGTCGACCAGCCCGAGGCCGAGGTCCTTGGCGACGCCGCCGAGCTTCAGGATCTCGTCGAGACCGCGCTGGATCTCGCTCGTGAGCCGCTCGATGCGCTCCTTCTCGGCGCTCCAGGCCCGCCGGTCGAGCACGGCGCCGCCGGCCCCCGCGATCCGTTGCTGCTCGGCCTGCAGACGATCCCGCGCCGCGCCCGCATCGGTGTGAGCCGCCATCACGCGTTCCATGATCCCCGTGAGCCTCGGGATGAGAGCCTCCACGTCGCCGGCCGTGAAGTACCGTTCAGCCACGGATTCCCCCCTCGACGAAGATCGCGTGCACTTCCCTGGGCCCGTGGACGCCCCGCGTCAGGGTGAGCTCGATGTCGGCGGTCCGGCTCGGGCCGGTGATGAAGTTGATGACGGCGCCCGTCCCGGGCGGCGCGCCGTCCCCGTGCCAGGCCTCGAGGAACACGCCGACCTGGTGCAGCGATTCGACGAGCGCGGTGCGATCGAACACGGCGACGTGATAGGGCGGCAGCAGGGATGTCGAGCGCGGGCGCCCGACCCCCGACATGAGGATGAGGGTGCCGGTCTCGGCGACGGCGAGATCGACGCCCGTCAGCCCGAGGTCGGCACGAGCCGCGATCGCCCGGAGCCGCTCCCGCGACGCCGCGTCCTCGGCTTCGGCGGCCGGCATCTCGTGGACGTCCAGTCCCGCGGCCTCGAGGGCGTGGGACAGATCGGCGCCGAGCACCCCGGAGTGCCAGCTCACCAGCTCGCGCGCCTCGCGCTCACGGGCGATGCCGCCCACGACGGACGGCACATCGTCGACGGACGCGACGCGGTAGAACACCCCGCCCACGCGCTCGAACTCGCGACGGAACTTCTCCAGGGTTTCGGGCCACCGCTCGGCCAGCTCCCGGCGAATGGTGTCGGCCTGGAGGGCGGGATGCTCGGGCCGCGTCGCCACCGAGGCGGCGAACAGGCCTCGCGTCTTGCGCATCTGGTCACGGATGCGCGCGAAGAACTCGGCCTTGGTGCTCACAACGGAAGGTCGCGCCGCGCCGACCAGCGCTCCTGAAAAGTGCGCGAGGCCACCGCCGGCAGGTCGCGTGTGCTCGTCCAGTCGCCCAGGCAGAACGGGAGCCGGCTGATCGCTCCGTCACGGGCGAAGGGGCGCTGCAGGAGGCGGCCGGCCTTGGCCGCGAGCCGATACAGCGCCGGGCGCATGAGCACCCGGGCCAGCACTTTGAACGCGACGCGCTCGACCCACGGCGCGATCTGCTGTTCGCGTACCTCGCGGCGCAGCTCGATGAGCATCCGTGGGATGTCGATGCGGACCGGGCACGCGTCGGCGCAGGCGCCACACAGCGAGGATGCGTGGGCCAGATCCTTGACGGAGCGTGAGCCCTCCAGCATGGCCGTGAGAAGGATGCCTATCGGTCCAGGGTACGTGTAACCGTACGCGTGGCCGCCGATCTGCCGGTAGACGGGACACACGTTCAGGCACGCGCCGCAGCGCAGGCAGTAGAGCGCCTCGCGCAGCGGCCCTCCGAGCTGGGCGATCCGGCCGTTGTCGAGCAGGACCAGGTGGAACTCCTCAGGGCCCTCGAGCTCCCCTGCCCGCCGCGGGCCCCTGACGAGCGTCGTGTACACGGAGAGCTTCTGGCCCGTCGCGCTCTTCGCGAGGATCGCGAGGAAGACCATGAGGTCGGTCAGCGAGGGCACGACTTTCTCGACTCCCATCACCGCCACGTGCACCCGCGGCAGCGAGGTGACCATCCGGCCGTTGCCCTCGTTCGTGACGAGGACGACCGTGCCCGTGTCGGCCACCGCGAAGTTCGCGCCGGTGATCCCGAGGTCGGCCTGGAGGAACTTCTCGCGCAGCTCGCCGCGGGCGATCTTCGTCAGGACCTCGGGATCGGCCTCCACCCGGCGCTTGAACTCGCGGCTGAACAGGTCGGCCACCTGCCCCTTCGTCTTGTGGATCGCCGGCGCGATGATATGCGAGGGGCGCTCGTGGGCGAGCTGGATGATGTACTCGCCGAGGTCCGTCTCGACCGGCGTGACGCCTGCCCGTTCGAGCGCCTCGTTCAGGTGGATCTCCTCGGTCGCCATCGACTTGGATTTCACGGCCATGCGGGCGCCCGTCCGGCGCGCGATGTCGACGACGATCGTGCGCGCCTCTTCGGACGTCGCCGCGTAGTGGACGTGCCCACCGAGCCGCTCGATGTTGGCGACGAGGGTCTCCAGGTGGTGATCGAGGCGCTGGAGGGTAGCTTCCTTGATCGCCCGCGCCTGGTCCCGGAGAGCCTCGCCCTCGGGGAAATCCTCGAAGGCCTCGCGGCGGAGATCGATGAACTTGGTCGTGGCGATCGTCAAGGCTTCCTGCAGGAACACGTCCCTCATGGCGCCGCCGGCGCGCTGTCGGAAGGGAGTCGCGAGCTCGCCGTCGCTCAGGGCCGGCCTC
>QHSR01000254.1 GCA_003221635.1 Candidatus Rokuibacteriota bacterium | reverse complement strand
CTCCGGGAGAACCGCGGTAAGTTCGTCCCGAAGGGCCGCACGTTCGCGCAGCAGATGAACGATGCGGTCAACCAGACTTTGTCGCGGACGGTGCTGACCTCGCTCACGACGTTCTTCTCGGCGGCTGTCCTGCTCTTCTTCGGGGGCAAGACGCTCGAAGACTTCGCCTTCGTCCTGTTCGTCGGAGTCATCACTGGGACGTATTCCACGACCTACATCGCCGCGGCCCTCGTCGTCGACTGGACGAGCTACGTCGAGGGTCGACTGCGGCGAGGCAAGAAAGCGGTGGCGAAAGCCTGACCACCGTGTCAAAATCAATGGTTAACCAATGGTTTTGGCGCCGTGACGCAACTACAGACGCTGATCGAGGAGATCCCAAAGTACCAGCCGGGCGCTGACCTCGACGTGCTGGCCCGCGCCTACAAGTTTTCGGCCGCCTCGCACCTGGGACAGCAGCGCGCCTCCGGCGAGCCGTACCTCAGCCACCCCCTCGAAGTCGCCAACTTGCTCGTCGACTTCAAGATGGACGTCACCACGGTGACGGCCGGGCTGCTGCACGACGTCCTGGAGGACACGGCCGCGACCAAGGCCGACCTCGAGCGCGAGTTCGGCCGCGAGATCGCCGATCTCGTCGACGGCGTCACGAAGATCGGCAAGCTGGCGTTCTCCTCCCGCGAGGAGCGGCAGGCCGAGAACTTCCGGAAGATGCTCGTGGCGATGGCGCGCGACCTCCGCGTGCTCATGATCAAGCTCGCCGACCGCCTGCACAACATGCGGACCCTCGACTACCTGCCGGCCGACAAGACCAAGAAGATCGCGCAGGAGACCCTCGACATCTACGCGCCCCTGGCGCATCGGCTCGGCATGGCCAAGGTGAAGGCCGAGCTCGAAGACCTGGCGCTCCGCGCCCTCAACCCCGGCGACTACGTCGACCTCCAGAAGCGGGTCGCCAAGCGCCGCCTCGAGCGCGAGGCGGACATCAACCAGGTGATCGCGATCCTCCACCGCAAGCTCTCCGAGGTCGGCATCGACTCGCAGATCCGGGGGCGCCCCAAGCACTTCTACTCGATCTGGAAGAAGATGCACGATCAAGGCCGGGAGTTCGACGAAATCTACGACCTCACCGCCGTCCGCGTCATCACCGCCTCGGTGCGCGATTGCTACGGCGCCCTCGGCGTCATCCACTCCCTGTGGAAGCCGGTGCCGGGCCGCTTCAAGGACTTCATCGCGATGCCGAAGGTGAACATGTACCAGTCGCTCCACACGACGGTCATCGGGCCCAAGGGCGACCCGGTGGAGATCCAGATCCGGACCCGCGAGATGCACCGCATCGCCGAGGAAGGCATCGCCGCCCACTGGCTCTACAAGGAGCGGAAGGCGGGCAAGGACAAGCTCGACGAGTCGCTCGTGTGGCTGCGCCAGCTGATCGAGACGCAGCAGGATACCAAGGATCCGCAGGAGTTCATGGACACGGTCCGGGTCGACCTGTTCCCGGACGAGGTCTATGTGTTCACGCCCAAGGGTGATGTGAAGGCGCTCCCCGAGGGCGCGACGCCCCTCGACTTCGCCTACGCGGTCCACACGAAGGTCGGCGAGCACTGCGTCGGCGCGAAGGTGAACGCCAAGCTCGTCCCGCTGCGGTTCACCCTGCGGCAGGGGGACATCGTCGAGATCGTGACGTCGCCCAACCAGCATCCGAGCCGCGACTGGCTGAAGATCGTCAAGTCGACGCGGGCGCGGGCGAAGATCAACCAGTGGCTCAAGGTCGAGGAGCGCGCGCGTTCGATCGAGCTTGGCCGCGAGATGTTCGAGCGCGAAGCGCGAAAATACCGCCTGAATCCGACGGCGCTGCTGGGCGGCGAGGAGATCAAGAAGACGGCGGCCGACTTCGGCTTCCCCGGGCCCGACGATCTCTTGGCCGCGATCGGCTACGGCAAGAGCTCGGTCCGCCAGGTCCTGAACAAGCTGGCGCCGAACGCGCTCCTGGAGTCGCCGGAGAAGCCGAAGTCGGCGGCGGCGCGGCCGGCGCCGGTCGATGGCGTGCGCATCCGTGGTGTCGACGACCTGCTCGTGCGGTTCGCGCGGTGCTGCAATCCGCTTCCCGGCGACCCGATCGTCGGCTTCATCACACGGGGTCGCGGGCTCACCGTGCACGCCCGCGACTGCCTGACGGTCGCCAAGAGCGTGCTCGACCGGGAGCGCCTGATCGACGTCGAGTGGGACGTCGAGGAGCCCGGCAAGCGTCCGGTCCGGATCGCGGTCTACATCGGCAAGGATCGCCCCGGACTCCTCTCGGAGATCACCGGCGCGATCTCGGCGCGCAACGGGAATATCACGAAGGCCGAGGTGACGGTGACCGACGACCGACGGGGCATCAACAACTTCGTCATCGAGGTCGCCGACCTCCGACAGCTCCAGGACATCATCGCCGGCATCCGCGAAGTCAGAGACGTCATCAACGTCGAGCGCGTCCGGGGGCTCTAGTGCTCGCCGGCGGGCGAGTCCGCCGTCGAGCTCTCACGGCCTCGAGCGCGTCGACGCCCGTGGACCACCGTCCGTGACGCGACGCCAGTTCGAGGCGCTCGTGGAGAAGGCGCTCCGCCGCCTGCCGAAGCGGTTCAAGGGCAAGATCGAGAACATCGCCGTGGTCGTCGAAGACTGGGCCGACGACGAGACGCTGGCCGACGTCGGCGTCGAGCCGCCGGACACGCTCTACGGTCTGTACCGGGGGATCGACCTCACGCGCCGGGATTCGGCGTACGGCAACGTCCTGCCCGACACGATCACGATCTATCAGGGGCCGATCGAGGAGGACTGCGCCGACGAGGCGGAGATGGCGGAGCTGGTCCGCGACACGGTCATCCACGAGCTCGGCCACTACTTCGGCCTCGACGACGAGACCATGGAGCGTATCGAGGATTCCGAACCCTAGATGAGCCGCGGCCGCCGCCTGGTCGAGGCTCTGGCGGCAGTCGCCTCCCGCTACGCTCCCGAGGATGAGCGGCAGAAGTGTGCGCTGCTCGAGAGCGTCGAAGGCTGCGCCATCCGTCACGGCGGGACGCTCCTCCAGTTGCACGAGACGCTCTGCTTTCTGCAGGCGTATCCGGACACCCCGACGCTCCTCGCGCTGGTCGATCGCGCGCTGGAGGGCTTCGCCGCCCGCGTGGAGCGGCTCGGTCCCGCGGCGCAGCGGCGGCTCCACGATTCCGGGGTTGCCAACACCACGCTCGACTATCCGTTCGGTTTTCCGATGGCGCACTGGCTCGCCGCGCGCTTCCCGCGCGAGGCCGAGGTCGCCTGGGCCCGGTTCGCGGACGAGGATCGCCTCGACGAGACGCTCTCGCTACTGGCGACCACGGCGGAGGGCGACGCCTTCAGCGAGGGCGGAATAGGCTGGCGGCAATGGCTTCGGGTTGCGAAGGGCGATCGCCGGCTGACGGATCTGCAGCTTCTGCTCGAGGTGTTCGCGCGAACCGGCCTTCCGATAGAGACGCGGGACTGGCTCTTCGAGAGCGTGGCCCTTCCGATTCTCTGGCGGCTGCGCGGCGCCGGCGCCTCCCGCACGCTCGCGCGGCTAACGCCCCGACGCGTGTTCTTCCATGCCGAAGGACTCGATCGGCGCGCCGGGAACCTCGTCGAGGCGCTCCGGCGGCCGGCGCCGCGTCTTACGCGTGCGCGCCGCGCGCTGGCGGAGGCGATGATCGAGGCGGCCCGCGTGGCGATGGCGACGCGCCAGCGGGAGCTCCACGCGTTCTCCTATCCAAACCCCAACGACGTCCTGGTGACCGACGCCGGGCGTGGGTTCACGCTGGCCTTCATCGGGATCCTGCCGGATTTCCGGTTGCCGCTCGAGGGGTACTACGGCTTCCTGGCTCTGAAGAACGGCGTGCCCGTGAGCTACGGAGGCGGCTGGGAGCTGTTCGGCACGCTCGACTTCGCGGTCAACGTCTTCGCGTCGTTCCGCCAGGGCGAGTCGGCGTACCTCGCCACTCAGCTGCTCCGGGCGTACGGCCGCATCTTCGGCATGCGGACCGTAGTGGTCGATCGCTACCAGCTCGGCCACCAGAGCACCGAGGCCCTCCGGTCCGGCTCGTTCTACTTCTATCATCGGCTCGGGTTCCGCCCGCGCGATCCGACCGTCATCCGCGTGCTGGCCGAGGAGCGGGCGAAAATCGGCGCGGACCCCGCGTACCGCTCGCCCGTCCCCGTGCTCAAGCAACTGGCGGCGAACGAGGTATTCCTGACGCTCCCAGGCGGGCACGCCGCACCGGAGGGGCGCTTGCGCGCGACCGCCGTCTCGGCGCTGGTCGCGCGCTTCGTCGCTCGAGACTTCGCCGGCGACCGGATCCGGGCGACACGCGATTCAGCCGAGCGCGTCGGTCGAGCCCTCGGCGCTGCCCATCGCGCGGCATGGCCCCCCGCCGAGCGCCGCGCCTTCGAGAGGATGTCGCTCGTCGCGGCGCTCATCCCGGATCTGGCTGCGTGGTCCGTCGCCGACCGGCGTGCGCTCGTCGCGGTCATGCGAGCCAAAGGGAGTGGGAGCGAAATGAGCTACGCAGGATGGCTCGACGGGCACCACCGCCTGCGCCGAAGCCTCGAGGCACTGGTCGGCCTCTAGCACCCCCTTCGCAGCTCCTCGGTCACCGCCGTGCCGTTCTCGTGATGGTCCGTAAGTTTTGGCTTGACACGTACTTTCAGTCGTCGTTAATGTTTCAGCAGGTGCTGAAACTGATGGAGTCAGAGAAACATGTTGAAATCCGAGGAGGTGCGGCGACAGGTGGCTCAACGCCTTCGGGAGCTACTCCCGAAAGCGAGGGGCTGGCAGGAGAGCGCCGACACCAGAATCGGGGGCCAGACCGCGGATTTACTGGTGAAGTTCCAGCTGGCGGGCCAGGAGCACACCTTGGTTGTTGAGGTCAGCTCCCTCGGCCAGCCCCGGCAGATCCGGGCCGCCGTCACCCGCTTGAACGAGATCCGCCGCGAGATGCCCGCCGCGCACCCGATCGCGGCCGCCGTCTACATCGGCCCGCAGAGCGCGCGGATCCTCAGGAGCAACAACCTCGGATTCGTCGATCTCTCCGGCAACTGTTACCTCGCCTTCGAGAACGTGCTGATCGAGAAGGAGGGCAAGCGCAACGTCCGGCCTTCCACGCGGCCCCTTCGCTCGCTCTTCGCACCGCGGGCGACCCGCGTCGTCCGCGTGCTCCTCGTCGAGCCCGGGCGGGCGTGGCGGCTCGAGGAGCTTGGAAAGGCGGCGGCGGTAAGCCTTGGTCACTCGCACAACGTCGTCAAACGGCTCGAGGAGCTCGCCTGGGCCGAGCGCGACGCCGACCAGCGCATCCGCCTGTCGAAGCCGGCCGACTTGCTCGAGGCGTGGTGTGAGTCGTACACGTATCGGGCGAACGAGATCACCTCGTACCTGGCGCCCGAGCGGGTTACGCGGAAGTTCATGGGTGAAGTCGCCCGCATCGCGGCCGGTGAGGGGCGCCGGTACGCCTTCACGCTCAACGCGGGCGCCGCCCTCCTCGTGCCGAGCCTCAGACTACCCACAATGCACTGCTACCTCGAGGGCGATCCGGGGCCGGTCGCACGGACACTCGGGCTGCGCCCGGCGGCCGAGGCGGACGCGACGCTCCATTTCCTCGGGCCCTACGACCCGGGGGTGCTGCACGCCGCCTTCGAGAAGGGCGGGCTCAAGGTCGTGTGCCTGCCGCAGCTCTACGTCGATCTCATGCACTACGAGCGCCGAGGGCCGGAGCAGGCCGAGCATCTTCGGCGCGAGGCCATGGGCTACTGAGCGAGCTCGGAAGGAGGTGATTTGGTGAAGAAGAAAGCGAAGAAGAAGAAGAGCAGATAGGGACCAGCGGCGGCGGTGAATCTCTCGACGGAAGGAGGTGAGACGCTCGATGAAGAAGAAGGCAAAGAAGAAGAAGAAGTAGTGACGTTGTATCACGGTGGGGGGTGGCGGCCTCCCACCAATTATCGTCCGGGAGGGGGCATTGCCCCCTCCCGGATGTGCTTAAATGACCTTTGTGACCTTGCCGGCCTTGAGGCAACGAGTGCACACACGCACGCGTCGAGCCCTCCCGGCGACCAGGGCGCGCATCGAGACGAGGTTGGGAAGCCAGCGTCGCTTCGTCAGCTTGTGCGCGTGGCTGATCGTATGACCGACGGAGGGACCCTTCCCGCAGATATCGCAGCGCTGCGCCATGAACGCTCCCTGGATTCGGCTTCTCGAGGACTTGACCGACTGAAATGTATAGCACGGCGGCGCCGTTGAAGCAAACCGACGCGTCGCCGGCCGACCTCCAGATGGCGCTGCAGTTCGTCAAGGGCGTCGGCCCGCAGCGCGCCGGCCAGCTCGAGCGCAAGGGCCTCCGCACCGTCGAGGACGCGCTCTTCTTCGTGCCCCTCCGCCACGAGGACCGTACGCGCCTGACTCCGTTCCATGCGCTCGTACCCGGGCAGCCCGCAACGTGCTCGGGGGTCATCGTCGGCGTGAGCCCGCCGCCTCCCGGCCGCTCGCGGGTGCCGTTCACCGTGATGCTCCGTGACGCGAGCGGCTACGCCACCGCCAGCTGGTTCGGCTGGCGCTACCTGACGCGCGTCCTCAAGCGCGGCCAGCGGCTCGTCCTGCACGGACGCGTGGGACGCTACAAGGGCGCGATGGTCATCCAGCAGCCAGACTACGAGATCGTCGAGAACGGCGAGGACGAACGGCTGCACACGGGCCGTCTCGTGCCGGTCTACTCGCTCACCGAGGGACTGCCCCAGCGCGCGCTCCGCTCGCTCATGTGGCGGCTCGTCGACACGTTCGCCGCCGAGGTGCGGGAGGTGCTCCCCGAGGGGGTGCGCGGGCGCCGCGCTCTGGTCGGCCTGGCGCAGGCGGTTCGAGACGCGCACTTCCCCGAGAGCGACGGCGCGCTGGCGGCGGCCCGGCGCCGCCTGGCGTTCGACGAGGGATTGCTCCTCCAGCTCGGGTTGGCCATATTGCGCTCGCGGCTCGCTCGCGAGCGCGGCGTCGCGATGAGCCCGCGCGGCGATCTGGTCGCCCGGCTCCGGGCGGCCTTGCCCTGGAAGCTGACGGCCGCTCAGGAGCGCGTGTGGGAGGAGGTACGGCGCGACATGGCCGCGCCGTATCCGATGCACCGACTCCTCCAGGGAGACGTCGGCTCGGGGAAGACGGTCGTCGCCGCCCTCGGTGTCCTGACGGCGATCGAAGCCGGCTACCAGGCGGCGGTCATGGCGCCGACGGAGATCCTGGCCGAGCAGCACTTCATGACCTTCCGCCAGCTCCTGGAGCCGCTCGGCGTGCCGCTCGCGCTGTTGACCTCGTCCCTCACGCCGCGCGAGCGGGCGTCCCGGCGCGCGGCGCTCGCGGCGGGCGACACCGCGTGCGTCGTCGGCACCCACGCGCTCGTCCAGGAGGGCGTCGAGTTCCGCCGCCTCGGGCTCGTCGTGGTCGACGAGCAGCACCGGTTCGGCGTCGAGCAGCGCGCGCGGCTCCGGGGCAAGGGCGAGCATCCTGACCTCCTGGTGATGACGGCGACGCCGATTCCGCGCACGCTCGCGCTCACCATCTACGGCGACCTGGACATCTCCGTCCTGGACGAGCTGCCGCCGGGGCGACGCCCGGTCGTCACGGTGGCCCGCGCCGAGGGCAAGCGCCGAGAGATCTACAAGTTCCTGAAGGAGCAAGTCGCCGCCGGCCGTCAGATCTATGTCGTCTATCCGCTGGTCGAGGAGTCCGAGGTGCTCGACCTCAAGGCCGCGACCGACATGGCCCGCCACCTCGCGAAGGAGATTTTCCCGGACCTCACGGTCGGGCTGCTCCACGGGCGCCTGGGCTTCGAGGACAAGGACGCGATCATGCGGCGCTTCAAGGCGGGGGAGATCCAGATCCTCGTCTCCACGACGGTGATCGAGGTCGGCATCGATGTGCCCAACGCGTCGGTCATGCTGGTGGAGCACGCCGAGCGCTTCGGGCTCTCGCAGCTCCACCAGCTCCGCGGGCGCGTCGGCCGCGGCGAGTGGAAGTCCTACTGCATCCTGCTGACCAGCGGCCGCCTCGGTGAGGAGGCCCAGCGGCGGATCGACGCGATGACGGCCACGAACGACGGCTTCCGGATCGCCGAGGCCGACCTTGAGCTGCGGGGCCCGGGCGAGTTCTTCGGAACGCGCCAATCGGGCCTTCCCGAGTTCCGCGCGGCGGAGCTGCTGCGCGACACGGGTCTGCTCGAGGAGGCGCGCCGGGAGGCGAACGGCATCGTCTCGCGCGACCCCGAGCTGGCCGAGCCGGCCCACCGCGCGCTGCGCGCGGCGCTCCTGGCCCGGTGGCGGGGCAAGCTCGCGCTGGCGACCGCCGGCTAGGGACGCGGGGTGCGGGTGATCGCGGGGGCGCTGAAGGGCCGGCGGCTCGTGATGCCGCGAGGCGCGGCGACGCGCCCGACGGCCGACCAGGTGCGGATCGCGCTGATGGACGCGCTGACCCCGTGGCTCCCCGGGGCGCGCGTGCTCGATCTCTTCGCCGGCGCCGGAGCCGTCGGGCTCGAGGCGCTCTCCCGCGCCGCTGCCCACGCGACATTTGTCGAGCGCGACGGGCGCGCCGTGGCCGCGCTCGTCGAGAACGTCCGGACGCTGGGCGTCGAGTCCCGGGCGCACATCGTGCGCGGCGACGTCGAGCGCGAGCTCGGCCGGCTCGCCGGCGAGGGCCGGCGGTTCGAGATCGTGTTTCTCGACCCGCCGTACACCACGGACCTCGCGGCCCGCGCGCTCGAGGCGCTCGGCTCGGGCGAGCTCACCACGCCGGCAGGGCTCGTCATCGCGCAGCATTTCACCAAGCGCCCGCCGGCCCGCGAGTACGGCGCCCTGCGCACGTTTCGGGACCGGCGATTCGGGGAGACGACCTTGACTTTCTTTCGAGCCGGAGGGTAGCCTACCGCCGTGCCCAAGCGCGCGGTCTATCCTGGCATGTTCGACCCCGTCCACAACGGTCACGTTGACGTCATCCAGCGCAGCCTGCGGCTCTTCGACGAGCTGATCGTCGCGGTGGTCGCCAACCCGTCGAAGCAGCCGCTCTTCTCGGTGAAGGAACGGCTCGAGATGATCGACGAGGCCACCTCGGACCTCAACAATTTCCGGATCGTCGCCTTCGACGGGCTCCTGATCGACCTCGTGGCGCGCGAGCGCGCCGATTGCATCGTGCGGGGGATCCGGGCGGTGTCGGACTTCGAGTACGAGTTCCAGATGGCGCTGATGAACCGGAAGCTCAGGAGCACCGTCGAGACGGTGTTCCTGATGCCGCACGAGAAGTACACGTACATCTCGTCGCGCCTGATCAAGGAAGTCGCCAGCTTCGGGACGTCGGTGGTCGGGATGGTGCCGCCGATCGTCGAGAAGCGACTGGCGGAAAAGTACCCGCCCAAGTAACCCGGCGGTCCGCCGCCGAAGGAGCCGCACACGTGCTGGCCGATCGCCTGAAGACGCTTGCCCCGTCGTCGACGCTCGCCGTGCAGGCGAAGGCGCGCGAGCTGCGGCGGCGCGGCATCGACGTGATCTCGTTCGGCGCCGGCGAGCCGGACTTCGACACGCCCGAGCGGATCAAGAACGCCGCGATCCAGGCGATGCGGCGCGGTCACACGAAGTACACCGAGGTCGGCGGTGTCCCCGAGCTGCGAGCGGCGGTCTGCGCCAAGCTCAAGCGGGACAACGGCCTCACGTACGAGCCGGCGGAGGTTCTCGTCTCGTGCGGCGCCAAGCACACGCTCTTCAACATGGCGGTCGCGCTGCTCGACCCCGGCGACGAGGTGCTCGTGCCGAGTCCGTACTGGGTGTCGTACCCGGAGCAGGCGCGGCTGGTGGGCGCGGTGCCGGTCCCCGTCCCGACGTCGGAGGCGACGGGATTCGATCTGGATCCCGCGCGGCTGCGCGCCGCGGTCACGCCGCGGACCAAGGTGATCATCCTCAACAGCCCGAACAATCCCACGGGTGCCGTGTTCTCGCCGGCGTCGCTCGCCGCGGTTGCGGAGCTCGCGCTGGAGCGGGACCTGTTCGTCGTCTCCGACGAGTGCTACGAGTCGCTGACGTTCGACGGGCGTCACGCGTCGATTGCCGCCCTGGGCCCGGAGATCAAGGCGCGCACGCTCGTCGTCAACACGTGCTCGAAGAGCTACGCGATGACCGGCTGGCGGATCGGCTTCGCCGCCGGGCCGCGCGAGCTCATCGCCGCCATGACCGACGTCCAGAGCCAGGTGACGTCGAACCCGTCCTCGGTCGCCCAGTGGGCCGCGGTCGAGGCGCTCGGCGGCCCCCAGGACGAGGTTGCCAGGATGGCGGCTGAGTTCGACCGGCGGCGCCGGCTCATCGTGCAGGGGCTCACGGCGCTCCCCGGCGTCTCGTGCGTCACGCCGAAGGGCGCGTTCTACGTGTTCCCCAACGTTTCCCGGCTCTTCGGACGGACGTGGCCGGCGGCCGGCGGGCCCGCGACCCTCAAGAGCTCCCTCGACGTCACCGCCTTCTTCCTGGAAGAGGCGCGAGTCGCCGTGGTGCCGGGCCTCGACTTCGGCTCCGACGACCACGTGCGGCTGTCGTACGCGACCAGCGACGCGCTGATCACCGAAGGGCTGGCGCGGATGGCGGCGGCGCTCGAGCGGCTGGCGTGAGGCGGGCGCGTGGCTTGACAGCCCGCGCGGTATTCACTACCAAGGAGACTCACCGATGAAGCTCGAAGGCTCCTACGACGTGAAAGCGCCCCGACCGAAGGTCTGGGGCGCGTTCCTCGATCCCGAGACGCTGCGGAAGGCGATTCCCGGCTGCGAGAAGCTCGAGCTGATCGGCAACGATGAGTACAAGGCGACGCTGAAGATCGGCGTCGCGGCGGTGAAGGGAACGTTCGAGGGCAAGGTGCGGCTTCTGGACAAGAAGCCGCCCGAGTCCTATCGCCTGAGCGCCGAGGGCAGCGGCGGTCCCGGGTTCGTCCGCGCCGACACGCTGATCACGCTGACCGACGCCGAGGGCGGTGGCACGCGAGTCTCCTACAGCGCGGACGTCCAGGTCGGAGGCCTCATCGCGGGCGTCGGGCAGCGGATGCTCGGCGGCGTGTCGAAGATGATGGCCGATCAGTTCTTCACCAAGATGAGCGACCTGCTGACGACCGCCTGACGCGTCCGCCGATGGCCCCACTCATTGATAGTCGCGCCTCGGCCGGCGGGGATGCCTCGGATGGCTCGCCTCGGGCCCGGGGGCCCCAGCCCCCGGGCGGCCGTGTGGCTCGCACTGCGGCCCCGCGACGGCCTGCGGCGCGCACCACCCGCTACCTCGAGCCGCGTCTGGAGCGTACGTCCCGCGCCGAGATGACGCGGCTGCAGACACGGCGTCTGCGCGAGCAGGTGAGCCACGCCGCGGCCCGCAGCCCTTTCTACCGGCGCAAGCTCAAGGCGGCCGGGGTCAGGGCGGCGGCAGTCCGGACGCTCGACGATCTCCGCGAGCTCCCGTTCACGACCAAGGACGAGCTGAAGGAGAACCAGGCGGCGAAGCCGCCGTGGGGCGACCTCCTTGCCGTCCCGCTGGACGACGTGCTCCGCATCCACATGACCTCGGCCACGACCGGCCGCCCCCTCGCGTTCCTCGACACGAAGGACGACTGGTACGGCTTCTATCACTCCTACGCCCGCGCGCTCCACGCCTTCGGCGTGCGCCGGTCGGACGTGGTGATGGCGGCCTTCTCCTACGGCCCCTGGATCGGCTACTGGTCGGGCTTCTACGCGGCCCAGGACCTCGGCTGCCTCGTGTTCCCCGTCGGCGGCCTCTCCACGGACCAGCGGATCGACGCCCTGCTGAACTACCCCATCACGGTGCTGGGCTGCACGCCATCCTACGCGCTCTTCCTCGGCGAGGCGGCCGCGAAGAAAGGTGTCGACCTCGCCAAGGACTCGAAGATCCGGATCACGTGGCACACCGGCGAGCCCGGCGCGTCGATTCCGGCCACCCGGGCGAAGATCGAGACGGCCTTCGGCGCGAAGGCCTACGACCTGCCCGGGCTCACCGAGATCGCGGCGTGGGGGTTCGAGTGCGACGCGCGCTCCGGCCTGACCCACGTCAACGAGGACTATTGCTATCCCGAGGTCCTCGACGAGCAGGACCGGCCGGTCCGGCCTGGCGAGCGCGGCGAACTGGTCTTCACGAGCCTCTACCGCAAGGCGATGCCGCTCCTGCGCTACCGCACGCGCGACGTCGTGCAGCTCGCCGACCGCCGCTGCCCCTGCGGGCGCACGCTGGTCACGTTCGAGGGCGGGGTGCTCGGGCGGCTCGACGACATGAAGAAGGTCCGCGGCGTGATCGTCTATCCGCGGCGCGTGGAGGAGCTGGTGAGGCCGCACGCCGACGTCGACGAGTTCCAGATCGTCTTCCGGCGCCTCGAAGGCCTCGACGACATCTTGATCCGTATCGATCCGTCACCGACGCTCTCGCCCGGCGAGCGGGACGGCCTGCGGGCGAAGCTGGCCGACGATCTGCGCACGGGGCTCGGGATCCGCGTCACCGTCGAGATCGGGGAGGCCGGGTCGCTTCCGCGCTGGGACCACAAGGCCCGGCGCGTCCGCGACGACCGGACGGAGGTGCCGTTTTGAAGGCCGCGCTGTTCCGGGAGCACGGTGGCGCCGAGAAGATCCTCTACGAGGACTACCGCGATCCGGTCGTGTCGCCCGCCGAGGTCCTGGTGCGCGTGAAGGCGTGCGCGCTCAACCACGTGGACATGCTCTTGCTGGACGGCCGCTTCCCGCCGCCCGAGGGCCTGCCTCACGTCAACGGCTGCGAGGTGACGGGCACGATCGAGGCGACCGGCGCCGAGGTCACGGGGCTCCGGCGTGGTCAACGCGTGGTCGTCTTCCCCGGCTTCGCCTGCGGGCGCTGCGAGTACTGCCTGCGTGGCGAGCGGACCGTGTGCGTCTGCTACGGCTATCTCGGCGCCCACAAGGACGGCGGCTACGCCGAGCTGGTGAAGGCGCCGGCCGCGAACATTGTGCCGCTTCCCGAGGCGCTCGCCTTCGAGGCGGGTGCCGCCGTGCCACTGGCCATGCTCACCTCGTGGCACGCGCTCGTGGCGCAGGCCAAGGTGAGGCCCGGACAGACCGTGCTCGTCCAGGCGGCGGGCAGCGGCGTGGGGAGCGCGGCGATCCAGATCGCACGTCTCTGCGGCGCCCGCGTGATCACCACGGTCGGCGCCGACGACAAGATCGAGTTCGCCAAGTCACTCGGCGCCGAGCACGTCGTGAACTACCGCACCCAGGACTTCGTCGAAGAGGCCAAGAAGTGGACGGGGAAGCGCGGCGTCGACGTGGTCGTCGAGCACATCGGCGGCGACACCTTCGAGAGATCCGTCTACGCCCTCACCCGGCTCGGCAAGCTTGTCACCATCGGCTCTCACGATACCCACTGGGGACGACTCGACCTCCGTCACGTCTACTCCAAGAACCTCCGGATCCTCGGCACGAATCTCGGCTCGATCCTCGAGCTGCAGACCGTCCTCGACCACGTGATGCAAGGACGGCTCCGGCCGGTCATCGACCGCGTGTTTCCCCTGAAGGACGCGCGCGCCGCCGTGCAACACGTGCTCGACCGAAAGAACAAGGGGAAGGTCCTCCTGGCCTCGTGACCTCGCCGACTTCAAGCGGCCGCGGCGCGAGATCCCGAAGACGGCCTCGGGCAAGATCCTGCGTCGTCTGCTGCGCGACGGCCAATTCACGGAGGTGCGGCCATGAGCGAGTTTCTGAGAGTCGAGCGCGCCGGCGCCCGGGCGACGATCTGGATCGACCGCCAGCCGAAGATGAACACGATGACGGTCGCGATGCGCAACGAGTTCCCGGGGATCTTCGCGGCGCTCGAGGCCGACGACGGCGTGCGCGTGATCGTGATCCGCGGCGCCGGGGGCAAGGCGTTCAGCGCCGGCGGCGATGTGGCCGAGTTCCTCACGCTGGCCCCGGCCGATCTCGAGCTGTGGGGCGACACCCTCTCGGCCGCTGAGCGGTGCCGGAAACCGGTGATCGCCGCGATCGACGGGTATACGATGGGGGCCGGTCTCGAGCTGGCCGTCGCGTGTGACTTCCGCGTCGCCACGCTCCGGTCCGAGTTCGCATTTCCGGAAGTGAGGCTGGGGATGATCCCCGGCAGCGGCGGGACCCAGCGCGCCCTGCGCCTGATGGGCATGACGCGCGGGAAGCTTTTCATGATGACGGGTCAGCGGATCTCGGCCGAGCGCGCCGAGGCGTGGGGGCTGATCACCCAGGCGGTGCCCAACGACACGCTCGACGAGACGGTGGCCGCGCTGGCCGGCGAGCTGGCGGAGCGCGCGCCGCTGGCGCTCCGTACGCTGAAGATGGTGCTGAACCGCGGCGCCGAGGCGCCGCTCGAGACGGCGCTCGAGCTCGAGCGCAAGGCGTACGCGTGGCTGCGGTCCACGCACGACTACGCGGAAGGCGTGACGGCCTTCCTCGAAAAGCGGCCGCCGAGGTACACAGGGAGGTAGCCCGTGGCGCGACCTTTCTCAGGCTCGCCTCAGACGGCGGGGCCCCAGCCCCGCGACGCCTTGCGGCTCGCACGACCGTCGTTCGGCCTCATCCTCGCGAATCGCGCCGTCGTCCTCGGCGCGGTGAAGGTGCCCGATCTCCTCGACCTCACGGTGCAGGCGGAGCGCTCCGGCTTCTTCGACGCGGTGTGGGCCGGCGACAGCCTGCTCGCCAAGCCGCGGCTCGAGTCGGTGACGCTGCTCTCCGCGCTGGCAGGGGTCACCACCAAGCTCCGTCTGGGCGTCGGCTGCATGGCGACGTTCGTCCATCGCCATCCGGTCATGCTCGCCCACCAGTGGGCGAGCCTCGACGTGCTCTCGGGCGGCCGGGCGTGGCTCGCGGTCTGTCTCGGCGGGCCCAGCGAGGCGAACGCGGCCCAGGCCGCGGAGCACGACGTGATGAGCATCGCCTCCACCGAGCGGGTTGGACGTCTGGAAGAAGGGATCGCCGTGCTGCGCACGCTGTTCGGCGGCAAGAACGTGTCGCACCGGGGACGGTTCTACGCCTTCGACGGCGTGACGCTCGAGCCACGGCCCGTGCAGCAGCCGTGCCCCATCTGGATCGCGTCCAACCCGACGAGCCTCACCTGGAAAGGCGGCGCGTCAGCCTCCGAGGCGGTCGTCGAGCGGTCATTCCGCCGCATCGCGCGACACGCCGACGGCTGGATGACGAACAAGCTCTCCCCGGGCGAGTTCCGGCGGCAGTGGAGCCGCATCGCGGCGATGGCGCGCGAGGAGGGCCGCGACCCGTCGAAGCTCGGCAGTGCGCTCTACCACAACATCAACATCAACGAGGACCGCCAGCAGGGGCTCGAAGAATCGAAGGCGTTCCTCGACACGTACTACACGTCGAAGTTCTCGCGGGAGTTCGTCGAGCAGTGGACGGTGGCGGGCGGACCGAAGCAGTGCGCCGAGGAGCTGCGGGCGTACTTCGCCGCCGGCGTGGGTCACATGGCGCTGCGCCTGGCCTCCTGGGACCAGTTGGGACAGTTCAAGCGCTTCCTCGGCGAGGTGGCGCCGGCGCTCGGGACATGACGCTGCGCCCGGATGCCGGAAAGGAGACCCCGGCGATGAGCTTCGTCGACATGCGCGAGTGGATCGCCCGGCTCGACAAAGAGGGCGAGCTGCGGCGGATCACCGCCGAGGTTGACTGGGACCGGGAGCTGGGCGCGATCGCGCGCCGGGTGCTCGAGAAGAAGGGGCCCGCGCTCCTCTTCGAAAACATCAAGGGCTATCGCACCGGGCGCTGTACCAGGCTCTTCGCGAGCGGCCTGGGGAGCGTCGGCCGCCTCGCCCTGGCGCTCGGCTTCCCGAAGGACGTCTCCAACCGCGAGCTGGTCCAGCACGTCATGAAGACGAACCGCCAGACGATCGCCCCGCGGGTCGTCGCGACCGGGCCTGTCAAGGATGTGGTCGTCCAGGGCAAGGACGTCGACCAGACGGAGTTCCCGGTCCCGAAGTGGCACTACCTCGAGGGCGGGCGGTACATCCACACGTTCTCGGGCATCGTCACGCGCGACCCAGAAACCCGCGTGATGAACGTCGGCATCTATCGCGGGATGATCGGCAAGAAGAACACGGCGCCGTTCCTGCTCATCAAGGGCGGCCAGCACTGGGGCCAGCATTTCCTGAGGTACGCGGCACGCGGCGAGCCGATGCCGGTCGCGTGCGTGATCGGCTGGGATCCGATCATGCCGTTCCTGGCGGGCTCGCCAATCCCGACGGGTGTCTGCGAGTGGGACGTGATGGGCGCCTACCGCGGGGAGCCGGCCGAGCTGGTCCGCTGCGAAACCGTCGACCTCGAGGTGCCGGCGAGCGCCGAGATCGTGATCGAGGGATTCATCAGCGACGATCCCAAGACGTACGAGACCGAGGGGCCCTTCGGCGAGTTCACGGGCTACGTCTCGGACATCCCGACGCCACGGCCCGCGATGCGGATCACCGGTATCACGCACCGGCGCGACCCGATCTTCCGCGGCTGCCTGGAGGGCACGCTGCCCGGCTCCTACAGCGAGAACAGCGTGATGTCCTGCGTCCAGCGCGCCGCGATCGCGTGGAACATCCTGACGACCGCCGGCATCCCCGCCGTGCGCGACGTCTTCGTTCCCCCGATCACCAACGGCGTGAACATCGTCGTCCAGATCAAGAAGGCGTACCAGGGCCAGCCCAAGCAGATCGCCGCCGCGCTCTGGGGCGCGAGCGCCGCCCAGTTCCGCTACAAGAACGTCATCGTCGTCGAGGAGGACATCGATGCGTCCTCGTACGAGCAGGTGGACTGGGCGTTCGCCCACCGGGTGAACGCCGGCCAGGACGGTATCGTGGTCTTCCCAGGGATCTTCGGCTCGCCGATCGACCCGAGCACGCCGCTCGAGGACCGGGACGTCGCGCAGCTCGGCACCGGACTCTGGAACCGCGTGCTGATCGATGCGACGCGCTCGTGGAAGCTCGAGCGCCGGGCCGAGTGGGGCGGCGAGCATTTCCCACCCACCGTCCGCCCGGCCCCCGAGGACGAGGCGCGCGTGCGCGCCCGCTGGGAGGAGCTGGGGCTCGGAGACCTCTGAGGTGAAGCTCACCGAGGCTCGCCCGTGACGGGCCCGGGCAGGATCGAATGGCGCTCAGACCCGCGCCGGCTCCGCGACCGACGCGCGTAGCATCAAGCAGAGCGGGAGCGTAGCCAGCACGACTGACGCGACGATGACGAGCGTCGCCCTGACGCCCACAATGTCGCCGACGATGCCGTACACCGACGGCGCGAGCGCCGACGTCGCGATGGTCACGGTGTAGTAGAGCCCGTAAGCCCGGGAACGGCGGTCGGTGGTGACGAGGTCGGCGACCGTGCCGTAGAGCACCGAGGAGGTCCCGTTCAGCGCCACGCCCATGAGCGGCAGGATCGCGAGGGCGACGGGCAGCGGCGCCGCGATGAGACCCAGGATGCCGAGCGTGGTCGCGGCCTCGGTGAGGACGACGGTCCGGATCACGCCGAGCCGCTCGGCCGCGAGGCCGCAGACGAACTTGCCGACGGCGCCGCCCGCGAAGAGCAGCGCCAGCGCGGTTCCGACGCCCGCCACCGAGGAGCCCTTCGCCATCAAGACGAACGGCAGGAACGTGAGGAATCCGGTTCGCGTCGCGTTGTCGATCATCCCGATCGCGGTCAAGGTCCGGAAGCCGCGCAGGTCCCGAATGCCCCAGCCCGAGCCCGTCGCGTGGGTCTCCGCCGATCGGACGGTCGGCTCCGGCATCCCGGTCTCGAGCCGCACCAGCATGCCCAGAATGGCGAGCGCCGCGACGACGCCGATCACCCCGTACGCGGCCGAGGCCCAGCGCCAGCCGATGACGGTCGCCGCGAAGGCGACCGTGGCCGGCACCGCGACCTTGCCGAGGTCGCCGGAGAAATTGTAGGTTCCGAGCGCCGCCCGCCGCGGGCCCGTCTCGTACGCCTTCGAGACGAGCGAAGACGACAGCGGATGCTGCACGCCCGAGCCGAGGCCGGCGACCAGGAGCACTGTCAGGAGCGACACGAATCCGCCGACCGCGCCGGCGAGGACGAACCCGCACGCTGTCACCGCGGTGCCGATCGCGAGCAGCCGCCGCTCGCCCCAGCGCTCGGCGAGCAGCCCCGCCGGGATCTGGAACGCGGCCATCCCGCCGCTGTACGCGGTGCGGATCAGTCCGACCTGCGAAAAGGTCAGCTGGAACTCCGCCGCCCAGAGCGGCAGCAGCACGTAGAGGATGTCGGAGAATCCGTCGTGGACGAAGTGGATGCTGCAGGCGGTGGCGAGCACCGCGCGCGCGCGAGATCTCACGCCATGATCATCCCCGAGCCGCCCGCCGGGTTCAAGTAGAATACCCGCGTACTTCAACCGTTCGGGAGGGGTCCATGACGATCAGCATCACGCGCGTGTACACCCGGACCGGCGACCAGGGCGAGACCGCCCTGGTCGGCGGGAAGCGAGTCCCGAAGGACTCGCCGCGCATCGTCGCCTACGGCACGGTCGATGAGCTGAACGCGGTCGTCGGCCTGGTGCGGGTCTTCAACGCCGAGCGGATCGGCGAGGGCGAGCGCCACCGCTGGCTCGACGAAGTCCTCCGGAAGATCCAGAACCAGCTCTTCGACCTCGGCAGCGAGCTGGCGACGCCGCCCGACGCCGTCTACGAGGGCATGTTCCGAGTGGGCGAAGGCGAGGTGAAGGAGCTCGAAGGCCTCATGGATCGCTGTCAAAAAGATCTGGCGCCGCTCAAATCGTTCATCCTGCCGGGAGGCGGACGGATCCATGGGTTCCTCCATCAGGCGCGCACGGTGTGCCGCCGCGCCGAACGCGAGCTCCTGGCCCTCTCGCGGGTCGAGCCCATCGGCGAGTGGCCGCTCCGCTACCTGAACCGTCTGGGCGACGCGTTCTTCGTGCTCGGCCGCTGGGTCGGCAAGCACCTCGGCGAACAGGAGTACCTCTGGGAGCGCGGGCTCTCGAGCCACGCCCGTGCGCGGAAGCCACGCTCATGAAATTCGGGCTCTTCTACGTGAGCTAGCCGCCGGGGCCGGGCGCGTCCAGGGCCAGCCGCAGCTCGGCGTCCGCGGCGAAGATCCGCGCGATGACCAGCTCGAGCCGGTGCAGGTCGACGGGCTTGTGGATGTACTGGACGATCCCGAGCTGGCGCGCTTCGACCTCCGTCGTCGGGCGGTAGTCACCAGAGGTCATGACGACGGGCAGACCGGGCTCGATCGCCCGAAGCTGTCGCACGAGATCACAGCCGGTCATGTCGAGCAGATGCACGTCGACGACCGCGAGGCCGAGGCGATGTCGCCGGGCCAGCCGCAGCGCCTCGAGCCCGCGGGCCGCCGGGTACGCCCTGAATCGCGCGTGGAGGAGGAGGCCTGCCACGCGGGTGGCCGAGGCCTCGTCGCCGTCGGCGACCAGGATCCAGCGCGCCGTCGTGGATTCGCGGGAGCTCACGCCGATCGTAGATAGCAGATTCAGTGCCAGGGCAAAGCCGGCTTTGAAATCGCGAAGTTGCAATCGACGAACGGCGAGCATTCCGCCCGCACGTTGTCAGAATTGACGAACCGAGATAGCCAGGACTGGCTAGATGAGGCCGAACTTCTTGATGCGGCGGTAGAGCGTGCGCACGGTGAGGCCGAGCGCGCGGGCGGCCTGCTCCTTGTCGTTCAAGAAGCGCGCGAGCGCACGCGCGATCAGATCGCGCTCGGCCTGATCGAGGGTCGGAATCGGCTCGTTGACGGCCACCACCGGCGCGTCGGGCTTCGCAGCGAGCTCCGGGAGATTGGCCCGCTCGATCTCGTCACGCGCGCCGAGGGCGTACGCCCGCTCGAGGAGGTTCTCGAGCTCGCGCACGTTGCCGGGGAAGTCGTAGGCGGTCAGCGCCGCGGTCGCGTCGGGAGCGATGCCCTTGACATCACGCCGAAAGCGCTCGTTGAACCTCCGGAGGAAGTACGTGATCAGCGCCGGGATGTCACCTTTGCGCTCCCGCAGGGGCGGGACCACGATGCGCACGACGTTGAGCCGGTAGAAGAGATCCTGGCGGAAGGTGCCGGCCTGCACCACCGTTTCGAGGTTCTTGTTGGTCGCGGCGATCATCCTCACGCTGACCGCGTGTGTCTTGGTCGAGCCGACGGGACGGATCTCCTTTTCCTGGAGGACTCGCAGCAGCTTGGCCTGGAGCGCCGGCGACAGCTCGGCCACCTCGTCGAGGAAGAGGGTGCCGCCGTGAGCCGAGCGAAAGAGCCCGAGGGCGTCGGCGACGGCGCCCGAGAAGGCCCCTCGCACGTGGCCGAAGAACTCCGACTCCATGAGGTCGGCGGGGATCGCGCTGCAGTTGACCGGCACAAAGGGCCCCTTGGCCCGGCCGGACTGCCGGTGGATCGCCGCCGCCACGAGCTCCTTGCCGGTACCGCTCTCGCCCTCGATCAGCACCGGCGAGTCGGAGTCCGCCACCGTGGCGATCACTTCCTTGACGCGCGTCATTCCCGGTGAGCCGCCCACGAGGTCCTTCACCGCCAGGTGGTCGGCGAGCCGGCTCCGTAGCGAGTGCACCTCGCGGCTCAGGAAGCGCTTCTCGAGGACCTGCTGCATGAGGTGCTGCAACTCGTCCAGGTTGAGCGGCTTGATGAGGTAATCGTAGGCCCCCGACTTCAGCGCCTGGACCGCGGTCTCGACCATCGGGTTGCCGGTCATCATGACGACCTCGAGCGCCGGATCGTGCCGCTTGACCTCGTCGAGAACTTGCAAGCCGTCCATCTCGGGCATCCAGATATCGACGAGCGCGGCGTCGAAGATCTGATGGCTGATCAGCCTGACCGCCTCGCGGCCGTTCGCGGCGAGGGTCACATCGTAGCCCCAGCGGCTGAGCGCCTCGCGCAGGAGCTCGCCGACGTCCTTGTCGTCCTCGACGACCAGCACCCGTGGGTGGTCCATCGGCGTCTAGCCGCGGCTCCGGCGATCACACCGGGCGAGGAACTCGAGCATCGTCCGGTTCCACGCCGGATCCCTGGGACTCCCCGACCGCGCGTGACCACGCGGCTCCCAGAGAATCAGCCGGGGACAGGCGGCGAGGGCGTCGCGATTGACGTCCCACATGTCGGTGTTGCCGCCGATACCGTAGGCGAGCGCGATGGGTGTCCCGCGTCCATGCACCTCGTAGTAGATCCGGACCCCGTCGTCGGCCCTTGCAAACGGCACGGGGGTATCTTAGCCGCCCGCCCTTTCTTCGCCCAAGGTTTCGCGCTTGACAGCCACCAGCCGGATTCAGTATTTTTAAACCGACGTTTATTCACAATAAATCACGCCGAGCAGATGGAGCCCGGATGAAAGTCCGCGTCGCCCTGACCGTCAATGGCGAGTCCCGTGAGGCGCTCGTGCCGGTCCACAAGACGCTCCTCGAGGTGCTGCGGGAAGATCTCGGGCTCACCGGCACCAAGCACGGCTGCGAGCTCGGCGAGTGCGGCACCTGTACCGTGCTCGTCGACGGCGAGCCCGTACTGTCGTGCCTCGCCCTGCCCGTCGAGGCGGAGGGAGGCCGGATCACGACGGTCGAAGGGATGGCGGAGGGCGGCCGCCTCCACCCGCTCCAGCAAGCCTTTGCCGAGCTGGGCGCCGCCCAGTGCGGGTACTGCACGCCCGGTATTCTCCTCACCGCCACGGCGCTTCTCGCCGACCGTCCGAGCCCGACGCGGCAGGAGGTCAAGAACGCCCTCGCCGGAAATCTCTGCCGGTGCACCGGCTATACGAAGATCCTCGACGCCGTCGAGCTCGCGGCCCTGCGGATGGGACGTCAGGACACCCGCACATGACCAAGAGCGACTTCGCAGTCATCGGGCAGCCGCTCCCGAAGGTCGACGCGTGGGCGAAAGTCGTCGGTGAGACGAAATACGCCGACGATCTCTTCCTGCCGCGCATGGCGTACGGCAAGCTGCTCCGCAGCTCCCACGCCCACGCCCGTATCCGGTCCATCGACAGCGCGCGCGCCCGCGCGGTGCCCGGGGTCTACGCGGTCATCACGGGCGCCGACCTGCCGCGCGTGAAGTTCGGCATCCTGCCGGTGTCGCAGGACGAGGAAGCGCTGTGCACGGAGAAAGTGCGCATGGTCGGCGACGCGGTCGCGGCGGTCGCCGCCGTCGACGAAGAGACCGCGGAGCAGGCGTGCCGATTGATCGAGGTCGACTACGAGCCTCTCCCGGCCCTCATGTCCGTGTTCGACTCGCTCGCCCATCCCGAGGTCCGGATCCACGAGTACGGCGACGGGCCCAACGTCCACAAGAGTGTGGCGCTCCAGTTCGGCGACGTCGACGCGGCCTTCACCGGTGCCGACCTGGTTCGAGAGGACGTCTTCTTCTTCGAGGGCAGCAACCATCTGCCGATGGAGCAGCACGCGGCGGTCGCCCAGTGGGGATCGGACGGCAAGCTCACCCTGTGGTCCTCGACCCAAACGCCGCACTACGTCCACCGGCTCCTCGCCAAGATCCTCGAGGTGCCCGCGGCGCACGTCCGCGTCATCGCGACGCCGGTCGGTGGTGGCTTCGGGGGCAAGACCGATCCCTTCGCCCACGAGATCGTAGCCTGCCAGCTCTCGAAGCTGATCGGGCGGCCGGTGAAGATCGCGCTGACGCGCGAGGAGGTCTTCTACACCCATCGCGGCCGCCATCCGGTCCTCATGTGGATCAAGACCGGGTTCACGAAGCAGGGCGATATCACCGGCTGCCACCTCCGGACGTGGCTCGATGGAGGCGCGTACGGCTCCTACGGCGTCGCCTCCACGTTCTACACGGGCGTGATCAACCCGGTGACCTACAAGATGCCCGTCTACAAGTTCGAGGCGGCCCGCATCTTCACCAACAAGCCGCCGTGCGGACCCAAGCGTGGCCACGGCACGCCGCAGCCTCGCTTCGCCTTCGAATGCCAGATCGATAAGGTCGCCGAGCAGCTCGGGCTCGACCCCGCCGAGATGCGCCGACGGATCGTCGCCGAGCCGTTCACCAAGACCGCCAACCATCTGACGGTCACGACCATCGGCCTCGGCGAGTGCATCGACAAGGTCGTCGAGTCCTCCGGCTGGCGTGAAAAGCGAGCCCGCTTCGGCCCGCCTGCAGCGCGGGCGGCCACGTCCGGGGGGAGTCGAGAGGGGAGCGGAGACTGTACGCCTGCCGTACAGCCGGAGCCCCCGTCTCCCGGGGGGAGACGAGAGGGGGGCGGAGGCTGCACGCCTATCGTGCAGCCGGAGCCCCCTTCTCCCAAAAGACCCGGTGTCGGCATCGCCTGCTCGGCGTATCTCACCGGCGCCGGCACCGCGATCTACTGGAACGACATGCCCCACTCGGGCGTGATCACGCGGGCCGACCGTAGCGGAGGGGTCGCCGTCCTCTGCGGCGCCACCGATATCGGCCAGGGATCGGACTCGATACTCGCCTACCTGACCGCCGAGGTCCTCGGCATCGACCCGAAGGACGTCCATGTGCATCCGGCCGACACCAGCCTGACGCCCGTCGACCTCGGCTCGTATTCTTCCCGCGTGACGCTCATGT
>QHSR01000094.1 GCA_003221635.1 Candidatus Rokuibacteriota bacterium | reverse complement strand
TCATGGGGGTCTACCTCGGTATCGGGGGGTACGCGGCGCCGTGGGGCGCCGTGGGATCGCTGGGCGGGGCCGGGATCGTCGGCCTCCTGGGCGCCAGCGTGTCCTCGCTCACGCACTGTGGGCTCGGCTCCTTCGGCGTTCTGCTCGCGGTCGCCGGCATCTCCGCGAGTACGATCCAGTGGTTCGCGCGGCTCGAGCCCGTGCTCATCCCGGCCGGATATGCCCTCATCGTCATAGCCATCCTCGCTCGCGCGAGGACTCGTCCCGGCCCCGCGGTGGCTGTCGCATGAAGCGCCTGTCGGCCGTGCTTGCCGGCCTGCTCCTCTTCGCCTGCACGAATTCGCCCGGCGAGACGATGCCGCCCTTCGCGTTGATCGACCAGTCCGGAGCGACCGTGCGGTCCGAGAGTCTCCGGGGCCGCGCCCTCGTCATCAGCTTCGTCTTCACGACGTGCGCGGAGGCGTGTCCGCTGATCACCGCGCAGCTCGCGCGGGCCCAGGCGCGGGTGCGCACCGAGAAGCTCGACGCGCGGGTGCGCTTCGTCTCCATCACGCTCGATCCGGTCACCGATACGCCCGAGGTGCTGCGCCGCTACGCCGCCGCTCACGGCATCGATCTCACCACCTGGCACTTCCTGACGGGCGCCTCGGCCGACGTGGCGCGCGTGGTCCGCGCCTTTGGCCTCACCGCCGTCGCGCGCGAGCGGATCGTCCACGGAAGCCTCGTGGTGCTGGTCGACGGCCAGGGGCGGATCGCGGCGCGGCGGACGGATCTCGAGCTCGATCCCGACCGGCTGGTGGCCTCGCTTCGCAAGCTCCTCGGCTGAGCCGTCGGACGGGTCGCGGTCGGCGCGACTGGGAGTTGTGCTAGAGTCCTCTCGCTCCATGCGTCTCGGTATCCTCGCGCCCACCCGCGGCGTCGTCATGCAGTCGGCACGCCGACCTCCCGTCGACGAGTGCTGGGCGATGGCGCGGCTGGCCGACGAGGCGGGCTACGACGCCGTGTGGGTCGGCGACAGCATCGTGGCCAAGCCGCGTCTCGAGCCCCTGACGACGCTCGCCTACCTCGCCGGCATCACGACGCGCGTGCGACTGGGGACGGCCGTGCTGCTGCCGGCCCTGCGTCATCCGGTGGTGCTGGCCCACCAGATCGCCAACGTCGATCAGATCTCGCGCGGGCGAGTGGTGCTGGGCCTCGGCGTCGGCTGGAGCCTTCCCTCGGCCGAGCGCGAGTGGGCGGCGTGTGGCGCGGACCACAAGCGCCGCGTCCGGCGTCTCGAGGAACACGTGCAGATCTGGCGCATGCTCTGGCGCGGTGAGCCGGTGACCCATCGCGACGGCGACGTGGAGCTGACCGATCACACCATCGGGCCGCTGCCGTGGCATCCCGCCGGGCCGCCTGTCCTCATCACCGCCGCGAACCGCGGCGAGATGCTCGCCGCCCAGTTCGATCGATTCGGCCGGCTCGGCGACGGCATCATCACGACGTACGTGCACGCCGAGGAGTGCCGGCTCGTGCGCGAGCGCGCCGAGGAAGCGCTGGCGCGACACGACCGCACGGGAGTTGGCTTCACGCTCTGCGTGTACACGACGGTCCGCATGGAGGACGATCCCCGCACGGCCGAGCGCGTCACCACGGAATTCCTCGCCACCTATTACGGCGGCGGCGTGCACTCGCGCGGTACGATGGGGCTCGGTCCCGCTGACGTCGTGATTGCCGCGCTGCAACGCTACGCGGCGGCCGGGGTCAGCGACCTTTGTATCAGGTTCGTGGGCGACGATCAGCTCGCCCAGCTCGAGCGGTTCACGACCGAGGTCTTACCCGGCCTTCGCGGCTGACGCGACGGCGGTGACCGTGCGAACGAGAGCGAACGAAGGAGGAGCGCGCGATGCCCATGAAAATTCGCTTCGATCCGGCTGCACCGTACGAGGTCGAGGAAGCCGACGCGCCGTTCGCCAGGCCGGCGCTGGTCGATGTCCACGGTGGAGCCTGGAGCCGGGGCGACCGGACGACCGGGGTCCATCATGGGCGCGCGCTCGCCGCGTCAGGTCTGGTCGTCGTCTCGCTCGACTTCCGTCAGGGCTCGGAGCACAAGCATCCCGCGGGGAGCGCCGACGTCGCGGCGGGTGTCCGCTATGTGCGCGCTCACGCCCGCCGGCTCGGCGTCGATCCGAGGCGCATCGCGCTCGTGGGCAGCTCGAGCGGCGGACATCTCGCCCTGCTCGGCGGGCTGAAGCCCGGCGCCCCCGAGCACGCCGGCACGCCGATCGTGTCACCCGACGGCTCCGTCGACGCCACCGCCGGCGACGAATCGGTCGCGTTCGTCCTGGCGCTTTATCCGGTCGCGGATCCGCTGGCGCGGTTCCGCTACGTGGTCGGGCGGCAAGACGACGGGTCGGGGTTCGACGCGAAGCGTCTGATCGCCGCCCACCACGGGTACTTCGCGGACGAGGCCGCGATGGCCGCGGCCAGTGTCACGCGCGTCGTGGCGGCCGGCGAAGCCCGGGCGCTGCCGCCGGTCTGGGTCGCTCAGCCGGAGCTCGACGACAACGTGCCCGCCACGATCACCGAGGCGCTCGTTCGCGCCTACCAGCAATCCGGCGGCCAGATCGAGCGCGTCCACTTCCCGGGTGCCCGCCACGGCTTCATCCAGCAGCCCAGCGCGGACTCGGACAAGGCCATCGCGATGATGCGTGACTTCATCGGCCGGCATCTCGGATGATGAAGCTCCTGGGGCTCGTCGTCGCTACTGGCGCAAGACGCCGATGTACGAGCTCGCCTTCGTCAACAGCGTCGGCCGGCGCATCGAAGAGTCCGGGCTCGGGCTCATCGCCAGCTACGCCTTCTCGGTGCTCTACGAGGACTTGAAGCTCAAGACGAAGTAGCCGGGTGCGCGCGCCGGCAGAGGCGCGCACCCTCGTTGACCGGCGCGACGCCGCGAGCTACTCTCGCGGCACCTGTAGCCCTGTCCCATCCGTCCGGCTGGAGGCCTGGCATGACCTGTCCCCGGAGCCAGAAGGCACCACGTGAGGAGGCTAGACCATGACGACCACGAAGACTCCGTTGTCGGAAATCTTCTCGCTCTCCGACCTGGCATGGCAGGAGCGGCAGCCCGGGGTCCGGACGAAGAGCATCTGGGAGGATCCGCAGAGCAAGCGACGGGCCGTCATGACGCGCATCGAGCCCGACGCCAAGCTCCCGCTCCATCGACACGTCGGCGACGAGCTGGTCTTCGTCGTCGAGGGCGCGATTACGGACGAGTTCGGCACCGTGACGGCCGGCAACATGGGCTACCGGCCGAACGGCTGTGTGCACACGGTCTCGGCGAAGAACGGGGCGACGGTCCTCGCGATCATCACCGGCGCCGTAGAACCGTTGACGCAGCGAGGCAGTGGGCCACCGTCGCAGATCGTCGCCCTCAGCGAGCTGCCGTGGGTCGAGACCCGTCCCGGTGTCCGCCAGAAGAGGATCTGGGAGGACAAAGCCAGCGAGCGTCGCGCGATCCTGGCGCGCTTCGAGCCGGGCGCCACGCTCGCACCTCACCGTCACGTGGGCGACGAGCTGATCTTCGTCATCGAAGGGGCGAATGCGGACGAGTCGGGCCCCGTGAACACCGGCAACATGAACTACCGGCCGAACGGGTGCGTTCACACGGTGACGACGAAGAACGGCGCGACCGTCCTGGCGATGGTCTGGGGCCGCACGGAGCCGGTCTGAGCCGACGGTAACGAACCTCGGCGCAACAACGCAAGAGAACAGGGAGGCTTCCTCATGAGACACATTCGAGGCCTCTTCGCGACGGCGCTCGTTCTCGCGATCGCGGCCTTCGGGGTTTCACCGGGCGCCGCGGCGCCCGAAGGCCAGATGACCTGGGCCGTTCACATCTCGCTCGCGCCGACGTGGTTCGACCCTGCGGAGACCTCGGGGATCATCACGCCCTTCATGGTGCTCTACGCGTTGCACGACGCCGTGCTGAAGCCGCTGCCGGGTAATTCCATGACGCCGAGCTTGGCCGAGTCATGGAGCATGTCCGCGGACGGGCTCGTGTACGAGTTCGTCCTGCGCAGGGGAGCCAGGTTCCACAACGGCGATCCCGTCACCGCCGAGGACGTGAAGTTCTCGCTCGAGCGCTATCGGGGCGCGTCCGCCAAGCCGCTCAAGGAAGCCGTGGCGGCGGTCGAAACTCCGGATCCCGGGCGTGTCCGCATACGCCTCAAGCGACCATGGCCTGACTTCATGACCTTCTACGCCGGGGCCACTGGGGCCAGCTGGATCGTGCCGAAGAAGTACGTCGAGAAGGTCGGCGACGAAGGGTTCAAGAAGGCGCCGATCGGAGCCGGCCCGTACAAGTTCGTTTCGTTCACCCCGGGCGTGGAGCTCGTGGTCGAGGCCTTTGATCAGTACTGGCGCAAAGCGCCGAACGTGAAGCGGCTGGTGTTGAAGTCGATCCCGGACGAGGCCACACGCCTGGCCGCGCTGAAGCGCGGTGAGGTGGACATCGCCTATGCGATCCGCGGCGCGCTGGCCGAGGAGATCGGGCGAACCCCGGGGCTGACGCTGAAGCCCAACGTCGGTCAGGCCACCTTCTGGATCAATTTCCCTGATCAGTGGGATCCGAGGTCGCCGTGGCACGATCGGCGCGTGCGCCTGGCCGCCAACCACGCCATCGATCGGCAGGCGATGAACCAGGCGGACACCCTCGGATTTTCCAAGATTACCTGGAGCATCATTCCCTCGAGCTTCGAGTTCTACTGGCAGCCGCCCGGCTATTCGTACGATCCCGCCAAGGCCAAGCAACTTCTGGCTGAGGCCGGTTACCCCAACGGCTTCGACGCCGGAGACTACTTCTGCGACGCCGCGATCGCCAACGTTGGCGAACCCGTGGTCAACTACCTCAACTCGGCCGGCATCCGCGTGAAGCTCCGGCCGATCGAACGGGTGGCCTTCTTCAGGGGATGGGCCGAGAGGAAGCACAAAGGCCTCATCCAGGGCGGCAGCGGCGCCTTCGGCAACGCGGCCACGAGAATCGAAGCCTTCGTGGCCGCCGGCGGTACCTACGTCTACGGCAGCTATGGCGACATCGATGGGCTCTTCCGGGAACAGGCGGGCGAGCTGGACCCGAAGCGGCGTGAGGCGACGCTGCATCGCATCCAGCAGCTCATCCACGACAAAGTGATGATCGCCCCCATCTGGCTGAACGCCGGCCTCGGCGGTCTCGGGCCACGGGTCGAAGAGTCGGGGATCGGAGTCATCGCCGGCTACGCATTCTCGGCGCCGTACGAGGACGTGAAGCTGAAGGGCCGATGACGGACGAAGGAGACTTCCATGAGAAGGGCGGTGAGCCGAGTCGACGGATCCCGCGGTGTTCCCCTCGCGCTGCTCGTTGCGCTTGCGGTAATTGTTACCGGTGCGCCGAACGCCGTCGCGCCCGCGTCGCGCGCCGACGCGCCGGCGGGCCAGATGACCTGGGCCGTGCACACGACGCTGGTGCCGACCTGGTTCGACCCGGCGGAGAACATCCAGGGCACGCCGTTCATGATCCTCCTGGCGACGCACGATGCCCTGGTGAAGCCGATGCCTGGAAAGAGCATGGCACCCAGCCTCGCCGAGTCGTGGACCGCGTCACCCGACGGGCTCGTCTACGAGTTCGTGCTGCGCAAGGGGGTCAAGTTTCACACCGGCGAGCCCGTCACCGCCGAGGACGTAAAGTTCTCCTTTGAGCGCTATCGGGGCATGTTCGCCAAGACGCTCAAGGAGCGGGTCGCGGCGGTCGAGATCGTCGATCCGGGCCGCGTCCGGTTCCGGCTCAAGCAGCCCTGGCCCGACTTCATGACCTTCTACGGGACGCGCGCATCGGGCGCCGGGTGGATCGTGCCGAAGAAGTACCTTGAGAAGGTGGGCGACGAGGGCTACAAGAAGGCGCCAGTCGGCGCCGGTCCGTACCGCTTCGTCTCGTTCACGCCCGGCGTGGAGCTGGTGCTCGAGGCGTTCGACCAGTATTGGCGAAAGACCCCGAGTGTAAGGCGCCTAGTCTTTCGGGTGATTCCCGACCACGCCACGCGGCTGGCGGCGCTCAAGCGTGGTGATGTCGACATCGTCTACTTGATCAGTGGAGAGCTGGCCGAGGAGGTCCGGCGCACGCCCGGGCTCACGTTGAAGGCCGTGTTCCCATCCAACCACTGGCTGATCTTCGCCGATCAGTTTGATCCGAAGTCCCCCTGGCACGACAAGCGCGTGCGGCTGGCCGCCAATCTGGCGATCGATCGAAACACGCTCAACGAGGCCGCGACGCTCGGTCTCTCGAAGATCACCGGGAGCATCGTGCCGTCCAGCTTCGACTTCTACTGGCCGGCGCCCCCGTATCCGCACGATCCGGCCCGGGCCCGGCGACTGCTCGCCGAGGCCGGGTACGCGAACGGCTTCGACGCCGGCGAGTTCTTCTGCGACCTGCAAGTCTGCCCCTGGGGCGAAGCGATGCTCACCGACTTGAAGGCCGTGGGAATCCAGCTCAAGCTGCGCCCGCTCGAACGGGCCGCATTCTTCAAGGGCGTCGCCGACAAGAAATTCAAGAACGTCGCGTATCTCTTCATCGGCGCTTCGGGAAACGCCGCGACCTGGCTGGAATCCCTCGCCGTCTCCGGCGGCACGTATGCCTACGGCGGCTACCCCGACATCGACGGTCTCTTCCGGGAGCAGGCCGTGGAGCTCGATCGGGCGAAGCGCGAGGCGATTCTCCACAAGATGCAGCAGCTCATCTACGAGCGGGCGATGTTCGCGCCGGTCTGGGACTTCGCTTTCCTCCACGGCGTCGGGCCGCGCGTGGAAGAATCCGGGCTCGGGCTCCTCGGCAGCTGGGGATTCTCGGCGCCCTACGAGGACGTCAAGCTGAAAGGCAAGTGACGCATGGACAGGGACAGCCAGCGGGCGGAATACGCGGCGGGGCTTCGCGCCGCCGCCGAGCGTCGGTTCGGGGCCGCGCGCGCCGAAGCGCTCCGGCAGACCATCGAGGACGTGGCTGCCTGGATGACCGAGGTGGCGACGTTCCCCGTCGACGCCGACGAGCCGCCGGCCTTCTACGCCGAGCCGGCGCCATGAGCCTGCACGAGCTGGCCGCCGTCGACGCGGCCCGGGCGATCCGCGAGACGGTGCTCTCGCCCGTCGATCTGGTCGCGGCGTTGCTCGAGCGCATCGAGGCGGTGGACGGGCGGGTACAGGCGTGGGCTCTCGTCGACCGCGACGGCGCCCGGGCCGCGGCGCGCCGGGCAGGCGACGAGGCCGCGCGTGGCATGTTCCGCGGGCCGCTCCATGGCGTGCCGTTCGGGGCCAAGGACATCTTCTACAGCGCCGGGCTTCGCACGGAGGCCGGCTCGAAGGTGATGGCGGGCTTCGTTCCAAGCTACGACGCGACCGCGGTGGCGCGGCTCAAGGCCGCGGGCGCGATCCTGCTGGGCAAGCTGCACACGACGGAATTCGCGACGTACGATCCGGCGCCCACGCGCAATCCGTGGAACCTCGCCTGCACCCCCGGTGGGTCGTCGAGCGGCTCGGCGGCCGCCGTGGCCGCGCGCATGGTCCCGCTGGCGCTCGGCAGCCAGACGATCGGCTCGAACGTGCGCCCGGCGTCGTATTGCGGGCTGGTCGGGCTCAAGCCGACGTTCGGCCGGATCAGCACGCGGGGCGTGATGGCGCTCAGCTACACGCAGGATCACGTCGGGCTCATGGCCCGGAGCGTCGAGGACGTCGGCCTGCTGCTCTCGACGACGGCGGGTCACGATCCCGAGGATCCGAGCTCTTCGCGCGCCCCGGTGCCCGATTACCTGGCGGCGCTCACGCGCCGGCGCTCGCCGCGCGTCGGCCTCCTGCGCGATTTCTTCGAGCGCGCCACCCCCGAGGTCGCCAGCGTCACCGCGCAGGCGGTGAACCGTCTGGCGCGGGCGGGCGCGACGGTGGAGGAGGCCAAGCTGCCGCCGACCTTCCGCGCGGTGTACGCCGCGGCCTACCTGATCACGCGGAGCGACACGGCCAGCATCCACGCCGAGCGATTCGCGCAGAAGGCCGATCTCTACCGGCCCGCGATCCGGAGCGCGATCGAGATGGGCATGCTGATCCCCGGCGATCTGTACGTGCGGGCGCTCAGGATCCGTCGCCAGTTCCGTCGCGAGCTCAGTCCGCTGCTGGATCGATTCGACGTGCTGCTGACGCCGACGACGCCCGCGCCTGCCCCCGAAGGCATGGCGACGGGCGATCCGCAATTTCAGGTCCCGTGGTCGCTGAGCGGCCTGCCGTCGATCACGGTGCCCTGCGGCTTCACGACTTCGGGTCTCCCGCTCGGCATCCAGCTCGTGAGCGGAGCCTTCACGGAAGCGCCGCTCCTTGCGGCGGCGGCCTGGTGCGAGGATGTGCTTGGCCAGGCCGCCGCGCCAACCCTTTAGGAGGACACCATGAGCGAGTCTCTCACGCGGGCGGTCGAGCTTCTGGCGGCCGGCGACTGGAAGCAAGCGCACGAGATCGTCCAGAAGGAGAAGTCGACGCTGGCGGCGTGGCTTCACGGGATCGTGCACATCCTCGAGGGCGACCTCGACAACGCGCGCGGCTGGTACAAGCGGGCCGAGCGCGATTTCCCGGGCGCAGACGCCGCGCCGGCGGAGATCGCCGCGGCGCGCCGGGCCGTGGCAAGCGGTGTATAGTCTGGGCGACGCACGCGCCAAATCCGAGTCAGGAGGTGGAGCATGACGAACAAGGGGAACATCCTGGTGGGGACCGTCGGTCAGGGCGTCATGATGAGCGCCGACGATGGAGAGAGCTGGACCCGGGCCAGCGTGCGCCAGGGGATGCATTCCGACTCCATCGTGCGCATGCTGCGCTCGGACTCCCGGAGCCCGGAGGTCGTCTACGCCGGGACCGACCTGGGCCTCTACCGGAGCGATGACGGGGGCGCCAAATGGCGCCTGCTCGAGAACCCGATGAAGGCATCCGTGGTCTGGAGCATGGCCATCGACCCGATCGATCCGGCCGTCATGTTCGCCGGCACCGGCACGCCCAGCACACCGGGCATCTTCCGCTCCACCGATTCGGGGAAGAGCTGGACGCGACTGCGCGTGGAGATTGCCGACGATTGCCCGAACGTCGGCGTCCCGCGGCCCACGGGGATCGCGGTCGATCCCACCAACGACCGGAACGTGTGGGTCGGACTCGAGGTGGACGGGGTCCGATACAGCACCGACGGCGGCGAAACCTGGAGCAAGGTGAACGGTCAGATCCCGAACCAGGACGTGCACAACGTGCTGGTGGTCGAGGGCCCTCCCAAGACCGTGTTCACCGTGGTGAACGACGACATCTGGCGCAGCACCGACGACGGGCAGACTTGGCAAGCCGCGCGGGCTAGAGAAGTTTTCCCCTGGCACTACCCTCGGGGCATCGCCGTCCGGCCCGACGATCCACGGACGGTGTTCCTGACGCTGGGCGATTCCACCCCGGGCCGCATCGGAACGATGGTGCGCTCCCGGGACGCGGGCGTCACCTGGGAGCGCACCATCGTTCCGATGCGGCCCGGGGTGGAATCGGAACGAT
>QHSR01000253.1 GCA_003221635.1 Candidatus Rokuibacteriota bacterium | reverse complement strand
CAGAACTGGTTCCGCGCGGCCTGGCCCGAGCGCTTCGATCTCTACTTCGCCGTCGCGCTGCCCGTCTCCTTCCTGGTGGCGGCGGCGGTGGGGCTGATCCTCGAGCGCGGGGTCATCCGGTTCTTGTACGGCCGGCCACTCGAGACCCTGCTGCTCACGTGGGGCGCGTCGCTCATCGTCCAGCAGGCGCTGCGGCTCTGGTTCGGCGCCGCGAACGTGGACGTGAGCTCGCCCTCCTGGCTCTCGGGGGGCGTGCCGGCGATGGTCGGGGTGACGCTTCCGTACAATCGCGTGTTCATCATCGGCCTGGCGACGGTGTCGGTCGCGGCGACATACTGGCTCCTGTTCCGCACCAGCGCGGGGCTCCGGATCCGCGCCGTCACCCAGAACCGGGCGATGAGCTCGTGCCTCGGCGTGCGCGCCGGCGTGGTCGACGCGACGACGTTTGCCTTCGGCGCCGGCCTCGCGGGCCTCGCCGGGTGCGCGCTCACCCAGATCGGCAACGTCGGGCCGTCGCTCGGGCAGAATTACATCGTCGACTCGTTCATGGTGGTCGTGACCGGCGGAGTGGGGAAGCTCGCCGGGACGATCCTCGCCGCGGCGGGCCTGGGCGGGCTCACGAAGGGCATCGAGCCGGCGCTCGGGGCGGTGTTCGGCAAGGTCGCGATCCTCGTCGGCGTCATTCTGTTCCTCCAGCGGCGGCCGGCCGGGCTGTTCGCGACGCGGGGCCGGAATGCCGAGGTGTGAGACGCTCGCGGTCGGGCTCGCGGCGGTGGTGCTGGTCGTCGTCCTGCCGGTGTGCAACGCGCTGCCGGCCGACGCGCCGTTCGCGGTCTCGAATTTCACGCTCAACCTGTTCGGCAAGTTCCTGACCTACGCGATCCTGGCGCTCGGACTCGACCTCCTCTGGGGGTACGCGGGCGTGCTCTCGCTCGGGCACGGCGTGTTCTTCGGCCTCGGGGCGTATGCGATGGGCATGCACCTCATGCTCGAGATCGGCGCGAAGAGCGTCTACCAGAGCGCCTTGCCCGACTTCATGGTGTGGAACCAGGTCACCGCGCTCCCACTTTTCTGGAGGCCGTTCCAGAGCGTCGCCTTCACGCTGGCGGCGATCGTCCTCGTCCCGGCGCTCTTCGGGCTGGCGTTCGGCTACCTCGCGTTCCGGAGCCGGATCCGCGGCGTGTACTTCTCGATCATCACGCAGGCGCTGGCCCTCAGCGCCTGGCTCGTGTTCAACCGGAACGAGATGAACCTCGGCGGCACCAACGGCCTCGCCGATTTCAAGACGGTCTTCAGCTTCCCGCTGCACCGGCCCTCCACCCAGCGCGGGCTGTACGTGGTCACGGCGTTGACGCTCGTCGCCGCGTATCTGCTCTGTCGCTGGATCACGCTCACGCGCGCCGGCAAGGTGCTCGTCGCCATCCGTGACAGCGAGACGCGGGTGCTCTTCTCCGGCTACTCACCGGCGGCGTACAAGCTCTTCGTGTTCGTCGTGTCGGCGGTGCTGGCGGGACTGGCCGGCGCCCTCTATGCGCCGCAGGTCGGCATCATCACGCCGGCCAAGATCGGCGTGCTTCCGTCGATCGAGATGGTCGTGTGGGTCGCGGCCGGCGGCCGGGGCACGCTCTACGGCTCCGTCATCGGCGCCTTCGGCGTCAACTGGATCCAGAGCTGGCTCACTACGAGCTACCCGGACCTCTGGCTCCTTTTCCTCGGCGGGCTCTTCATGGGTGCCGTCCTGTTCTTTCCCGACGGGGTCGTCGGCGCCCTGGGCCGCCTGCTGACCCGCGCCCATCGCGTGGTCGCAGGGCAGCCTGATCGGGCGATCCTGGACGCCCCGCACCCTTCTCAGGCCACCCACGCAATGAGCCGGCCTCCGCGCTCGGATAAGTAACCATGGCCGCCAGGGGCAGCATCATCTATCTCGAAGACGTCACGGTGAACTACGACGGCTTCAAGGCGCTGAGCCGCTTGAACTTCTTCATGGACCGCCGCGAGCTGCGCGTGGTGATCGGCCCGAACGGTGCCGGCAAGACCACGCTCCTCGACGTCGTGTCCGGGCGGGTCAAGCCCGAGAGTGGGCGCGTCATCTTCGGCCGCGAGACCGATCTCCTGCCGCTGCGCGAGAACGACATCGCGCGCCTCGGCGTCGGGCGAAAGTTCCAGACGCCGTCCGTCTTCGTGAACCTCACCGTCTGGGACAACGTGGAGCTCTCGCTTCGCCGGGCCTCGAAGGGCGTCTTCGCCGCGCTCCGCCGTCGTGACCCGCAGGAGGAGCGCGAGCGGATCGCTCAGACGCTGGAGACGGTTCAGCTCGCCGCCAAGGCGAGCTCCCTGGCCGGCGCCCTCGCGCACGGCGAGAAGCAGTGGCTCGAGATCGGGATGGTGATCGCGCAGGATCCCGAGCTGCTCCTCGTGGACGAGCCGGTCGCGGGTATGACCGACGAGGAAACGGCGCGGACGGGCGCGTTGCTGGAGGCGATCGCCGCCGACCGGTCGGTGCTCGTCATCGAGCACGACATGGAGTTCGTCCGGCAGATCGCCCGCAAGGTGACGGTCCTCCACCAGGGGACGGTCCTCTGCGAGGGGCCGGTCGAGCAGGTGCAGAGCGACCCGCGCGTCCTCGAGGTCTACCTCGGGCGGCGGCGCGAGGCGGCCGATGCTGTCCATTAAAGGCCTCGACGTCGCCTACGGCGAGTCGCAGGTGCTCTGGGGGGTCGACCTCGAGGTCGGCGCGGGTGAGCTCGTGTGCCTGATGGGACGCAACGGCGTCGGCAAGACGACCCTTCTCAAGACCGCCATCGGCCTCCTGCCGGCGCGGCGTGGGACCGTGAGCTTCGACGGGGCGGAGATCACCGCCTGGTCGCCGGACCGTCGGGCGCGCGCCGGCGTCGGCTACGTCCCGCAGGGTCGCGAGATCTTCCCCCATCTGACCGTGGAGGAGAACCTCCGGATGGCGCTTCTGGGCTGCGGGCGGGCCGCGGAGCTGGACGAGCCCCTCGAGCTGTTCCCGGCGCTCAAGCCGCTCCTCGCGCGCACGGGCGGTGTCCTGTCGGGTGGCGAGCAGCAGATGCTCGCGATCGGGCGCGCGCTCCTGACGAAGCCGAAGCTCCTCATGCTCGACGAGCCGACCGAAGGCATCCAGCCGTCGATCATCCTCGAGATCGAGAGCGCGTTGAGACGGATCAAGCGCGAGCTCGGTCTGGCCGTCCTGCTGGTCGAGCAGTACCTTGACTTCGCCGAGCGTCTCGCCGACAAGTACGTGATCATGGCCAAGGGCGCCGTGGTCGCCTCGGGCTCCACCGGAGATCTGAGGGTGGAGATGGTCCGGCAGCACCTGGCGGTCTGACACCATTCGTCTGGAGGTGGTTCAACGATGCACCTCACTCCGCGCGAGCAGGAGAAGCTGCTCATCTTCACCGCGGCCGAAGTTGCGCGCCGGCGCCGCGGGCGCGGCCTCAAGCTCAACCATCCCGAGGCGCTGGCGCTCATCACGGCCGAGGTCCTCGAGGGCATCCGCGACGGACGGAGCGTCTCGGAGCTGATGGAGGCCGGGCTCGCCGTCCTCGGTCGTGACGACGTGATGGAAGGAGTGCCCGAGATGCTCGAGGAGGTGCAGGTCGAGGGTACCTTTCCCGACGGCACCAAGCTCGTCACCATTCACCACCCGATCCGCTGATGTCGCGTTCTCGAGGTCCGGTCACGACTTCGCCGGACGGGACGCCGACGGCGGCGGGTGGGTGCGGGAGGGGTCATCGGACCACGCGGCACGCGAGCGCTGCTCGGCGGCGGCTGGGCTCCATCCGGGTGCGCGGCGACCGCCGCCGCGTCGCGGGAACGGGTCCGATCGACCCCTCCCGTACCCACCCGCCGCCTCCGCTCCGCGTCCGGCGGGTCAGCGGGGCCCTGACATGATTTCGCGGACGGGGCGCTTGGACCCCGGGGCGGTGGCGATCGAAGCGCTTGGCGGCGAGGGTGTGGAACGGCATCGGGGGGCGCTGATCGCGCTGCTCACGGATGCGGTCGACAGCGGCGCGTCGGTCGGCTTCCTGCCGCCGCTGGCGGAGGCCGAGGCCGACGCGTACTGGCAAACGGTCGCGGCGGCGGTCCGCGAAGGCACGTGTGTGCTGCTGGTCGCGCGCGTCGCCGAGGGTGCGGACGCCGGCGAAGGGGACGTCGTCGGCACCGCCCAGCTGCTCCTGGCGACGCGTCCGAACGCGCGCCATCGCGCGGAGGTGGCCAAGGTGATCGTTCACACGAAGGCCCGACGCCGCGGGTTGGGGCGCGCGCTCATGCTGGCGGTGGAGGATCGCGCGCGACGTTTGGGGCGGACGACGCTGGTGCTCGACACGCGCCGCGGCGACCCGTCCGAGCCACTCTATACCTCGGTCGGATACCGCCTGGCCGGCGCGATCCCCGCATACGCCGAGAGCGCCGACGGCACCCTCGATCCGAGCGCCTTCTACTACCGGCTGCTGACCGAAGGAGGCCAACGGTGATTCCGGGTGAGTACCTGCTGGGTGAGGGCGAGATCATCGCGAACCAGGGCCGGCGGACGGTGGAGCTGACGGTGACCAACACGGGCGACCGGCCGATCCAGATCGGCTCGCACTTTCACTTCTTCGAGGTCAATCGCGCGCTGCGCTTCGACCGCGCCCAGGCGTTCGGCATGCGACTCAACGTGCCGGCCGGCACCGCGGTCCGCTTCGAGCCGGGCGACGAGAAGCGCGTGACGCTCGTCGAGCTGGCTGGCACGCGCCGGGTCTTCGGCCTGAACGCCTTGACCGAGGGCGGCGGCCTCGACCAGGCGCTGGCAAAGCTCGCGGCGTGGGAGCGCCCGTCATGACGCTCCGGCTGACCCGCCGGCAGTACGCCGATCTCTACGGTCCCACCACGGGCGATCGTGTCCGTCTCGCCGACACGGAGCTCTTCATCCGGATCGAGCGCGACCTCACCACGCCCGGAGAAGAGGCGAAATTCGGCGGGGGCAAGGTCATCCGCGACGGCATGGGCCAGTCCGTCCGCGCCACGCGCGCCGCCGGCGCGCTCGACGTCGTCGTCACCAACGCCGTCATCGTCGATCACTGGGGCATCGTGAAGGCCGACATCGGGCTCCGTGACGGGCGGATCGTGGGCGTGGGCAAGGCCGGCAATCCGGATCTGATGGCGGGTGTGACGGAGGGGATGGTCGTCGGCGCCTCCACCGAGGTGATCGCCGGCGAGGGGAAGATCGTCACGGCCGGCGGGCTCGACACGCACATTCACTTCATCTGCCCGCAGCTCGTCGGCGAGGCGATCAGCGCCGGGCTCACGACGCTGGTCGGCGGCGGCACGGGTCCCGCGACCGGGACCAACGCGACCACGTGCACGCCGGGCGCCTGGAACATCCACCGAATGCTCGAGGCGGCTGAGGCGTTCCCGCTCAACCTGGGCTTCCTCGGCAAGGGCAACGCCTCCGCCCCCGAGCCGTTGCGCGAGCAGATCGCCGCCGGCGCCATCGGGCTCAAGCTGCACGAGGACTGGGGGACGACGCCGGCCGCGATCGACTGCGCCCTCGGCGTCGCCGACGAGCTCGACGTCCAGGTGGCGATCCACACCGACACGCTCAACGAGAGCGGGTTCGTCGAGGACTCGATCCGTGCCTTCAAGGGGCGGACGATCCACACCTATCACACCGAAGGCGCGGGCGGTGGTCACGCGCCCGACATCATCCGGGTGTGTGGCGAGCCGAACTGCCTGCCCTCGTCGACGAACCCGACGATGCCGTTCACGGTGAACACGATGGACGAGCACCTCGACATGCTGATGGTCTGCCACCACCTCAACGCGCGCATTCCCGAGGACCTCGCCTTCGCCGAGTCGCGCATCCGCGCCGAGACGATTGCCGCCGAGGACGTGCTGCACGACCTCGGCGCGATCAGCATGATGTCCTCCGACTCGCAGGCGATGGGCCGGATCGGCGAGGTGATCATCCGGACCTGGCAGACCGCCGACAAGATGAAGCGCCAGCGCGGTTCGCTCCCGGGCGAGACCTCCGGCGACGACAACACGCGCGTGAAGCGCTACGTCGCGAAGTACACGATCAACCCGGCCATCGCGCACGGCCTGGCCCAGCACGTGGGATCGGTCGAGCCCGGCAAGCTGGCCGATCTCGTGCTCTGGAAGCCGGCGTTCTTCGGCGTCAAGCCGGAGCTGGTGGTCAAGGGCGGCCTCATCGCCTGGGCCGCAATGGGCGACCCGAACGCGTCGATCCCGACGCCGCAGCCGGTGCTCTACCGCCCCATGTTCGGAGCGTTCGGTCGCACGGTCGGGGCCACCGCGCTGACGTTCGTCTCGAAGGCGGCGCTCGCCGGCGACGTGCCGCAGCGCCTCGGGCTGACCCGGCGCGCGGTCGCGGTCGAGCGCTGTCGCGGCCTCGGGAAGCGCGACATGATCCACAACGGCGCGCTTCCGCGGATCGAGGTCGATCCCGAGACCTACCAGGTGCGTGCGGACGGCCAGGTGCTCACCTGCGAGCCGGCGCGCGTCTTGCCGATGGCGCAACGGTATTTTTTGTTCTGATGGGGGGACTTGATCCGCAGATGGGGGGCCCCGACATGGCCCCCCATGTCGTGGTCACTCGACAGCGCGGTAGCGTGCACGACGAGGAGCTGGCCGGGCACGAGCGCGACACGCTTGTCCTCACGGCGGAGGAGCGCCGCTGGGGGCGCCGTCGTGTGACGACGACCGGGGGGCGGACGCTCGTGCTGGCGCTCCCTACCGGCAGCACGCTCGCTCCCGGAGAGGTCCTCCATGTCGGCACGGACTGGTACCTCGTCGTGGAGGGCGCGCCGGAACCGGTCCTGGCGGTCGCGGGGGTGTCGCGCGACGCGGCGCTGCGCGTCGCCTTCGAGGTGGGGAACCGCCACTTCACCCTCGCGATCGACGGCGACCGCGTGCTCGTCCCGGACGACCCGGCGATGGACCAGCTTCTCACACGGCTGGGCGTCCCCTTCGAGCGGCTGCACGCCGTGTTCGTGCCGCTCGGAGCGGGACACCGCCATGACGCCTGATCCAGCGCTGCTGACGCTCCTGCAGTTCGCAGACGGGCTCTTCCCCGCCGGCGGCTTCGCCCACTCGTTTGGGCTCGAGACCTACGCGCAGGACGGGCGGGTTCGGGACCGCCAGGGCCTGGAGGCGTTCATCGCAGCTCACCTCGAGGGCTCCGCCGGTCCCGCCGACGCCGCGGCGACGGCGATCGCGGTGCGGCTGTCAGCCCGTGCCGATGCCGAGGAGTGGGTGGCGCTGGACGCGCGGCTCGACGCGATGAAGAGCATCCCGGAGTTCAAGGCGGCGAGCCGGCAGATGGGTCGGCAATCGCTGCGGATCGCCACGGGCCTCGGCGACGACGCGTTCCTCGCCCGGTTGGCCCGCGCCGTCGACGACGAGCGCTCGGCCGGCCACCACGCGACGGTGTTCGGTGCGATCGTCGGTCGGGGAGGCGCCGGGCCCGAGTCCGCGGCCGCGGCGTACCTCTACGCCACCGCGGCACTGCTGGTCGGAGCAGGTCTGCGACTGATCACGCTCGGACAGCTCGACGGCCAGCGCGCGCTGGCAGCGATGCGGCCTCGCATCGAGCGGCTGGCCGCCGCGGCCGCGATGGCGACCGCCGACGACTTGTGGAGCTTCGGTCCCGCGCTCGAGCTCGCGGGCATCCGTCACGCCACGCTCGACATGAGGTTGTTCAGATCATGACCACGCTCCCGCAACCGTTGAAAATCGGCATCGGCGGTCCAGTCGGCTCGGGCAAGACCGCGCTGGCCGAGGCACTCTGCCGGCGCCTCTCCGCCGAGCTCGACATGGCGGTCATCACCAACGACATCTACACCAAGGAGGACGCCGAGTTCCTGGTCCGGAGGCGCGCCCTGCCGGCCGAGCGGGTCATCGGCGTCGAGACGGGGGGGTGCCCGCACACGGCGATTCGAGAAGACGTGTCGGTGAATCTCGAAGCCGTGGGTGCGCTCCTGAAGAAGTTTCCGAATCTCGAGCTTCTTCTCATCGAGAGCGGCGGCGATAATCTGGCGGCGACGTTCAGCCCCGAGCTGGTCGACGCGATGATCTACGTGATCGACGTCGCCGAGGGCGAGAAGATCCCCCGCAAGGGCGGTCCGGGGATCACGCGCTCCGATCTGCTGGTGATCAACAAGATCGATCTGGCGCCGCACGTGGGCGCGGACCTCTCCGTGATGGAGCGCGATTCGCGCCGGATGCGCGGCGCCCGGCCCTTCGTCTTCACGAACCTCCGGACCGGCGAGGGGGTGGACACGATCCTCGCGTGGATTCGACGCGAGCTGACGCTCGCCGCGGCGACCGCGTGAACGCGACGGCCTCGCTCGACGCCCGGGTCGGCCGCGATGGGGCGCTGTGGCTCCGCTTCGAGCGGCGCGGGACCGCCACCGTCGTCGCGGGCTGTCGATACACGCTGCCGCTCCAGGTCCTGGCGCCCCTCGCTCTCGACGACCCGGCCGCGATTGTCTCGATCCTGAATCCGACGGGCGGCCTGGTCGGCGGCGACCGGCTCTCGATCGACGTGAGCCTGGCGGCGGGGACCCACGCGGTGCTCACCACCCCGTCGGCCACTCGCGTGTACCGCACCGATGCGGACGAGGCCGTCCAGACCGTGAAGCTTAGGCTGGGCCCGCGCGCGGTCGTCGAGTGGGTGCCCGACCACACCATCCCGTTCGCGGGCTCGGCCTTCCGCCAGGCGATCGACGTCGAACTGGACGAGAGCGCCGGGCTCATCCTCGTCGATGCCTTTTCGGCCGGCCGGGTCGCCCGGGGAGAAGCGTGGCGGTTCGCCGTGCTCGACAGCGCCGTTTCGATCAGGGACCAGTCCGGCTGGCTGCTCCACGACCGGTTCGTCCTGCGAGGTCCCCTCGCCAAGGACGACCCGGCGTGGGACGGACTCGGCTGCGCGGAGTCCCATCCGTACTTCGCCTCGATCGCGATCATCGGCGCCTTCGACGCCGCGCACTTCGCGGCCGAGGTCCACCGGCGCTGGGCGAGCGGTGGTGCCGCGAGGGTCGGCGTGGCCATGCTGGCTCGCGGCGGAGTGCTCGTTCGCTGCCTGGCGGCGACCGCGCCGGCGCTCATCGAGACCGTCGAGACCTGTTGGGGCCTGGGCCGCCGGGCCCTCCGGGGACTTCCCCCACTGCGCCTGAGGAAGGCCTAGCGCGATTGTGAGGTTTCCGTTACACTTCGGTTCGGGTTAATGTTCAATCTGATCCCGAAGGAAGTCCGGTTCTTCGACTACTTCGAGCAGCAGTCCCAGCACATCATCCGGGCCGGCGCCCTGCTCCACGAGATGGTCCACAACTTCGCCGACGCGCGGGCCAAGGCGCACGCGATCAAGGAAGTGGAGCACCAGGGCGATCAGACGACCCACGAGATCATCAAGAAGCTGAACACGACCTTCATCACGCCGATCGACCGCGAGGACATTCACGACCTGGCCTCGCGTCTGGACGACGTGCTGGACTATATCGAGGCGGCCGCCGAGCGTCTGGTCGTGTACCGCATCAAGGAGCCGACCTCGGCGTGCCGGGCGATGGCCGAGGTCATCGTGCACACCACGCACGCGATGGACCGCACCATCAAGTGCCTGCGGACGATGGACCCCGGCTTCCACGAACACACCGTCGAGGTGAACCGCCTGGAGAACACCGCCGACGTGCTGCTGCGCGAGAGCCTCGCCGCGATGTTCGACGAGGCGAGCGATCCCATCGAGGTCATCAAGTGGAAAGAGATCTACGAGACGATGGAGATCGTCACGGATCGGTGCGAGGACGTGGCCAACGTGATCGAGGGGATCATCCTCAAGATGGCGTGACCGCCCCGGCCTGAGCGGTGCTCTCCCTCGTCGTCTTCATCGTCTTCGTCGCGCTCGTCTTCGACTTCATCAACGGGTTCCACGACGCCGCCAACTCGATCGCCACGGTCGTGTCGACTCGCGTGCTGACGCCGCTCCAGGCGGTCGTCTGGGCGGCCTTCTTCAACTTCGTCGCCGCGTTCGGATTCGGCGTCAGCGTGGCGCGCACGGTCGGGAAGGGTGTCGTCGAGACCACGGTGGTGGACCAGTGGGTGATCCTGGCGGGTCTGGTCGGCGCGATCGTCTGGGACCTGATCACGTGGGTGGGGGGGGTGCCGACGAGCTCCTCCCACGCGCTGATCGGCGGCTTCGCCGGTGCCGCCGTGGTCAAGGCGGGGTTCGGCTCGCTGATCGCGTCCGGCCTGATCAAGATCGGGGCGTTCATGATCCTGGCGCCGCTGATCGGCCTGGTCGTCGGATTCACGACGATGGTGCTGGTGCTCAACGTCTTCAAGCATGCGACGCCCGGGCGCGTCGACAAGATCTTCCGACGCGGCCAGCTCCTGTCGGCGGCCGCCTACAGCCTGGGTCACGGCACCAACGACGCCCAGAAGACGATGGGGATCATCGCCGTGCTGCTCTTCAGCACGGGTCACCTCGGGCCCGAGTTCTACGTGCCTTTTTGGGTCGTGCTGATGGCGCACGCGGCGCTGGGTCTGGGCACGATGACCGGCGGGTGGCGGATCGTGAAGACCATGGGGATGCGGATTACCAAGCTCCGGCCGGTGGGCGGCTTCTGCGCGGAGACGGCCGGCGCCATCACGCTGATCGGCACCGCCATCGGTGGCATCCCCGTCAGCACCACCCAGACGATCAGCGGCTCGATCATGGGCGTCGGCGCCATCCAGCGCTTCTCGGCCGTCCGCTGGGGCGTGGCCGGCCGCATCCTCTGGGCGTGGATTCTCACCATCCCCGCCTCGGCGCTGGTCGCCGCCCTCACCTGGACGCTGCTTCGCCTCGTGGGCGCCTGAGGGCGCAGCGGGCACCGAGCCAAATGGTCGCAATTAACCCGCGATCAACGGAAATCCCGCGGGTTGACCTGGTGCCGGGCGATCAATCCGTGCAACGTTGGGCGGCTCACCGCCAGAAGCCGCGCCCCCTGGGTGATGTTCCCGCGCGTCCTGGCGAGCGCCGCCACCAGGGCGTTCCGTTCCGCCCGGTCCCGGGCCTCTCGGAGCGATGCGAGGTCCAGGCGGTGCTCGGCTTCGATGCCGAGGTCCCCGGCCTCGATGAAGTTGGTCCGGGCCATGAGGACCGCGCGCGCCACCGCGTTCTCGAGCTCGCGAATGTTGCCGGGCCAGGCATGGCGAGTGATGGCTGCGAGGGCCGAGCCCCCGAAGCGCAGCTTCCTCCGGTGCTCCGCGTTGCTCCGTTGGAGGAACGCGCTGGCGACGAGCACGGCGTCCTCGCCCCGGTCACGCAGGGGCGGGAGCGTCAGGTTCACGACCGAGAGGCGGTAGTAGAGGTCTTCACGGAACCGCCCGGCGTGCAGCTCCGCGTTCAGATCCTTGTTAGTCGCGGCGACCACCCGGGCGTCCACGCGAAGCACCTCGCGGCCGCCGACCCGCTCGATCGCCCGCTCCTGGAGAAAACGGAGGAGCTTCACCTGGAGGAGGGCGCTCATCTCGCCGACCTCATCGAGGAACAGCGTGCCGCCCTCCGCGAACTCGAGCTTGCCCTTCCGCTGAACATGCGCCCCGGTGTAGGCGCCTTTCTCGTGGCCGAACAGCTCGGACTCCAGCAGGGTGTCCGGGATCGCCCCACAGTTGATCGCCACGAACGGGCGGTTGCACCGCGCGCTCCGGGCGTGGATGGCCCGGGCCAGCAGCTCCTTGCCCGTTCCACTCTCGCCCTGGATCAGCACCGTCACGTCGGTCCGCGCGATGCGGCTCACCACGGCGAAGATCTCTCGCATGGCGGACGTGTGGCCGAGCATGTCCTCGAAGCGGGTCGGCGCTTCCCCCTCGCGCTGCGTCGCCGCATCGGCCTCGAGCGCCTGGAGATAGGCTGCCCGCTGGAGCACGATCCGCAGATCGTGGAGCCGGATCGGCTTCTCGTGATAATCGCACGCGCCGCGCTGGATCGCGCGGATGGCGCTCTGGCGGCCACCGTGACCGGTGAGGACGACCACTTTCGTCTCGGGCGCGGCCTTCATGATCCGGTCCAGCGCCTCGAGGCCCGGCTCGGCGCCTTCCGGGTCGGGCGGCAGGCCGAGGTCGAGGCTCACGAGTCCCGGCTGCTCGCGCTCGAGCGCCGAGAGGGCCTCCACGCCGTCCCCGGCAAAGAAAAGCGTGAAGTCGTCCCGCAACCCGTATTTGAGCTGGATACGGATCGGCTCCTCGTCCTCGACGATGAGAAGCTTGGGCTTGCTCAGGCCCGTCCTCCGAGCGGGAGCCTGACGGTGACGGTGGTGCCCACCCCTTCCTTGCTCGACACGTCGATGGCGCCGCCGTGGGCCTCGACCAGCCCCCTGGCATGGTAGAGACCGATTCCCCAGCCGTCCTTCTTCGTCGAGCAGAATGGCGCGAAGAGCGACGTCCGCGCGAATTCTTCCGAGATGCCGCGGCCGGTATCGGAGACCGAGACGACCGCCCAGCGACCCTCCGCGAAGGTCTTCACCGTGACGATGCCGCGGCCGTCGATCGACTGCACGGCGTTGGTGACGAGATTCTGGATGACTCGCGAGAGCGCCTCGCCGTCCGCCGAGATCGGCAGGGGTGTCAGCTCGGCGACGAGCGTGATCCGACCGCTCTTGACGACCGGCGAGGCCGCCTCTCGCGCGAGGATCGCGAGGTCGAGGGGTTCGAGCCGCAGCCGAGCCGGCTCGGGGACCCCGCTGAGGCGGCCGATCAACGCTTTCATGCGGTCCACGGTCCGCGCGACCGTCTGGAGGGCGTCGCGCTGAAACTCCGGGTCGTCGAAGTGCTGCAGCGCGCTCTCGCTCAGCATCGACAGCGCCGAGATCGAGTTCTTGAGGTCGTGGATCACGAACGACGTGAGTCGGTGAAAGGCCTCGAATTCGTGCGACCGCGCCCGATGCTCCGCAAGGCGGGCGGTGACGATCACGCCGGCGGCCTGCTCCCCGACGGTTGCCATGAGCTCGAGGTCCGCGACCGTGTAGCGCGTGCCGCCCTGGCCGGGCCCGAGCAGCAGGAAGCCGATCAGGTCGTCCTGCCAGCGGAGCGGGACGATCACGGACGCCGCGGGGAACGCTCGCGCCGCCCACGGCTTGAGCCATGGGGCCGCCGAGCCGTTCTCGAGGACAAGCGGAGCCCGCCGCGTCCGGAGCGACGTGATCAGGGGATGATCCTCGGCGAGCGTCTGCGCCGGGCGCCGCGCGCCGACGGCCGCCGCCGCTTGATGGCCGCCGTCAGCGGCATTCTTGAGGTACAGGACGGCAGCGGTCGCCCCGACCGTCTCGACGACGGAGCCGAGCAGATGCGGCGCCAGGTCCCCGAGCGTCATCCGGGAACCCCGGCGCTTCGCTGTCGCACGCGCGTGATCACGAGCTCGACGGCGGCATCGACGGGGCCGTCATTGGTCACGACGAGGTCCGCATGGGCGCGCGTCGGCTCCACGTACCGCTCGTGCATGGAGCGCACTGTGCCGGAGTACTGCTGCAGCACCTGCTCCAGCGTGCGGCCGCGCTCGGCGAGGTCCCGTCGGATCCGCCGGATGAGCCGAAGATCCGGCGGCGCGTCCACGAACACTTTCACGTCCAGCAGTGACCGGATCGACTCCCACCACAGGACGAACAGGCCCTCCACCAGGACGAGCCGCGCCGGCGCGACCACCTCGACTCCGGTCCGCGCGTGGGTCTCGAACGAGTACACCGGCTTCCGCACCGTCTCGCCGCGTCGGAGCGCCGCGAGCTGCCCGACGAGCAATGCGACGTCGATGGCGGTCGGGTCGTCGTAGCTGATGCGGGTCCGCGCCGGCAGGGAGAGGGCGCCGCGGTCGCGGTAGTACGAGTCGGCGTCGATCACGCACCCGCCGTAGCGCTCGACGAGACTCCGCGCGATCATGCTCTTGCCCGAACCGGTTCCGCCAGCGAGACCGATGATCACCGCGAGAGCGCCTCCAGGTCGGCCCGGATCATCATGCGCACCAGGTCGGGGAACTCCACTTTGGGCTCATGCGGGCGCCTTCAGCTCACCCGGGTGAGAAGCGCGCGCCCGAGCTTCTCCGGGTCGTGCCGCACGTCGCCGCCGGGCGCGAGCAGGTCGCACTCGACGACGGAGTGGCCGAGCGCCCTCAGGAGCTCGACGTCCGGGGGGACGGGCGCCGCGCCCAGCGCGGCGTATCGGGCGACCTGCTCGGGCGCGAACGGCGCGGTGTTGATCAGGATGTCGTGGATCGGGATCGTCGGCGCGTGGCGGCGAATGGCCATGAGGTGGTCCACGCCGGTGTACCCGTCGGTCTCGCCCGGCTCCGTCATGAGATTCATGACGAGCACGACTCGCGCTCGGGATCTGGCGATCGCCTCGGGCAGCTCCCCCGCGAGGAGCACCGCCACCAGGCTCGAGTAGAGGCTGCCCGGGCCGATCACGATCAGGTCCGCCCACTCGAGCGCGTGCAGCGCCTCGGGCGGGGCGGAGGCGTCGCTGGGATGGAGGCGCAGGCGGCGAATCGGGCTCCGAGCGCCCGCGATGCGGGACTCGCCCTCGATCACGGTGCCGTCGGACAGCTCAGCGCAGAGCGTTGCGGTCTGGATGGTCGAGGGTAGGACCCGGCCGCGGATCGAGAGCATGTGACCCACTCGCGCGACGGCCTTCGAGAAATCCTGCTCGAGCTCCGCGACGGCGGTCAGGATGAGATTGCCGAGACTGTGCCCGGCGACCGCGCTCTCGCTCGCGAAGCGGAAGGCGAATACTTCCGACATTGCGGGATCGCCTCCGGCGAGGGCGAGGAGGCAGTTGCGGATGTCGCCCGGGGCCGGAACCTGATGGCTCGCGCGGAGCACGCCGGAGCTGCCGCCATCGTCGGCGACCGTGGCGATCGCGGTCAGGCGCGTCTGGTCCCGCTCGGGATCCAGCGGGCGCGACGCGAACAGCAACGGCCGGAGCCCCCGGAGCACGGTGGGCAGCCCCGTGCCGCCCCCAAGCGCGACGACGCGCAGGTCGGGCCGCGGCAGCTCGCCGAGCCGGCTCGAGTGCGTTACGGCATCGACGGGCGCGATGCGCGAAGACAGGGCCATGGGCTAGGGCTCCCTCGCGGAAACGGCCACGACCTTATCTTGCAAATGGCGCGCGAGCGACTGACGCAGGACTGCCCTCTTCGTGTACGCGTACACGAACGTGCTGTCCTGAACGACGTACGACTGCACGACGCCGCATTCCTGGAGCTTCGATAGCGCTGCCTGTGTGGACCTGACGTCCCGCCTGATCCACCACTCGGCAATGCCGCGTGCGGTGTCGGCGGCCTCGTTGTTGCGCATCAGGTATTGCACGATCTGGCGGCATACCGGATCGCTCGCCAGAAGGTCTCGAAGCGGCGTCGCCCTGCTGTGGCCGGACTCGGGAGCTGGCGTCAAGGCGGCGTGCTGAGGGAGCACGAACGGGGCCAACGTCCTGACCGCTTGCACTGTCGATATGTTAGAGACCTGGAGTGGGCCACGACCCCACGAGGTCCCCCACAAACTTGCGCGCTAGCTCCGCAAATATTGCTGGCTTGGAACGAGACCGAGGCCGGAACCGGCCGCGCCGTCGATGTCCCGGCCGTAGGCCTTCAGCTTGTACTGCAGGCAGCGGACGCTGATCTGGAGCAGCCGGGCCGCCTCCGTGCGGTTGCCGCGGACCTTGTGGAGAGTCCGGAGGATGTGGCGGCGTTCGACCTCGCCGAGCGGCAGCCCCGCCTCGAACAATCCCGACAGGGTAGGCCCGGCCACGCTCGAAAAATCCCCGGCGAAGAGGTCTCGGTCGGTGAGCGTGTCGCCCTCGGCGAGGACAACCGCCTGCTCGAGAAAATTCTCGAGCTGCCGGACGTTCCCGGGCCACGGCAGCTCGAGCATGCGTTCGAGAGTGGCGGGCGCGACCTTCGTGATGCGTTTTCCGTACAGCCCAGCGAACCGCCGCAAGAAGTGATCGACCAGGCGTGGTATATCGTCCGGCCGCTCCCGGAGCGCGGGCACCTTGATCATGAAGACCGCGACCCGGTAGTAGAGGTCCTCCCGGAACAGGCCCTGCGCGACAGCGGCCTTGAGGTCCTTGTTGGTCGCGGTGATGAGCCTGATGTCCGTCCGGATGGGCTTCGTCCCGCCCACCTTGGAGAACTCGCGCGTCTGAATGACGCGAAGGAGCTTGGCCTGCAGCCGCGGGCTCAGCTCGCCAAGCTCGTCGATGAACAGCGACCCGGTGTGGGCCAGCGCGAAGACGCCCTCGCGATGCTCCGTCGCGCCGGTGAAGGCTCCCTTCACGTGACCGAAGAGATGACTCTCCATCAGGCCTTCCGGAATTGTCGTGCAGTCGAGCGTGATCAGGGGACGATCGCGGCGGGGACTCGCGTAGTGGATCGCGCGCGCGATCAACTCCTTGCCGGTGCCGCTCTCGCCGTAGATGCAGACGTTCACATCGCCGACCGCCACCTTGTCGATGCGCGTAAAAATCTCGGCCATCTGCGGCGATTCGCCGACGATGCCGTGATAGACGGAGGAGACCGGCGGGGTCTGGTCCACGAATCCGTGAATGAGCAAGGCCAGTACCAAGCGAATGCCGACCCTTAACCTCACGGTTCGCTTGCACATTTTGCGCGCCCGCAACCTTTGCGCGCCGACGGCGGATGGCCGGGACCTGATCAGGGTGAACGGGGGCAGGGCGTCGAAATCCACGGGAGGCTTCTAAATCAGGCACATAGACGGGCTCGACGCGCGCGGGATCGGCTGATCAGAAATGCGACACGATGCTCCCGCTTCGGGGCCGACGCGAACGATTTACCAGTCTTCGCTTTCCAATCTTGGCCCGGGGAGGCAAAGTAAGGGCCGGCGAAGCGAGATGAGCAATGTCCCGGCGGCGGGACGATGGGGCGCCGGGTGCCGCGTGAGCCTGGCGCTTCCTACAATCGCGGCGGCGGGTCGCCGTTGGGGAGAGTCAGGATCACGTGAGACCGGACCTGAAGCTCGAGATCGATCGCTCGACGAGTCCGTCGGTCAGCTTGTCGGCGTTCCGGCCCCTGGCGCTCGGATCGGCGGCGACGCTCCCCGCGCCGCCGATCGAGGATCACCTCGACCTTTACGTCGTCGCCGAACCGATCCAGCAGATATTCGTAGAGGCGGGGTTCGTGTCGGGAGACCAGAAACAGATGTCGGGCCATGTGCCTCCGTTCTAGAGCCGCGCCTCGGCCGGCGGGGCCCCAGCCCCGCGACGGCCTGCGGCGCGGACCACATTATCCATCCGACGTGCGTGGCGGCTCGCGCTTTCCCCGCTGAACGGACACTACGAGCATTTGCGGTGCCATTCCAGCAGATGTTGAAACTCTCGACACTTTCCCAGAGGCTGTGCGGGCCTGTCTTCCGAACTGGAAGGTTTTCCGACGGGGAGGGCTCATGCTTCGGGTGATCGTCGTGGTCGCTCGAGACCGCCCCGAGCTGTTCGGCTACTTTGAAAAGACCTTCGCCGGCATGCCGGACATCAAGGTCCTGCTGGACCGTCGCCTCGCGCCGCCGAACGAGGCACCGGGCGGCACGGCCGACCCCGCTCGGCGCGAGCGTCGCGATATCTACGACGAGCTGCAGCAGCGGGGCTTCGTCATGATTCGCCTGTGGTGATGGCCAGGACCCCGCGGGATTGAGCGTGCGACTGGCCTGGACGGTGCGGCGAAACTCGTACTTCGATTCGATCGACCTCATGCGCGTTGCCGAGCAAGCCCGGCAGCTAGCCGGCGTGACGGAGGTCGCGGTCGTGATGGGAACGCCGCCGGGCCGCTCGATGCTGGTCGACGCGGGGCTGTGGCCGCCGGAGGCGCCGGAGGCCGGCCCCTGCGATCTCCTGATCGCCGTTCGTGCGAGCACCGAGACGGTCGCGCACCGCGCGCTGGCGTGCGTCGAGGAGCTCCTGAGCGCGAGCCGGGATAGCGAGCCGGCGCACGAGGACATGATGCCGCGCACGACCGCGAGCGCCGCCCGTCGAGGCGCGCCGGCCAACATCGCGGTCATCGCCGTTCCGGGAGCCTATGCCGCGCTCGACGCGCATCAGGCGCTCTCGGCCGGACTTCATGTGTTCCTCTTCAGCGACGGCGTGTCGCTGGACGACGAGGTCGCGCTCAAGCGTCGGGGCTACGCCCGCGGCCTCCTGGTCATGGGGCCGGAGTGCGGGACGGCCATGATCAATGGGGTCGGTCTCGGCTTCGCGAACCGGGTCCGTCGCGGGCCCATCGGCGTCGTCGGAGCCTCCGGAACCGGCATCCAGGAGGTGACGAGCCTCGTGCATCGCCTCGGCGGTGGTGTCTCTCAGGCGATCGGCACCGGCGGGCGTGACCTCGACGCCGCCGTCGGCGGTCTCACCACGCTCCAGGCGCTCGAAGCGCTCGCGGCGGACGTCGACACGCGAGTCGCGCTCGTCGTCTCGAAGCCGCCCTCGCCCGCGGTTGCCGACGCCGTGCTTCGGGCCGCGGTGCAGACGCGAAAACCGGTCGTGGCCTGCCTGCTCGGTTACGAGGGGCCGACGCCGACCGGCGTCCGGGCGACGCCGACGCTGGAACAGGCGGCCGTCGCCGCGGTCGGTCTCTCCGGCGGCGCGGTCCGCGAGCTCGAACGACCCCGGCACGGGTCCGCGCGCGGCGCACGGGGGGCGGTCCGCGGCCTCTATGCGGGCGGGACACTGTGCGACGAAGCGCGACGCATCGTGGGCGGCGGCGCTGCGCATCGCTTCATCGACTTCGGCGCCGAAGAGTTCACGCGGGGACGGCCGCATCCGATCATCGATCCCGGCCGACGGAATGCCGCGCTGGTCGACGCGGGAGACGATCCGAGCGTCTCCGTGGTCCTGCTCGATCTGGTCCTCGGCGACTGCGCGCATCCCGACCCGGCCGGCGCGCTGCGCCCGGCGCTCGCCGAGGCGCGGGCACGGCGCCGGGGCCGCGATCTGACGGTCGTCGCTCACGTGGTCGGGACCGAACAGGACTTCCAGCGACTGGAGAAGCAGGAGGAGAGCCTCCGCGAGCTCGGCGCGATCGTGTGCGCAAGTAACCGGATGGCCGCCGAGATCGCCCGGGCGCTGGCCGAGGGGCGCGATGTCACCTGAGCCCAATCTCCTCCGCGATCCGCTGGGGGCGGTCGTCGTCGGCCCCGAGCTGTTCGCGTCGGCGCTGGTCGCTCAAGGCGTCCCGGTGAGACGGGTGGACTGGCGGCCCCCGGCGTCCACCGACGCGCTCGCATCGCTCTGGTGCGACGCCGTCGACGCCGCGAACCGCGTCGCCCTCGATCGCCTCCTCGCCGCCCATCAGGTCCTCGTCGACGTTCGTCCCGCGATCGAGGTCGTGCCGGGCATGACGCGCGAGACCATTCTCCACGCCGGGCCCCCCATTGCCTGGGAGAGCATGAGCGGCCCGATGCGCGGAGGGATCGTCGGCGCGTTGATCTACGAAGGGCTCGCGACGACGTGGCAGGACGCCGAGCGCCTCGTGACGCGCGGGGCCGTTCGCTTCGCTCCCTGCCATCATCACGCGACCGTCGGCCCGATGGCGGGCGCCACGACCGCCACGATGCCGGTCCTCGTGGTGGAGAATCGCGCCGCCGGCAATCGGGCCTACTCGACGCTGAACGAAGGGCTCGGCAAGGTGCTCCGCTACGGCGCCTACGCTCCGGACGTGATCGATCGCCTGCGCTGGTTCAGGGATGTCGTCGGTCCGGCGCTCGGCGAGGCCGTCCGGCGCACGGGGGGCGTCGATCTCCGCGCGTTGATCGCGCAGGCGGTGCAGATGGGCGACGAGTGCCACAACCGGAATCGCGCCGCGTCCGCGCTGCTCATCAAGGCGCTCGCGCCCGAGCTCGCCGGGCTCGACCTGCCGGCCACCGAGCGCAGCCGCATCCTCGCCTTCGCGGCGTCGAACGAGCACCTGTTCTTGAACGTGGGAATGGCCGCGTGCAAGGCCGCGCTCGACCCCGCCCACGGCGTGCCCGATTCGACCCTCGTCACGGCGATGGCGCGGAACGGCACGGAGTTCGGGATCCGTGTCAGCGGACTGGGCGACCGCTGGTTCACCGGGCCGTCGGAGACGCCGCAGGGCCTCTACTTTCCTGGATTCGGGCCCGGAGATGCCAACCCCGACATCGGCGACAGCGCCATCACCGAGACAGCCGGCCTCGGCGGCTTCGCGATGGGCGGCGCCCCCGCGGTCGTCCAGTTCGTGGGCGGCACACCGGCCGATGCGCTCGCGTACACGCGACTCATGTACGAGATCACGCTCGGCGAAAGCACGGCCTACCGGTTGCCGACGCTCGATTTTCGAGGGACGCCGACCGGGATCGACGTGCGACTTGTCGTCCAGACCGGGATCCTTCCGCAGATCGACACGGGCATGGCTCACCGCGAGCCGGGGATCGGGCAGGTCGGCGCGGGCCTCGTCAAGCCGCCCCGCGTCTGCTTCGACCGCGCGTTCGAGGCGCTGGTGCGCGCGCGCGCGGGCGCCGCCGACGTCGCCCGATGACCACCCGACGCATCGGCGCGCGCATCCCGCGCAACGAGGATCCTCGATTGCTGCGGGGGCTCGGCTGTTTCGTCGATGACGTGAACCCGCCGGGGATCCTTCACGCGGCGTCGCTTCGGAGCCCGCACGCTCACGCGCGGATCGTGAGGATCGACGCGACCACGGCCCGCTGTGCGCCGGGCGTCCATCTCGTGCTCACCGCCGCCGAGCTGGGCGAGCTCAATCGCCCGTCGCCGCTGCTGATCCCGCACCCGACGCTCAGCCATCCGCGCACGCAGCGGCCGCTGGCCGTCGACGAGGTGCGATACGTCGGCGAGGTCGTGGCGTTCGTCGTCGCCGACAGTCGCTACGTCGCCGAGGACGCGATGGCGCTGATCGAGGTGGAGTACGAGCCGCTTGCCGTCGTGACCGATCTGGCGACCGCGCTTTCGCCCGGCGCCCCGCGAGTGCACGCCGACGTGCCGGACAACCGCGCCGCGCGCTTCCGGCAGACGGTCGGCGACGCCGACGGCGGGCTGGCGCGCGCGCCGCGGGTGCTGCGCGAGCGACTGACGATCGAGCGGAGCTGCGGGTGCCCGATCGAGGCGCGCGGTGTGGTCGCCGAGTGGGACGCGCGGCGGCGCGTCCTCAAGGTCTGGGATTCGACCCAGGCGCCGCTCCCCATCAAGAACGGTCTCGCCGGGCTCTTCGGCCTTCCCGAGTTCAGCGTGGAGGTCGTGGCGCCCGACGTGGGCGGCGGCTTCGGGACGAAGATCATGCTGTTTTTTCCGGAGGAGATCCTCGTCCCGCACGCGGCGATGACGCTCGGGCGCCCGGTGAAGTGGACGGAGGACCGGCGCGAGCACCTCATCGCGGCCAACCAGGAGCGCGGGCAGATCCACGAGGTCGAGGTCGGCATCGACGAGACGGGCCGGATCCTGGCGCTGCGCGATCACTTCGTGCACGACACCGGCGCCTATACCCCATACGGCATCGTCGTCCCCATCATCACGTCGACCCAGCTGCCCGGGCCCTATCGCCTGAAGAACTACACCGTCGAGTTCGAGGTCGCGTACACGAACAAGGTGGCGGTGTCCCCGTACCGGGGCGCCGGCCGCCCGCACGGCGTCTTCGTCATGGAGCGCGTGATCGGGCTGATCGCGGGCGAGCTCGGGCTCGAGCCGGCGGAGGTGCGGCGCCGGAACTTCGTCCAGGCCGACGAGTTCCCGTGGGACGTGGGGCTCACGTTCCAGGACGGGGCGCCGACGCGCTACGACAGCGGGAATTACCCGGCCGGCCTCGCGATGGCGATCGACATGATCGGAGCCGCCGACTTCCGCCGGCGCCAGACCGAGGCGCGCCGCGCGGGGCGGTACCTCGGGCTCGGCCTCGGCTGCTACGTCGAGGGCACCGGGATCGGACCCTATGAGGGCGCGCACGTGCGCGTCGAGCCGAGCGGCAAGGTTCTCGTCGCGACGGGTCTGACGACGCAGGGCCAGGGCCACGGCACCACGTTCGCTCAGATCGCCGCCGAGGCGCTCGGCTGCGATCCCGCCGACGTCTCCGTCGTCACCGGGGACACCACCAAGTTCAACTGGGGTGCCGGCACGTACGCGAGCCGCGGCCTGGTGACGAGCGGCAACGCGATCCATCGCGCCGCCACGGAGGTCCGCGAGAAGGTCCTCCGGCTGGCGGCGAGCCTGCTCGAAGTCTCTCCGCACGACCTCGAGCTGGCCGACGGCCGTGCTCGCGTCAGAGGCGTGCCCGGCAAGGAATTGATGCTCGGCGCGCTGGCCGCGGTGGCGAACCCGATCCGCTACGCGCACGGCCAGGAGGCGGCCGAGGCCGCGCTGAGGCTCGTGAAGCCGCGGGAGGGCCCGGTCCTCCGCGAGGGCGAGGAACCGGGGCTCGAGGCGCGTGGCTACTACGCGCCGCCGCAGGCGACGTTCGCCAGCGGTTGCCACGCCGCGATCATCGAGGTGGACCTCGAGACCGGGAACCTCACGTTTCTCCGTTACGTCGTCCAGCACGACTGTGGCACGCTGGTGAACCCGATGATCGTCGAGGGACAAATCCGCGGGGGCGTCGCGCAGGGCGTCGGCGGCTCGTTCTACGAGCGCATCGTCTACGATGCCGGCGGCCAGCCGCTCACCACGACCTTCATGGACTTCCTGATGCCGACCGCGCTGGAAGTCCCCGAGATCGAGATCGGCCACATGCAGACGCCGTCGCCGCTGAACGCGCTCGGGATCAAGGGCGTGGGGGAGGCCGGCGCCATCCCGGTTCCCGCGCTCGTCGCCGAGGCCATCGACGACGCGCTGGCGCCCTTCGGAGTGCGGATCCGCGAGATGCCGCTCCACCCCGACCGCTTGCGTCAGCTGATCGAGGCCGCGAGGGCGCGGCGCTGAACGCTCGCCGGTGGGGGCGCGCCGAGAATAACAGTTTGACGATTGTAGAAATATCGAATACCTTCTCTGGAAGGCCGGGCGACGCCGCGAGCGCCCCGCCGGCGAGGAGGGCGCGATGAGCGACGAGTCGATCAAGGAGATCGTGAAGCAGAAGTATGCGCTGGCGGCCCTGAGGGTGACGGGCGGTGACGCCGCGTGCTGCGGGCCCAGCAGCGAGTGTTGTGGCAGCGCCGCGAGCGCGGACCCGATCACGTCGAACCTCTACGACGCGGGCCAGATCTCTGCCCTGCCGTCCGAGGCCGTGGCCGCCTCGCTCGGGTGCGGGAACCCGACCGCGCTCGCCGAGCTTCGGCCGGGTGAGATCGTGCTGGATCTCGGATCGGGCGGCGGCATCGACGTCCTCCTGTCGGCCCGGCGTGTCGGCCCGACCGGCAAGGCCTACGGTCTCGACATGACGGACGAGATGCTGGCACTCGCCCGCGCCAACCAGGCGAAGGCCGGCGTCGAGAACGTCGAGTTTCTCAGGGGCGAGATCGAGGCGATCCCGCTGCCGGCCGACTCGGTGGACGTCATCATCTCCAACTGCGTCATCAACCTCTCGGCCGACAAGGACCGCGTCTTCGCCGAGGCCTTTCGCGTGCTCAAGCCCGGCGGGCGGTTCGCGGTCTCGGACGTCGTGGTCCGCGGATCGGTGCCGTCCGAGATCCGCAAGAGCGTCGAGCTGTGGATCGGCTGTGTCGCGGGGGCGCTGGAGGACCAGGAGTACCGGGCCGCCGTCGTCATCACGGCGCTCGGGTACGTCGTGTGGAACTGGGCGCTCCGGAGGGTCCCGGCGCCCCGGGCGGCGATCTTTCTCAACGTGCAGCCGATCGTCGGAGCGCTCCTGGGCTCGGCGCTGCTGGGAGAGCCCCTCACACCCTTCACGATCGCCGGCGGCGCCCTGATCGTGGCGGGCCTCGCGGTGGCCTTCAGGCCGGGGAGCCGGTGACGGTATACTCGAAGACGTGGCCGAGCCTCGCCGATATCAGCTCCAGAACGACCGCGCGAACCGCCTGATCGCCGACCTGCTCGACGCGGAGGACGTGCCCGCCGAGCGCCGCTTCTACATCCAGCAGCTCCTCACGACCGTGCTCAAGCTCCACGAGGACGGGGCCGGGACGGGTGACCTCAAGATCACCAACACGGCGCTCAAGGAGCTCCGCTACGCCTACAAGGTGTTCGCGCCGTACAGCGGAGTCCGCAAGGTGACGGTCTTCGGCTCCGCGCGGTCGGCGACGAGCGAGGAAGCCGTGACCAGCGCGCGCCTCTTCGGCAAGCGGATGACCGAGGCGGGCTGGATGGTCGTCACCGGCGCCGGCGCCGGCATCATGGGCGCTGCGCAGGAGGGAGCGGGCGGCGAGAAGAGCTTCGGGCTGAACATCCGCCTGCCGTTCGAGCAGGAGGCCAATCCCTGGATCGCTTCTGATCCGAAGCTGATCACCTTCAAGTACTTCTTCACGCGCAAGCTCTTCCTGGTGAAGGAGGCGAGCGCGGTCGCGCTCTTCCCGGGCGGCTACGGGACGATGGACGAGACCTTCGAGCTGCTCACGCTGATGCAGACGGGCAAGTCGGCGGTCATTCCCGTGGTGCTGATCGAGGCCGGACCGAAGCCGTACTGGCGGATCTGGCATCGGTGGATCGCGGGCACACTGGTGGAGCGCGGGCTCATCGATCCGGAGGACACGTCGCTCTTCCGGATCGTCGACACGCCCGACGAAGCGATGGGCGAGATCACGAGCTTCTACCGCGTCTACCACTCGTCGCGTATCGTCGGCGACGATCTGATCTTCCGGCTCATGCACCCGCTGGAGCCGACGCAGCTCGCCGACCTTCAGGATAAGTTCGGCGACATCCTCAAAGCGCCCGCAACGCAGTCGCCGGGCCCGGTGCCGCAGGAGCTGAACGAGTTCCCCGAGCTGCCGCGGCTCATCCTGCCGTTCGACCACCGCTCCTTCGGGCGCCTCCGCCAGCTGATCGATTTCGTCAATCAGTTCTGAGGGTTTGGAGGGCTCGACGCGTCCCTCCAGCCTGCGCTGAGCTTTTCACGGCGGGCGGGCTGCGGTGTCTTAGGGAGCGGAGGGAGGGCACATGCCAACCGCAGGTCGGCCCGAGTCCGGATTCCTCGTCCTGGCGGATATTTCGGGGTTCACGGCGTTCGTGACCGCCACGGAGCTTGAGCATGGGGCGGAGGTTACGGGGGCGCTGCTGGCGGGCGTCATGGAGGCGCTCTCTCCGCCGATGGAGATCCAGGAGCTGGAGGGCGACGCGGTGTTCGCGCTGGGCCCGGACCATGCCCAGGGAGCGGACCGGCGACTCCTCGAATCGTTCGGCCGCGCCTTCGCCGCCTTCAGCGAGCGGCGGCGCGAGATTTCGCTGGACACGAGCTGTGCCTGCCGGGCCTGCCGGGGCGTGCTCGGGCTCAGCCTCAAGCTGATCGTCCATCACGGGAGCTTCTTGCGGCAGGTCGTGCGTGGCCGATCCCGCGTCGCCGGCCCCGACATCATCCTCGCGCACCGGTTCCTCAAGAACGACGTCGAGCCCGCCACGTACGTGCTGTTCACCGCCGCGGCGGTGGAGCGCTTTGGCATCGATCCGGTTGCGGCCGGCATGGCACGCTACACCGGCACATACGCTCACTTCGGTGAAGTGGACTGCTTCGTCGTTTCGCTCGACCGCCTCGGGCGTCGCGGGGAGACCGGCGATGGCGAAACGCTACTCGGGCTCCGGTCGCTCCTCGGTGACCTGACACTCGGTGCAGACCCACGTCCGCAGCACGACCTTGGTGAGGTCGTCGCGGCGTAGGGTCCAGGGGATCAGGGCGAGCCGGCCGCACTTCGGACACCGCTCGGGGCGGGCGCCGGGTGGGAGTGTCGCCGGGAGCCACGGAATCTTCGCGGGCATCGGATCGGATGATAACAGGTGGGCCCGCGGCCGGGTACAATAGGGGCCCATGAGACGGTTCCGCGTCGCCCTGGGCCAGATCAATCCCACGGTCGGCGACTTCGATCGCAACGTCCGCATGATCGTGGACGGGATCGAACGGGCCCGCGCGCTCGGCTGCTCGCTGGTGGCCTTCCCCGAGCTCGCGATCACCGGCTACCCGCCCGAGGATCTTCTCTTCAAGCCGGCCTTCATCGAGGCCAACCTGAGAGCGCTCGATGCGGTGACGCGCGCTTCGCGAGGGCTGTCGGTCGTCGTCGGCTTCGTCGACAAGAACGACGACATCTTCAACGCCGCCGCGGTGCTGCACGACGGGACCCGCGCCGGCATCTACCACAAGCAGTACCTCCCGAACTACGGCGTCTTCGACGAGAACCGCTACTTCCAGGCCGGGACCGAGGCGCCCGTCTTCGTGGCCGGCGACACGACCTTCGCGGTCAACGTGTGCGAGGACATCTGGTATCCGGCGGGGCCGACCACCGTGCAGGCGCTCGCCGGCGCCGAGCTGATCGTCAACATCAACGGCTCGCCGTACCACGCCGGCAAGGCGCGCTTCCGCGAGCAGCTGGTGTCGACGCGCGCGGTCGACGACCTCGTTTGCGTGGCGTACGTCAACATGGTGGGCGGTCAGGACGAGCTGGTGTTCGACGGCGCGAGCATGATCGTCAACGAGCACGGCGAGTGCATCGCGCGCGGGCGGATGTTCGAAGAGGACCTGGTCGTCGCCGACCTCGACCTCGAAGCCGTCTTCCGGGCCCGGCTCCACGATTCGCGGCGGCGTAAGGAGAAGCTCCGGGTGCGGGAGACGGCGACCCGGATCTCGCTCCCGGCGCTCGCGGCGCCCGACGCGCCGGCGCTGCCGCCCCGCGAGGTGGCGACGCTTTCGCCCGTCGAGGAGGTGTTCGGCGCGCTGGTCCTCGGCACGCGCGACTACGTGCGGAAGAACGGATTCAAGCGCGTCGTCATCGGCCTCTCGGGCGGGATCGACTCGTCGCTGGTCGCCGCGGTCGCCGTCGAGGCGCTGGGTCGCGACAACGTGGCGGGTGTCGGCATGCCGTCCGGGTACTCGTCGACGGGGACGCGGCGCGACGCGCAGCGCCTGGCCAAGCACCTCGGGATCGAGTTCCTGACGATTCCCATCACGCCGCTGCTCAACGCGTACAAGCGGTCGCTGGCGAAGGCGTTCAAGGGGATGAAAGAGGACGTCACCGAGGAGAACATCCAGGCCCGCATCCGGGGCAACCTCCTCATGGCGCTGTCGAACAAGTTCGGCTGGCTCGTGCTCACGACGGGCAACAAGAGCGAGTACAGCGTCGGCTACACGACGCTCTACGGCGACATGGCGGGTGGCTTCGCCGTGATCAAGGACGTCCCGAAGATGCTCGTCTACGACGTCGCGCGGCACGTCAACGCGCGCGCCGGCCGGGCGATCATTCCCGAAACCGTGTTCACGCGGGCGCCGTCGGCCGAGCTGCGTCCCAATCAGACCGACCAGGACACGCTGCCGCCCTACGCCGAGCTCGACCGGATCCTCGAAGGGTACGTGGAGGAGGACCGGGGTGTGAACGACCTCATCGCCCGTGGGTTCCCGGCCGACACGGTGCGCCGCGTCGTCTCGATGGTGGATACGAACGAGTACAAGCGGCGCCAGGCCCCGATCGGCGTCAAGATCACGCCGCGCGCCTTCGGGCGCGACTGGCGCCCGCCGATCGTCAACCGCTTCCGCGAGCGCTAGGCTCTACCTGGGCCCCATCGTGATAGCCTTCCGGTATGACCAAGCCAGCGCGCGAACTGGAGTCGAAGGCTCTCAAGCTTCCTCGCCGGGAACGCGCCTGTCTCGCGCAACGCCTGGTCTCCAGCCTTGATCCGGGCAGCGACGCCGGCGCGGAAAGGCTCTGGCTCGCGGAGGCGGAGCGGCGGCTGAGCGAGCTCAAATCCGGTAAGGCCGCCGCGATTCCCGCCGACAAGGTGATCAAGAAGGCTCGCTCCGCGCTTCGGTGAGAAGCGTTGAGTTTCATCCAGAGGCACAGAACGAGTTCGTTGCGGCAGCGCAGTTCTACGAGAACCGAACGGAAGGGCTCGGACTCGACTTCACCCTCACGGTTCAGCGGGCGTATGAACGACTGCTCGGGCACCGGGCCTCCGGCGCACCCTTCGGCCGCCTGCTTAAGCGTGTTCTGGTTCCGAAGTTTCCCTACGGTCTCCTTACGACCTCGTCTTTCCGGACACCGAAGAGACGACCGGAAGGATGCTGCGCACCGCGATCGGACGGTACCGGCCCGGAGCGCCGCGATCGATGCTCGACGTGGGGTGTGGTACGGGCCGACATCTCGAGGCGCTGGCCGGGACCATCCCGGAGTGTTGTGGCGTCGATCTCCTGGAGTCGAACATCGCCTACGCGAGGTCGGTGCGGGCCGGCATCACGTTTCACGTGGGAGATATGCGGACGATACGGCTGGGTCGGACGTTCGATCTCGTGACCTGCCTCGGCAACGCCTTGTCGTACGCGCTCACCGACCACGATCTGACCGAAACGGTCAGGACGTTTGCCGCGCACGCTCACGGCGGGACGCTCCTCGTGGTGGACCCGCTCAATGCACGCACCTATCTGGAGGCCGACGGTTTCGAGAAGCGCATCGAGGGGCGCGTGGACGCGCCCGAGTTCAAAGCCACGTCGGTGTCTCTCCACGAGCTCGACCGAACGGCCCGCGTTCTCAAGCGCACCAGGACCTGGCGCATCGAAGGTCGAGCCGATGTGGAAGACTATGCGGAGTATCGGCTCCTCTTCCCGGAAGAGGTTCAACAGATGCTCGAGACTGGCGGATTCCAGGTCCTCGGCATGTACGATAACCGAGAGTTTCAGTGCACGGACCTCACCGGACGAATCACGGGCGCGCCTGATGTCGGGGGCCTGCGGGGCCGCAAGCTCTATGTCGTTGCCCGCAAGCTAGCGGCACGCCCTGGCGGCGACGGTTGACCAATTGCTCTTCGCCTTGAGCATCGCTCGGTCGTTGAGCCCCGTGTCGGCGGAGCGCGAGCGCGCGGTCAGCCCCGGCGCGTGTACTTCACGACTCGCCGGGGACGCCCCCACGCACCGGGCCGCACGACGTAGAGGTCGCCGCGCGAGTCACCCCAGATGCCGTGGCACGAGCGAAAGCCCGGCTCACCCCACTGCGCCAGCCGCTCGCCCTCGAGGGTCAAGACGCTGACCAGCCCGCCGTTGTGCTCGGGAATGTAGACGATGTCGTCGGCGTCCACGTAGAAGGCCGCCGGACCGATGAGCGGGCTGGGCCAGACGTGGAGGAACTTGCCCTCCTGGTTGAACACCTGCACGCGATCGTTCTCCCGGTCGCACACCAGGACGCGGCCGCGCGTGTCGATCCACACACCGTGAGGCAGATTGAACTGCCCGGGACCCGTGCCCGGCTCGCCCCAGGACATGAGGTAGGTGCCGTCGGCGGCGAACTTGTGCACGCGAGCGTTGCCGTAGCCGTCGGTCATGAACATCTCGCCGGACGGCGTCAGCGCGATATCGGTCGGCAGGTTGAAGGGGCCGCCGCCGTGCGTGACGTTCCGATAGGCGGCCGAGCTGAAATCCTGCGGGCTCACGCCGGTGTCCGAGCGGTGACCTCGCGTACCCACGGTCCGCAGCAAGGTCCCCTCGCTGGTGAAGAGCAGCATCTGCCCGTGATCACGATCCACCAGCCAGAGATTGTCGTCCGCGTCGACGCGGATCGTGTGGGGGAAGGCGAACAGCCCCGCGCCCCAGGAGGAGAGATAGTTCCCCTCGCGGTCGAAGACGACGATCGGGTGGTCGGGCGTGCGGTTGAAACAGTAGACGCGATCGCGCGAGTCGACCGTCACCGCCGCCGCCGGCATCGCCCAGCCGTCGGGGAGCTTCGCCCAGTCGTCGTGGACTTCATAGGTGTACGTGCCGCTGCCGACAATCGTGCTCAACTGGTGACTCCTTCCATCTGCAGCGCGTAGAGACGGCGGTAGAGGCCGTCGCGCGCGAGCAGCTCGTTGTGGCTTCCGACTTCCGCGATGCGCCCCTCATGCACGACGACGATGCGGTCGGCGTTTCGCACGGTGGCGAGCCGATGCGCAATGACCAGCACCGTGCGTCCCCGCATCAGCTCGGCGAGCGCCTGCTGGATCATGAACTCGCTCTCGGCGTCCAGGTCCGAGGTCGCCTCGTCGAGGATGAGAATCGGCGGGTTCTTCAAGAAGGCCCGGGCGATGGCGATCCGCTGGCGCTGGCCGCCGGAGAGCCGCACGCCCCGCTCGCCCACCAGCGTCTGATAGCCGTTGGGACACCCGGCGATGAACTCCTCCGCGTGCGCCTGACGGGCGGCCCGGACGATGTCTTCGAACGGCGCCCCCGGGAGTCCGTACGCGATGTTGTACAGAATCGAGTCGCTGAAGAGGAACGTCTCCTGCGTGACCAGCGCGATCAGGGCGCGCAGCGAGGTCTGGGTGACATCGCGGAGGTCGTGGCCGTCGATCGTGATCCGCCCGGTGCTGACGTCGTGGAAGCGCGGCAGGAGATCCATGAGGGTCGACTTGCCGGCGCCGCTCATGCCGACGAACGCGACGACTTCGCCCCGGTGGATCGTCAGCGAGACGTTGCGCAGTGTGAGATCCTCGGAGTCCGCGTGCCGGAAGCCGACCTGCTCGAACGCGATCGCGTGGCGGAACGCGTCGAGCGCGACGGCGTCGGGACGGTCGCTGATCGCCGGCGGCAGGTCGAGGATCTCGAAGACGCGCTCGACGGAGGCGGTCGACTGCTGCACGGTGTTGACGATCCGGGAGAGCTGCCGGACCGGCCCGTAGAGCAGGGCCACCGCGGCGGTGAACGAGAAGAAATCGCCGGGCGTGATCGCGCCGGCGATGACCTGGTGGCCGCCGTACCAGAGGGCGCCCATGATGCCGAAGGCGGTCAGCACCTCCATGAGCGGCTCCGTGAGCTGATCGGTGCGGTGGTCCTTCAGGGAGAGGGTGAGTAACCCGCGGTTGACGCGGTCGAATCGCTCGACCTCATGCGCCTCGCGCCCGAACGCCTTGACGATCTTCGTCCCCGAGAGCACCTCCTGCAAGAGCACGTTCAGCTCGGCGATCTTCCGCTGCGACCGCTTGTTGATCCGGTAGAGCTTGCGTCCGATCGTTCGCACCGCCACGCCGACGAACGGAAAGACCACGAGCGCGATCAGGGCCAGCCGCCAGTCCCGGACGAACATGACCGCGGTGAGCACGACCACCATCACGACGTTCCGGATCGTCATCACCATGACCGTCGACGAGAGGCGCGCCAGCCGGTTCACGTCGGTCACGATCCGCGATGTCAGCTCCGCCGAGTGGCGGCTCGTGAAGAACGACAGCGGCATCTGCTGGATGTGGGTGTAGAGGTCCCGGCGAAGCGCCGCGATCACGCGCTCGCCGACCGCCGCCATCAGGTAGGAGTGGCCGTAGCGCCCGACGCCCTTGCAGATATACGCGCCCAGGAACAGCAGCGGAATGATCTTCAGCATCGTCACGTCGCGGCGGATGAAGACGTCGTCCATGGCGGGCTTCACGAGCCACGCGATCGCGCCCTCCATCGTGGCGACCACGATCGCGAGCGCGGTGCCGAAGAGGAGCGTCGGCACGTGGGGCCTGAGGTAGACGAACAGGCGCCGGTAGAGCGTGGTCGGGATGCTCACAGGGCTACCGCGGCTCGAAGAATTCGCGCACCGCCGCGATGACCCGATCGATCTCCGCGTCCGCGTGGTCGGGCGACATCGGCAGCGTGAGGATCTCGTCGACGAGCCGCTCGGTCCGCGCCAGCGGCGACCGTGCGAACCGCTCGAGGGCGGGTTGCCGGTGGGTCGGGACCGGATAGTGCACGCCGGTCTGGATCCCGCGCTCCTTCAGGAAGGCGGCCAGCGCCGCGCGCCGCGACGTGCGCACCACGAAGAGATGGTACACGTGGCGGGCGTGGGCGCGCTCGGCGGGCAGGACCAGCGGCAGCCCGGCGAGCCCGCACGCGTAGCGTTCCGCGAGGACGCGTCGGCGGCCGTTCATGGCGTCGAGCCGCCGCAGCAGCACTCGCAGCGCCGCGGCCTGCAGCTCGTTGAATCGCAGGTTGAAGCCGATCTCCCGGTGCACGTTCTTGTCGAGCCGGCCGTGGTCCCGCAGCCGTCGGCAACGGGCCGCGACCTCGTCGTCGCTGGTGAGGACGGCGCCGCCGTCGCCCATGCCGGGCAGGTTCTTCGACGGATAAAAGGAAAAGACCGCGGCGCGGCCGAAGCTGCCGACCCGGCGCCCGTTCCACTCGGCGCCCTGCGCCTGGGCGCAGTCCTCGAGGAGCCAGAGGCCGAGGCGCGAGGCGAGATCCTGGACGGCCGCCAGGTCCACCGGCTGGCCGTACAGGTGCACGGGGACGATTCCGACCGTCCGCGGCGTCGCCTTCGCCTCGGCGTCGACGGGGTCGAGCGTGTAGAACTCGTCCGCGTCCACGAACACCGGCGTCGCCTCCGCGAAGCAGATCGCCTCGACCGTGGGGAACGCCGTGTGCGACGGCACCAGGATCTCGTCGCCCGCCTTGACGCCGAGCGCCCGCAACGTCAACCAGAGCGCGGCGGTCGCCGAGCTGGTCAGCACGGCGTGCGTCACGCCGGTGGCGCCCGCCAGCTCGGCTTCGAGCTGCCGGCACTGCGGACCCAGGACGTACTGGCGCGAGTCGATCGCCGCCAGCACGGCCTGCTTGATCTCGTCGTCGACCGGCGGACGCGACAGCGGAACGGGCGTCATGGCATCGGTCCGGACAGGCGGTCGTACCGGCCGCGATAGTAGACCAGCGGCAAGCCGTCGCCCGCGTACGAGCGCTCGACGCGGCCGACGAAGATCGTGTGGTCGCCTTCGAGATGCACGTTGACGATCGCGCACTCGAGCTGGGCGAGCGCGTTGTCGATCAGCGGCAGCCCGAGCGGGCTCAGCGTGAACGGCACGCCGTCGAACTTGTTGTCGATCTTCGTGGTGGCGAACCGGCGCGACACCGCCTCCTGCTCGAGGCCGAGGATGTTGACCGCGAACACCTTGCTCGCGCTCAGCGCCGGATAGCTCTGCGCCTTGTGGTCCACGCACACCAGGATGAGCGGCGGCTCGAGCGACACCGAGGTGAACGCGCTGGCGGTGAGCCCTGTCGGGCGGCCGTCCTTGTCGCAGGCGGTGATGACGGTGACGCCCGAGGCGAAATGGCCGAGGACGCGACGGAATTCCTCTGGAGGAATCACCCGCTTTTTGTAGCAGGTCGAAGGCGAGAGTGCAAGATTTCGCGGGGAGATAGACGCGGTGCGGGCGTCGGCATTTCCTGTATAGTCCGGGTATATGGTGACCGAACAGGCGGTGCTCGACGCCCTCCGGGGGGTCAAGGATCCGGAGCAGCAGCAGGACATCGTCTCGCTCGGGCTCATCCGCGACCTGACCATCGCCGACTCGCAGGTCAACTTCACGCTGGCCTTCACGACCCAGTCACCGGCCTCGAAGGCCACCATGCACAGCATGGCCTCGCGAGCCGTGGGCCGGGTCCCGGGCGTGTCGAAGGTGCAGGTCAAGATGGGGGGCTCGCCGAGCGCGCGGCCGGCGCAGCCGGCGGCTCACGCCCACGCGCCGGGCCCGGAGCGGTCCGCCGACTTCATCCCCGAGGTGAAGCACACGGTCGCGGTGTCGTCGGGGAAAGGAGGGGTCGGCAAATCCACGGTCAGCGTGAACCTCGCGGTGGCGCTGCGCCAGTCGGGCGCCGCGGTCGGCATCATCGACTCCGATGTCTACGGCCCCGACATCCCCCTCATGCTGGGCTCGCGCGGACGCCCGGGCATGTTCGAGAACCGGATCATCCCGGTCGAGGTGCACGGTCTGAAGATGATGTCGATCGGGCTGCTCGTGAACGAGCGGGAGCCGCTCGTCTGGCGCGGCCCCATGATCCACTCGTTCATCCAGCAGATGCTGAAGGACGTCATGTGGGGCGCTCTGGATTACCTCGTCTTCGACATGCCGCCCGGGACCGGCGACGCGCAGCTCTCGCTCTCGCAGGTCATCCCGCTGTCTGGCGTCGTGATGGTGACGACCCCGCAAGAGGTGGCGCTGCTCGACGTGCGCAAGGCGATCGGGATGTTTCAGAAGCTCAACGTGCCGATCCTCGGCATCGTCGAGAACATGAGCTACTTTCTCGCACCCGACACCGGACACCGCTACGCGATCTTCGGCGAAGGGGGCGGCCAGCGTCTCGTGACCGAGTACGGCGTACCGCTGCTGGCGCAGGTCCCGCTCGATCCGGAGACCCGGCTCGCCGGCGACGAGGGGACGCCGATCACGCTTCGCCGGCCCGACTCGCCCCAGGCGGGTATCTTCCGCGAGCTGGCGGCGGCCGTGCGCCGGCGGGTGGACGAGCTCGCTGTGCTCAGGCCGCTGCCGAAGATCGGCTGATCGAGGGCGAGGGACAGCGTGCCGCCCCTGATCCTGCCGATCTTCCCGCTCCCCGATGTCACGTTCTTCCCCCACACGCTCCTGCCGTTGCACGTCTTCGAGGCGCGCTACCGCGCGATGGTGATGGATGCGCTGGCGCGCGATCGGCGGCTCGCGATCGTGAAGCTCAAGCCGGGCTTCGAGGCAGGCTACACCGGCAAGCCGGCCGTGCACGCGGTGACGGGGGCCGGCGAGATCGTGAGCTGGGAGCGTCTGGCCACGGGCCGCTACAACATTCTCGTGAAGGGCGAATGGCGCGTCCGTATCGAGAGCGAGCGGCCGAGCGACACGCTCTACCGCATCGTCACGGCGCAGCCGCTCGAGGACGTCGCGCCGACGACCGACGTGTCGGCCGCGCTCGCCCGTATCCGGGACGCGTGCGGCCGCCTGCTGCGCGCCCTGGATCGTCCGTCCGATCTGCTGGACACGGCCCTGGCGGCGGGCCAGCTCCCCGGGGTGATCGCCGACCGGATCGCCGCGGCGGTGGTGCCCGACGCGGATCTCCGCCAGGAATTGCTGGAGACGTTGGACGTGGCGCGTCGCCTCGACCGCCTCGGCCAGGTACTCGAGCAGCTCGTGAACCAGCTCCGCGAAGGCCGCGAGTGATGTGGCGGCGCCAGTGGGCGCTGTCGCTCGCTCGCGCGTTTCTTGTGGCGTCGCTGGGCGTGATCCTGGTGGCGTCGGCGGTGGACGCGGCACCGTGGGCCTGGATGGGGGTGCGCATCCGGGATCTGGCCGAGCAGGAGATGGACGACATCGCGAAGCGGCACGGCATTCGCGAGGGGTTCGGCGTGGTCGTCGTCGAGGTGATGGAGGGGACGCCCGCCGAGAGGGCCGGGCTCAAGAACGGCGACCTGGTGGTGGCTTTCGACGAGCGTCCGGTGACCGATACCCGGCTTCTCCAGCGCCTGATCGGCGGGGCGGGCGCCGGGCAGGACGTGCACTTGACGATTCTGCGAGCCGAGGGGCGCAAGCGCGTGGACGTGCGCCTCGCGGCGATGCCGCGGCCGGTGCTCGGGGAACGAATCGCGGCCGAGTTCGGGTTTCTCGTGCGGGAGCCCGAGCCCGCCGGGTCCGCCGCGCCCACCATCTCCGTGGTCGTCCGACGGAGCGCGGCAGAACGGGCAGGGCTCGAGGTGAGCGACGTCGTCCTCGAGGTCAACGAGCAGGCGGTCGCGACACGCGAGGCGCTGCGCGAGGCCATGGCCGACGTGAGCCTCGAGGCGCCGCTCCGGCTGACGATCCGGCGGGGCGGCAGCCGACTGTCGGTGACGCTGCGGGCGCCATGATGCGGCGCCGCCGGGCCCCGTGAGCGCAACGGGGTGCTTCTTTTGTTGACAGGCCCCGCACGGCTCGCATAGCGTGAGAGCGGTGGTCCGACCACGAAGCGATCGACTCAACCCTGTCCTCGGATGATCCACCGGCCACGGCCGAACACTTCAAGCCACTGATTCGGAGGAGGTGCTCCATGAACGATTCCCGAACGGTCACCGAGAGCCCGCGCCGCACGTTCCTGAGGGGCGCGGCGCTGGCCGCGACGGGCGCCGCGACGCTCGGCTTGCCGATGGTCGCCAAAGCCCAGGGCCCGATCTCGATGCGCTGGCAGAGCACGTGGCCGCAGAAGGACATCTTCCACGAGTACGCGCTGGACTTCGCCAAGAAGGTCAACGACATGACCGGCGGTGACCTCAAGATCGAGGTGCTGCCGGCGGGCGCGGTGGTGCCGGCGTTCGGCCTGCTCGATGCCGTGTCGAAGGGCACGCTCGACGGCGGCCACGGCGTGCTGGTGTACCACTACGGCAAGCAGACGGCGCTGGCGCTCTGGGGGTCGGGCCCCGGCTACGGCATGGACGCCAACATGCTGCTGTCCTGGCACAAGTACGGCGGGGGCAAGCAACTCCTCAACAAGCTCTACGCCTCCATCGGGGCGAACGTCGTGTCCTTCCCCTATGGCCCGATGGCGACGCAGCCGCTCGGCTGGTACAAGAAGCAGATCACGAAGCCCGACGATTTCAAGGGGCTCAAGTTCCGCACGGTCGGCATCTCGATCGACGTGTTCCAGGGCATGGGCGCGGCGGTCAACGCGCTGCCCGGCGGCGAGATCGTTCCGGCCCTGGACCGCGGGCTCATCGACGCCGCCGAGTTCAACAACGCGACGTCCGACCGCATCCTCGGCTTCGCCGATGTCTCGAAGATCTGCATGCTGCAGAGTTACCACCAGAACGCTGAGCAGCTCGAGATCACGTTCAACAAGACCAGGTTCGACGCGCTCCCCGACAAGATGAAGGCGATCATCGAGAACGCGGTCGAGGCCGCCTCGGCCGACATGTCGTGGAAGTCGATCGATCGCTACTCGAAGGACTACATCGAGCTGCAGGCCAAGGACAAGGTGCGGTTCTTCATCACGCCGCCGTCCGTCCTGCAGAAGCAGCTCGAGATCTATGACGCCGTCGCGGACAAGAAGGCGTCGGACAACCCGATGTTCAAGGAGATCGCCGAGTCGCAGAAGGCCTTCGCCGCGCGGGCCGTCAAATGGGATCTCGACACCAACGTCAGTCGCCGCATGGCGTATAACCACTACTTCGGCAAGCCGGCGGCCAAGAAGAGCTAGGCTCTCCGTGTCCGAGCCTCGGCAGGCCAGCTATCCGGTGTTCGCCGGATGGCTGGCCGCGTTCGCGTCCTGATGAACGCGCAGCGTCTGCTCCGCACGGTCGACCTGGTCAGCTACGGGACGGGCAAGGCCTTCGCGTGGCTGATCATGGTTCTGACGTTCGTGGTCTCTATCGAGGTCTTCAAGCGTTACATCCTCAACGCCCCGACCGCCTGGATCTTCGACTTCAACAGCATGCTGTACGGCACGCTGTTCATGATGTGCGGCGCGTACACGCTGGCGGCCGCCGGTCACGTCCGGGCCGACTTCGTCTACATCTACATGAAGCCGCGCGGACAGGCGGCGCTCGACCTCACCCTCTACTTCCTGTTTTTCATCCCGGGTATCCTGGGGCTCATCTACGCGGGGTACGATTACGCGGCGCTCTCCTGGCGCATCGGCGAGCACTCGACGGTGACCGCCGAGGGCCCGCCCGTCTACCACTTCAAGACCGTGATCCCCCTCGCGGGCGTGCTGGTCATGCTCCAGGGGCTGGCCGAGATCGTCCGGTGCATCGAGTGTCTGCGCACCGGTGCCTGGCCGTCACGCCTCGAGGACGTCGAGGAGATCGACGTCATCGAGACCCAGCTCGGGCGCAGCGAGTTCGTGGACGAGGAGTCGCGCCGCGCGGCCATGGAAGGCGCGCACGCGATCGACGAGGCCGCACGCCACCGCACCGTGGTGGACGAGACCGGACGTCAGAGCCGGAGCCCGTGAGCGACCCCTACCTCGGCCTCACGATGCTCTGCCTCATCGTGGTCGCGATCATGATGGGCTTCCCGACCGCGTTCACGCTGATGGGCCTCGGGATGGTGTTCGGCTTCATCGCGTTCTGGAACCCTGGGCAGCACTGGTACGACAACCGGATCTTCGACCTGATCGTGCAGCGGACGTACGGGGTGATGACGAACGACACCCTCCTGTCGATCCCGCTGTTCGTCTTCATGGGCTACATCATGGAGCGGGCCGCGCTGGTCGATCGGATGTTTCACAGCGTGCAGCTCGCATTCCGCCGCGTCCCGGCGTCGCTGGCGGTGACCACCCTCTTGGTGTGCGCGTTCTGGGGCATCGCCTCCGGGATCGTCGGCGCGGTCGTCGTCCTCATGGGCGTGATTGCGATGCGGCCGATGCTGAACGCGGGCTACGACGTGAAGCTGGCGTCCGGCGCGATCACGGCCGGCGGGACGCTCGGCATCCTGATCCCGCCCTCGGTCATGCTGATCGTCTACGCCGCGGTGGCCGGGCAGTCGATTGTCAAGCTCTACGCGGCGGCGATGCTGCCGGGCTTCTTCCTCACGTTCCTCTACCTCGTCTACATCCTCGGCTGGGCCATCATCAACCCGAAGATCGCGCCCAAGCTCGCGCCCGACCAGTATCGCGTCGCGGTGCCGGAATATCTCCAGCGGCTGCAGGGTGGCTCCCGGAGCGTGGTCCCGGGGCTCATCGCCGCCGGCTTCCGCCCGAGCATCGTGCGCGGCGCCCGCACGGAGAGCGGCGTGCCAGCGGGCTATGGCGCGATCGCCAAGAACCTGCTCGTGCTGTCGGTGCCGGTGCTGCTGACCGTCGGCACCTTCGGCGCGACGTGGTGGTACGTCACCGTCTACAACGCGCCGGAGGCGGCCGCGACCGCGAAGCCCCCGGCCGTCGCGGCGGCACCGACGGCTCCTCTGGCCGCGGCACCGGCACCCGCCGAGGACAAGCCGCAGGAGGTGGGCCTTGCCGGCGAGGCCACAGACTCCGACAGCGCCGCCAAGCCGGACGGGCCGCCGCAGGAAGTGACCTCGTTCATGGAACGGACGACGACGACCGCGGGCAAGATACCCGAGCACTTCTATCCGTGGTTCTGGGGGCTGGCCGCGGTCTCGACGCTCCTGCTCCTCGTGTACTTCTGGCGGATGGATGGCGAGCAGCTTGAGATCCTGAAGGAGTTGTGCGTGTCGGTGGTGCCGCTCGGCGTCCTCACCGTCGTCGTGCTCGCGGTGATCCTGTTCGGCATCTGCACCGCGACGGAATCGGCGGCGATCGGCGCGCTCGGCGCGCTGTACCTCGCCGTGATGTCCCGGTTCATGCGCCCGGTGCTGTGGTGGAGCCTGGTCGGGTTCGTCGTCGGCATCGTGCTCGGCGTGTACGAGGGCGAGGACTTCGCGTCGCTGCTGGTGGCGGGGTCGATCAGCGGGACGCTCCTGGGCACGGTCGTGCCCGGCCTCTGGTATCTCAGGACCTCACCCGAGCTCCGGCGCAACGTCAAAGAGTCGACGTTCCTGACGGCGAAGACGACCGCGATGGTGTGCTGGCTCTTCGTCGGCTCGGCGCTGTTCTCCGCCGTGTTCGCGCTGCACGGTGGCCAGGGGCTGATCGAGCGCTGGGTGCTGAGTCTCAACCTGTCGCCGCTGGGCTTCCAGTTCGTGGCGCAGCTGATCATCTTCCTGCTCGGCTGGCCGCTCGAGTGGACCGAGATCATCGTGATCTTCTGCCCGATCTTCATCCCCTTGCTGAGCCACTTCAACGTCGACCCGATCCTCTTCGGCACCATGGTCGCGGTGAATCTCCAGGCGGCCTTCCTGTCGCCGCCGGTGGCGATGTCGGCGTTCTACCTGAAAGGCGTGTCGCCCAAGCACGTGACGCTGAACCAGATCTTCGCGGGAATGATGCCGTACATGATCATCGTCTGTATCTGCCTCGTGTTCATGTACATCTGGCCCGGCATGACCCTCTGGCTCCCCGAGTTCCTGTACGGGAAATGACCCGGAGGGGGACTTCGTCCCCCGTCCTGATCGAAGGGGGCCTCGACGGCCCCCTCCGAGCCTCCCCCAGATCAGGATTGCGCGGGCGAAGCCCGCGCTCGAGCGCGGCTGGGCAAGTGCCTGTAGTGATAATCTCTGGAGGCGATGGATCTGACGAATCTTCATTGGGTGGGGGCGGTGGAGGGGGCGCGGATGATCCGCGACGGGGTCATCACGTCGGTCGAGCTCGTGCAGGCGTGTTTGGCGTGCGTGCGTGAGGTCGACGGGCAGATCCAGGCGTGGGCGTTCCTCGATCCGGAGCACGCGCTGGCCCAGGCGCGCGCCGCCGACGAGTACCGGATGTCCGGGCAGCCCACCGGAGCGCTGCATGGGGTGCCGGTGGGGATCAAGGACATCATCGACACCGCCGACATGCCGACCGAGAACGGCTCGGTGCTGCACGCCGGCCGTACGCCGTCCCGTGATGCCTCGGTGGTGTCGCTGCTCCGGGCGGCGGGCGCGATCGTCATGGGCAAGACCGTCACGACCGAGTTCGCCACTCGCACCCCCGGGAAAACGCGGAACCCGCACAACCCCGCGCACACGCCGGGCGGGTCGTCGAGCGGGTCGGCCGCGGCGGTCGCCGCGGGGATGGTGCCGCTGGCGCTCGGCAGCCAGACCACCGGCTCGACGATCCGGCCGGCCTCGTACTGCGGAGTCTTCGGCTTCAAGCCGACCCACGGACTGGTGCCGCGGCACGGCATGTTCCAGCTCTCGCGCACGCTCGACCACGTCGGCCTGTTCGCGCGCTCGCTCGAGGACATCGCGCTGCTGCTCGGAGAGCTCGCGGCTCACGACGAGCGGGACCCGGACTCGCGACCACGCGCCCGCGTTCCGTACCGAGACGTGGCCGCCCAGGAGCCCCCGCTGACGCCCATGTTTGCCTTCCTGAAGACGCCGCTCTGGGATCGCGTCGACCCCGACGCCCGGGAGGCGTTCGAGGAGCTGGTGGACCACCTCGGCGGTCGCGTCGAGGAAATCGAGCTCGTCGTCTCGATCGACGAGGTGCTCGAATGGCAGCGCGCCATCGGTGGCGCGGAGATGGCGATCAGTCTCCGCCGAGAGTGGGACAACGGACGCGACAAGCTGTCGCCCGCGCTGCGTTCGCGGATCGAGCACGGCCGCGCCGTCCGCGCCGTCGACTACCTCGGCGCCCGCGCGAGCATTCCCGAGCTCGCCGCGAGCCTGACCGAGCTGTTCGAGCAGCGCTATGACGCGATCCTGACGCCTGCCGCCTTCGGCACGGCGCCGGCGGGACTCGAGTCGACCGGGGATCCGGCCTTCTGTGCGCTGTGGACGCTCTGCGGCATGCCGGCGCTCAGCGTGCCGCTCATGCAGGGCGCAAACGGTCTGCCGCTCGGCGTCCAGCTCGTCGGCGCACGGCACCGCGACGGCCAGCTCCTGCGTGCCGTGCGCTGGCTCGTGAGCCACCTCCAGGCGAACCCGGTCTCCATGACCTGACACGCTCGCGCGCGCCCGAGCCGGCGACACGGCGCGTCACCTCCACGGCTTGGCGCAGCGCGTCTAGCGCGGGGTAGCGTGCCGGCGTAGGCTCTCGCCTCGCCGGGGCGAACGAGGCCCCACCAGCGAAACGGAGGAACCACGCATGGCAGACGGCGAACGCATGTACATCAACGGCGAGTGGGTGCTCGCCGATGGCGGAGCCACCTTCGATGTCACGAACCCCGCCGACGGCACCGTCGTCGCGAAGGTCGCGAACGGCGCCGGGCCGGAGATCCAGCGCGCGGTCACGGCCGCGCATGCGTCGTTCAGCGCGTGGTCGCAGATGGTGCCCAAGGACCGCGGCCGCATCCTCCTCAAGATCCAGGCGCTCATGGAGGAGCGGCGGGACGAGCTGGCGCGGCTCGTGACACTCGAGAATGGCAAGCCCTTCGAAGAGGCGAGGAAGGAAGTCCAGTTCTCGCTCGGCTACTTCGGCTGGTTCGCCGAGGAGGCGCGCCGGGTGAGCGGCGAGTGGATCCCGTCGCCCCAGCCCGGGAAGCGGTACTGGGTGTTCCGCCAGCCGATCGGACCCGTCGCCGCGGTGACGCCGTGGAACTTTCCCGCGACGATGGTGACCCGCAAGATCGCGCCGGCTCTGGCCGCCGGTTGCAGCGTCGTGCTCAAGCCGGCCTCGGCCACGCCGCTGACCGCGCTCGCCATCGCGCGGATCACCGAGGTCGCGGGGCTGCCGCCCGGCGTGTTCAACGTCCTCACCACCAATCGCTCGCGGCTCGTCGGCGCGCAGCTGCTCACGCATCCATTGATCCGCAAGATCGGCTTCACCGGCTCCACCGAGGTGGGCAAGGGGATCATGCAAGCCGCGGCCAAGCAGGTCACGCGGCTCTCGTTCGAGCTCGGCGGCAACGCGCCCTTCATCGTGTTCGACGACGCCGACTTCCAGCCGGCCCTCGAGGGGGCGGTGGCGATGAAGTTCCTGCGCGTGGGCGGACAGTCGTGCATCTGCGCGAACCGCATCTACGTCCAGCGCGGGATCGCCGGCCGCTTCGTCCCGGCGTTCATCGAGGCGGTCAAGCGGCTGAAGGTGGCCCCGGGCTTCGAGCCGGGCGCGCAGATCGGCCCCCTGATCAACGAGGAGACGCGGGCGAAGGTGCACTCGCTGGTCGAGGACGCGGTCAAGCACGGCGCGAAGCTCGTGACCGGTGGCCAGTACCTCAACGGCGACTCGTACGCCAAGGGATTCTTCTATGCGCCCGCCGTGCTGGTCGACGTGACCGACGACATGGCGATCGCGCAGGAGGAGATCTTCGGACCGGCGGCGCCGATCCTCGTCTTCGACACGGAGGAAGAGGTGATCCGGCGCGCCAACGCGACCACGTACGGGCTGGCCGCCTATTTCTATACGCGCGATCTGACCCGGCTCGTCCGCGTGGCCGAGCAGCTCGAGTACGGCCTCGTCGGGGCCAACGACGCCACCGGCTACACCCACGAGATCCCGTTCGGCGGCTTCAAGGAATCCGGTCTCGGGCGCGAAGGGGGCCACGAGGGGATCGCAGAATACACGGAGGTGAAGTCCGTCGTCGTCAACCTGAGCTGACCCATCACGTCGGCCTTCGACGTCGAGAGGAGGACGGATCATGCCTCTCTACGAGTTCTTCTGTGACACGTGCCAGAAGGAAGTGTCGCTGACCCTGTCCATCAGCGAGCGCGAGAAGAGCGAGGCGAAGTGTCCCCAGTGCGGCCGCCGTGACCTGCGCCCGCTGATGGGCACGTTTTTTTCCAAGACGTCCCGGAAGTCCTGAAAAGGTCTAGTCGTCGGAGCCGGCCTGCCAGCCGAGCCAGGCGACGACCAGGGGCAGCGCGACGAGGACGACCGCGCTCAGGAGGCGCGACGCGCCGGAGAGCAGGGCGAGCGTGCCGCTCGAGAGGCCGGCGAAGACGAGACCGACGACCGGGAGCACCGGCGCGCCGCAGCCCACCACGCTGCACGGGCCCGTCGAGAGCCCGAGCACTCCCGCACACGCGCCGACGATTCCGCTGGCGCGGCTCGTGCCTGCCCGCCAGCCGGCCAGGCGCCCCTGCTCGCGCCGATAGAGCACGAGCGCGAAGTACGCGCCGACCAGGAGCGACATCGCGAGGAAGCGCGCGAGGTCCATCGTGTCGACGGCAAAGCCCCACTCCGGGAACCCGTACGGACCGTCCGCCGTGAACCAGAAGAGCGCGACCCGGGAGAGAAAGTCGAGCTTCTGCTCGAGCGGCACGCTGGAGACCAGATAGTCCGGCAGCCGCGCGAGCCACGGATTGAAGGCGAAGTAGGTCCACGGCGTGCGGGTGACCGTCAGCACCAGCGGCGGCAGAAACACGTGGAGGGCGAGGACGCCACCGACGACCGCGAGCGCCGTCCCGGGGCGCGCCCGCACAGCGGCGCCGATGCCCCGCAGCGTGGCCATCACGGCTCGGACCAGTCGCGCCACCATTTCGTCAGGCCGGGAACGGAGTCCGTTGACCACTGATTATAGGTTACAGAGGCGGCGGAGCCTGAGCTGCGTTTCTTGACATTCGCGCGCCCAGGGTTTTAGCTCAACGCGTGAAGCACCACGCCCACCCGAGAGGCGTCGACCCAATGGAGGGATCACCATGGCAGGCGAAGTGAATCGGCGGGACTTTCTAGGCACTCTCGGCGTCAGCGTCGGCGCCGCGCTCGCATCGACTGGAGCGGCCATTCCCCTCGTGGGGGTCGCTCACGCGCAGGACAAGCCGAAGGGCAACATCCCCGACAAGCCCTACCGGATCGGTCACATGACGTTCTTCACCGGGCCGGCCGCGGTGCGAGGAGATCAACGCGGCGGGCGGGCTCCTGGGCAAGCGGAAGATCGAGCTCCTCAAGGCCGACGAGAACGCCGGCACCGACGCGAACGTCAAGGAGCTCCGGCGCCTGAAGCTCTCCGAGAACATCGACTTCTTCTGCGGCATCACCTCGAGCGGCAACACGCCGGCGCTCGGTCCCGTCGCCGAGGAGCTGAAGCTCCTCACGATCTTCGTCGACGGCTGCACCGACTTCCTCTTCGACAAGGCCGTGCCGAACCCACACTACATCTTCCGCATCACCAACATGCAGTCGGCTGACGGCGTGACCTGCGCGCTCGGCATCGCCCAGACCTGGCCCAAGACCAAGCGGGTCGCCCACATCCATCCGGACTACTCCTATGGGCGGAACGCCTTCGACCACGTGAAGGTCGTCATGAAGAAGCTGATGCCGCAATCCGAAGTGGTCTCGGAAGGCTGGCCGAAGCTCGGCACCACCGACTTCGCCTCGCACATCACGGAGGCGATCGCGGCGAAGCCCGACCTGATCGTGTCGTCGGTGTGGGGTGGGGACTACGTCGCCATGTACAAGCAGGCGCTGCGCTACGGCATGTTCCAGAAGGCGAAGTTCGCCAGCACGATCGCCTTCGGCGTCGCGCCGCACGCGCTCGGCAAGGACCACCCCGAGGGCGTTCTGGCGGGCGTGCACTCGAACTATCATTTCACGTACCCGGGCGGCGACAAGTGGCCGCTCAACAAGACCTTCGGGGAGAAGTACCACGCGCGCTTCAACGAGTACCCGAACTTGCAGGCCGAGGGCGGATACATGGCCACGCACATGCTGAAGTCGGCCATCGAGAAGGCCAACAGGATCGGCGGTGGCTGGCCCGACGACGACGCGATCATCACGCTGCTCGAAGGCATGATGATGGCGGGTCCCGGTGGCTACGTCTACATCCGCCCGGACAACCACCAGGGTTACAAGGACGCGGTGACCGGCTTCAGCAAGAACGTGCCGGAGTACCCGTTCCCGATCCTGGACCCGACCCGCATCATCACGATCCCGATCCGCAACATCACGGCGCCTCCCGGATGGCCCAAGGGAGAGCCGACCTCGACGTACACCTGGATCGACAAGACCTGGCCGGTCGTCAAGGCTTAGCGTTCGGCCGGGGGTGGGGCACGAGATCCCGTATTATCCGTCGTTCTATCCTCAAGAGATCACGCTGGGGTTCGCCGAGTCGTCGGCGGCGCCGCGGCTGTTCGCGAGAAAGGGGATCCACGCCTACGTGGGCCCACTGGCTGCGCCGAAGGGCGCGGCGCAGCTCGCCTGGGTGGAGTCGCTCCGCTCGTTCGTCGTTCTCACGTTCAACCCCGCGAGCCGGGCGTTCGTCGATGCACGCGATCGCTGCGTCGCCGCCGCACGACTGGCGTCCGCGCTCGCCACGACGAAGGCCGAGTACACCGTCCACCCGTATCCCATCACCCCCTGGCACGACGACTACGTGCATCACGGCGACCTCGTCGAGGCGGCGAAGGCGCGCGTGACCGCCGGGGTTGCTGCGGGGCCAGCGCTCAGGATCCGTCCGGGGGGCGGCCTCGCTGCGCTTCCGGCGAGCCCACTGTGGCGAGCGGCGGGCGGCGAATGGGACGCGACGCTCGAAGAGATCCCGCTGTCGGGGCTCCTTCGCGACGAGGTCACGCGGCTCAACGGCTGGACGGGTCCGCCCTGGCTGAAAGAGGGCTGGTTCCACGCCCACCTCGTGTATGCGCGCGGCGTCACCGATGCGGGCGGGCGGAGCGCGATCGAAGAGACGTTCGCCCGCCGCGTGCGGGGCGGCTACGCGAGCGCCACCGAGCGCCTCAATCTCGAGCGTCGTTTGGTCTCGCTTCTGACGCGAGGCTGCGAGCGCGTGCCCCTCGGATACGCGGTCCGGCGCGAGGCGGTCGGCGACGACTACTCGGAGGGCGTGGAGAACGTCGGCTACGACTCGCAGACGGGTCTCGGCTCCGCGATCTTCTTCCGGACCGTGAAGCTGAAGGATTTCCCGTGGAACGGCTGGCTGCGCGTCGCGGCGGCGGCGCGTCCCGCGGCGGCGTGGAACCCGATCGCGGGCTTCAGCGACGAGACGGGTGGGCTCGTCTGGTCGGCGCTTGGCGATGCGGCGATGCTTCCCGAGCCGTACGGAGGCGGCTGGTTGTCGAACCGCGCGCGCGCCGTGGAGGTTTCCGGGCCTGTCGAGGTGCCGCGCGACGCCCTCGTGCCCGAGCCGTCGACGGGCGCGCTACGCGCCGCGGCGCCGGGCATGGTCGCTCAGCAACGCGTCACCTACCGCGTCGCGCTCTCGAAGTTCCACGACGAGACGAAGATGACCGTCGCCGACCTCGTCTACCCGTACGTCTTCGCCCGGCGCTGGAGCGCGAAGGACCAGCAGGTGGACCGGGCGACCGCGCTCCTGCGCGAGTGGCTCGCCGCCGTGCGCGTGGTGAAGGTCGACACCGAGGTCAGGGACTTCGGTGATCTGCACGTGTTCCTCGAGACGCCGGTCGTCGAGGTGTACCTCCGTCATGCCGCCGAGGCCGCCGAGGCGCCGGCCATTGCCCCGCCGTGGAGCCCGGTCCCCTGGCAGCTTCTGGTCCTGATGGAAGAAGCGGTGAGCCGCGGCCTCGGGGCGTTCTCGGAGGACGAAGCCCGCCGCCGCGGCGTCGCGTGGCTCGACCTGGCGCGGGACCGGAAGCTCGGCGACGCCCTCGCCGGGATCGCCGAGGGCTTCGAGCGCCGGGCGTACGTGCCCGAGCCGCTCCGGGGGCTCGTGACGGTCGAGCAGGCCCGTCAGCGGTGGGCCGCGCTCCGGCGCTTCCGGCGCCAGCACGGCCACTGGCTCGTGACGAGCGGGCCCTACCGGCTTCAGAAGTGGTCGGGCGACTCCGCGGTTCTGGCGGTGTTCCGCGACCTCTCGTACCCGAACGTCGTCGGCTCGTTCGACCGCTACGCCCTACCCCTTCGCGCGTGGGTGGCCGGGCTCGAGCGGCGAGGGGACCGCCTCGAGCTCCAGGTCGAGGCGCAAACGCTCACGAAATTCGAGCGGTCGTATAAGATCGTCCGGGAGCCGCTGCGCCTCGAGCCCACCGGCGAAAAGGCCCGGGATACGCTCGCGGCGCACTGGACGGTGGTCAGCGCCGCGGACGAGGTGGTCCTGACGGGCCGGACGCAGGAGGTGCAGGGCGGCCGGCTGATCGTGGATCTCAAGGGCAAGCTGCCGCCGGGCGCGTACCGCGTTCTGCTGGCGCTGGCGCTGAACGGAAACTCGATGAACGCCGAGGTGAAGGTGATCCCGTACCGCGTGGCCGACTGATGGACGTCCTCCTGATCCACCTCCTCAACTCGCTTCTCTACGCGTCGGTCCTCTTCCTGATCGCCGGCGGCCTCAGCCTCATCTACGGTGTCATGCGGATCGTGAACCTCGCGCACGGCAACCTCTACGCCTTCGGCGCGTACGTGACGGCCTGGGCGATCGGCACCGCCGCGGCCGGGGCGCCGGTGACCGTGCTGCTCGTGCTCCTGCCGGCCGGCGCGCTCGCGGCGGCGGTCCTCGGCGCGGTCCTCGAGCCGACGCTGCTCCGGCCCTTCTACAAGCGCGCCGAGGAATACCAGCTGCTCTGCACCTTCGGCCTCCTCATGATCCTCGAGGATCTCATGCGCTTCATCTGGGGGCCGTACCCGCTCTCGGCCAGCGAGGTCTTCGAGAACTTCGGCAGCGTGACGATCGGCGACTCGCTGTACCCGACCTACAACTTCCTCGTGATCGGAGTCGGGATCCTGGCCGCGTTTTTCCTCTGGGCGTTCATCTACAAGACGCGGTTCGGTATCGTCCTCCGCGCGACGTCGCAGAACATGCGGATGGCGTCCGCCCTCGGGGTCAACGTGAACCGGGTGTACATCCAGGCGTTCACGCTCGGCTGCTTCATGGCGGGGCTGGGCGGCGCCATCATCGTGCCGAGCCAGTCGGCCGTGCTCGGCATGGGCGTGGACGCGCTGGTCCTGGCGTTCATCGTCGTCGTCATCGGCGGGCTCGGGAGCCTCGAGGGCGCCCTCGTCGGGGCGCTCATCGTGGGCTTCGTCCGCGAGGCCGGCATCACCTGGTTCGCCGAGATCGAGCT
>QHSR01000330.1:2658-3590 GCA_003221635.1 Candidatus Rokuibacteriota bacterium | reverse complement strand
CGCAGCCGGCAGGATTGCAGGCCGCCTTCGCAAAAGATGCCGGAACGCTTTCCGACAAATTCACCGGACTCGCGCGCGTTATGTCGGGCAAGTACGACTGGAAGCCCGCCCAGGGCGTTCGCTCCGTCGCCGACGTCTTCAACCTGATCGTTAAAGAGAACGGCCTGCTCGCCGGCGTGCTTTCGGGCACACCGAATACTGGGGCATCGCCCGCGCCCATCACTGATCCGGAGAACATGCAGGAAGCTCTGAAGGCTTCTTACCTCAATCTGCAAAAAGCGATTGCGGCACTTTCCGATGACGTCCTGCAGGCGCCGGTGAAACTGTTCGGAAGAGACATGACGAAGCAGAGCGCGCTGATGCTGATTCTCGCAGATCAACACGAGCATCTGGGGCAGTCGATCGGGTACGCGCGCAGCAACGGCGTGGTTCCGCCCTGGTCTAAGTAAGGACACCAATGGCAAGTTGGGATGACGCTGTGATCGGGCGTGGGCGAGCAGGGGGATGCTAGCGAGCGCCCGCCGCGGCGGGCGTGCGACGTGGCCGGTCACTTCTCGGCGAGCAGCGCCTCGAGGCGTTCGGGCTCCCGCTTGAACGCCTCGCTAGTCTGGATGAGGCTGACGACGATCAGCGGACCGAACGGGAAATCGTAGAAGTGGCCCGGGTGAACGATCACTCCGCGCTCGAGCAGTTCGAGCGTCCATTCCTCTTCGCTGCGCGTGGCGGGCAGACCGGCTTCCTTGCCTGCAGGTGCCGCGGGCGGATCGTCCTCGAAGGCGGGGCGGAGGATCCTCTCACCGCTCGCCATGTTCGCGGGCGCACTTGGCGGAAGGCCCATTTGCCGGGAGCGCTGCTGATTGTCCTGCACGTCTCGTCCTGGTCCGTCATCGCCGTGGTCTTGATCATCCTGAGTCTGGTTCCGCTGACGGCGG
>QHSR01000330.1:0-2402 GCA_003221635.1 Candidatus Rokuibacteriota bacterium | reverse complement strand
GGTCGTCGGGGACGATCGCCGGGCGAGCCGCAGCTGCTCCCTGAACGACCGCGCATGCGGGCTCACATCTTGTAGCCGGGGGCCTTGTAGAGACGCTTCGCGTTCGCAGCGATGTCGGGCTGGTACACCTTCCGGGCCCAGTCCTCGGGGGCGATCTCCTCTATGGCCACCGAGACGGATTCCTCCCCGTAGTCCAGGACCTCCATGACGTCCCGTACGATTGCTTCCGCGAGCCGGGACTTCTTCTCCTCCGACTTGCCGGGCCAGAGCTTGACGATGACGTGTGGCACTTGCGCACCCTCCACTAGGTCGTTGATCCGGGCTGATACTGCTCGTCGCTGACCTTTTCCAGCCATTCGACCGCCGTCCCGTCGAGCTGCTCCTGGATGGCGACATGCGTCATGGCCGTGGTCGGGCCAGCGCCGTGCCAATGCTTCTCTCCAGGAGCGAACCACACGACATCACCGGGACGGATTTCCTCGATCGGCCCACCCCAGCGCTGAACGCGTCCGCAGCCGAAGGTCACGATGAGAGTCTGCCCCAGCGGGTGCGTGTGCCATGCGGTCCGAGCGCCTGGCTCGAACGTGACGCTCGCACCACCGACGCGCGCCGGGTCGGGAGCCCGAAACAGGGGGTCGATACGAACCGCGCCGGTGAACCACTCGGTCGGCCCGACGCTGGAGGACTGCGTGCCGATTCTCTGAATGTTCATGGGATCTCCTCGTGCTCTCAGGTCGAAAACGATCTGCAGGCCTCAGGCAGGAAGGCCACGACGGCCTCACGACGAGGCTCAGACGAACGGTCCGCAGTGCATGTTCGAGACGTACGGATCTTGATGGGCAGCAGCGCGATCATCCTCATGGCTTCACCATGACCTTGATCGCCTCACGTTCGTTCATCGCGCGGTAGCCGTCCGGAGCTCCGTCGAGGTCGACGAGGCGGTCGAAGACTCGACCGGGCTCGATCCGGCCCTCGAGAACCTCCGGAAGCAGCTCCTCGATATAGGCGCGGGCCGGAGCCGGCCCGCCGTTAATCCCTATGTTCCCGTAGAACGCTGGCTCCGATCCTGGAGTCGCAGCGTAGTGGGGAACGCCCACACGGCCAACCGCGCCGCCCGCACGCGCGATATTCACCGCCGTGAGCATCGCGTCGCCTGCGCCGACGCACTCGAGGACGGAGTGGACGCCGAAGCCTCCCGTCAGTTCTCGGACTCGCGCAATCGCCTCTGCGCCGCGTTCGCTCACGACATCGGTTGCGCCGAACTGCTCGGCCAGCGCGATCCGGTCCGGATGGCGGCCCAGGAGGATGATTCGCTCTGCGCCGAGTCGCCGTGCGGCGATGACGCCGCAAAGCCCCACAGCACCATCGCCGATGACGGCGGCGGTCCCGCCGCGACGCACGCGCGCCGTGATCGCGGCGTGATGGCCGGTGCCCATCACGTCTGACAGCGTCAGGAGCGATGCCATGAGAGCCTCGTCCGTCCGACCGGGCAGGACGTACAGCGTCCCATCGGCCTGGGGGACGCGAACAGCTTCCGCCTGCGCCCCGGGGACGGACTCGGTCCCGAAGAAGCCGCCGTGCACGCAAGAAGTGTTGAGTCCCTCGTGGCAGAAGACGCACGTACCGTCCGAGAAGGCGAACGGCATGATGACGAAGTCGCCCACCCTGACCGTCCGCACCTCGGAGCCTACGCTCTCGACAACGCCGATCGCCTCGTGTCCCATGCGGCGGCCCGTCTGGGTCTGCGCCATGTCCTTGTACGGCCAGAGATCGCTGCCGCAGATCGAGGCGCGCGTGATCGTTACGAGGGCATCGGTCGGTTCCATCAAGCGCGCGTCGGGAACCCTCTCGACCCGAACATCGCCCGCGCCGAACATCACAGTCGCTCGCATCTTGTTCTCCTCATCTGGACTTGTTCGCCTCGTGCATCGTTCCCTGGAGGGTCAGGACTGCTGCCAACGGGTCTCCGCGCGTCGTCCTAGGACTCCTGTCGTTCTCTCCTTCTCGCGAACAGTCTGATGCCCACCGACTACGATCGGTAGTGGGTGGAATTCGGAAGGGTTTATGACTAGGATTCAGGAATGACTCGCGACCAACTCAGCGCGCTTTCCGCCTTCCTCGTGGTGGCGGAAGAAAGAAGCTTCACCAAGGCGGCAAGGCGCCTGGAGGTCTCGGCTTCGGCCCTGAGCCACGCCCTCCGCAGGCTCGAAGAGCGGATCGGCGTGCGGCTGCTCGCGCGGACCACCCGTAGCGTCACGCCGACCGAAGCAGGCGAGCAGCTCATCGCACATCTTCGGCCGGCCCTGAGCGACATTCGGGGGGCGCTCGACCAGATCGGCCAACTTCGCGAGCGGCCGGCCGGCCGTGTGCGCCTATTGGTCCCCCGGCTCGCCGTGATGACG
>QHSR01000093.1 GCA_003221635.1 Candidatus Rokuibacteriota bacterium | reverse complement strand
AAAAATGCCGCGGTCCTGGGCTGGGACCCGACGCTGATGACCATCACGAAGATCCCGGAAGCAATACCAAGGGAGCACAGGATCGCCTTGCCAGGTACGTAGACGACATTGGCGATTCCCGCACCGACGTTGTAGGCGACCGAGTCGGAGCCGCGCGAATTCAGCGGCATCGGTTCCGCCATCGACGCCGCCGGTTGCGGTGCGGGCTGCTGAGTGGCGGGTTCCGCCGGCGGTGGAGAGGGCTGTTGGGCGGCCGCCAGTGGCGCGAGCGGGCCGGTCACGAGCATGAGGAACGACACGACGACGCCGAGGATCCGGACTCCGGTCTTCATCAAGGGAACCTCCTCCCAGTAGTCCTCAGAGAGACTATTGTCCGCCCCCAGGGGGCTCCCACGGCAGCAATTCCTGGACAACTCGATGATAGCAAATGGACCGACCGCACGTAAACTCGACAAACGCTATAATCGGCGGCAGATTCTGTTCCAGGAGGCCCGTAACCCATGAAGCTCGTGCGCTTCTCTACGAACGGCCAGCACCCGCGCCTCGGCATCATCCAGGGCGACCGAATCGCAGACCTTCAGGCAAGCCTCGCCGCGACTCTGACGCGGCGCGGCGTCGTGCGGGCGGGGGAGATCGCCTCAGCGCTGGTCCCGAGCAGCACGCGCGCGTTCCTCGAGGGCGGCCCGGCGGCCGAGGAGGCAATCGCCGGAATCAAGGAATGGGTGACGGTTCCCGCAGCCTCGGCGCGCCTGCACGCGCCGATCACCGATCCGGGAAAGTTCATTTGCATCGGGCTCAACTACCGTGACCACGCGCAGGAAGCGAATCAGCCGATCCCCAAGGAGCCGCCGATCTTTGCGAAGTGGTCGAACGCGATCCTCGATCCGGGCGAGCCGATCCTCAGGCCCAGAGGCTCGCAGCAACTCGACTGGGAGGTCGAGCTCGGGGTGGTGATCGGCCGCACCGCCCGGTTCGTCGGGAGAGACAAGGCGCTGGACTACGTCTGGGGCTACACGATCATCAACGACGTGAGCGCCCGCGACTTCCAGTTCATCGGAAGCCAGTGGATGGCCGGGAAGATCCCCGAGACCTTCGCGCCGGTCGGTCCGTACATCGCGGATCGGAACGAGATCCCGGACCCTCACGTCCTCGAGCTGAGGCTCTGGGTCAACGGAAAGCAGATGCAGACGGGGAACACCAAGACGTTCATCTTCGATGTCCGCTATCTCGTGAGCTACCTCTCGGGCCTCATGACCCTCGCGCCCGGCGATCTCATCGCGACGGGTACGCCGCCCGGCGTGGGTTTCGCGCGCAAGCCGCCGATCTTCCTCCAGCCGGGGGACACGTGCCGCCTGGACATCACCGGCCTCGGGCAGATCGAGAATCCCGTCAAGGAAGCGTGAGGCGCCGATGCTCGATGTGATCGCGCCGCTCGTCGTCTCGAACACGACGAAGATCGTCCTGGTCTCGCTCGACGGGCTGGGGGGGCTCCCGCGGCCCGAGACGGGACGCTCCGAGATGGAGACCGCTCGGCTCCCCAACCTCTCCCAGCTGGCCAGCGAGGCGGCGTGCGGTCTCATCCGTCACGTCGCGCCGGGAATCACGCCGGGGAGCGGTCCGGGACACCTCGGGCTCTTCGGCTACGATCCGCTTCAGTACCAGGTCGGCCGTGGAGTCCTGGAGGCGCTCGGCATCGAGTTCGACCTGCGCGCGGGCGACGTCGCCGCGCGCGGAAACTTCTGCACCGTGGATGGGACGGGCCGCATCACCGACCGGCGCGCGGGCCGGATCTCGACCGACGTGACCGTGCGTCTGACCGAGCGCCTCCGGCGCATCCGCCTACCCGGGGTCGAGGTGTTCGTCGAGCCGGGGAAGGACTATCGCTTCGTCCTCGTGCTCCGCGCCCGAGCCCGCCGTGGGGGCGGCCTCTCGGCGCGGCTCTCCGAGACCGACCCGCAAGCGGTCGGGAAGCCGCCGCTCGCCGTGAAGGCACTCGAGCCGCGCGCGAAGGCCACCGCCACGCTCGTGAACCGCTTCGTGGCGGAGGCCCGACGCCTGCTCGCCGACGCGGCGCCCGCGAACATGGTGCTCCTGCGCGGCTTCGATCAGCTGCCGAAGCTCCCGCGGTTTCCCGAGGTCTTCGGACTCCGGAGCGCGGCGATCGCGGCCTACCCGATGTACCGCGGTCTCGCGAGGCTCGTCGGGATGGACGTCCTCAAGACCGGCGCCACCTTCGCCGCTGAGCTCGCGACGCTCCGCGAGCACTGGGACACGCACGACTTCTTCTTCGTTCACTACAAAGATACGGACAAGGCGGGCGAGGACGGAGACTTCGAGGGGAAGGTCCAGGCGCTCGAGCGCCTGGATCGGGCGATCCCCGACATCCGCGCCCTCGGGCCCGACGTCCTGATCGTCTCCGGAGATCACGCGACCCCCTCCATCCTGGCCGGCCACGGCTGGCAGCCGGTCCCGGTCCTGGTCTGGAGCCGCTATTGCGGCGCCGACGGCGCGACCGCCTTCACCGAGCGCGCCTGCGCCGGCGGGAGCCTCGGGACGATGCCTGCCCAGCATCTGATGCCGCTGGTGATGGCCAACGCTCTGCGCCTCACCAAGTTCGGCGCCTGAGGTCCAGGTACAAATCCCCTCTCCCGCGGCGGCGCGGGACAAAATCTCCTTGCCCCGCGCCTGAGCGGGGTCATACTCCGTGGTGGGATGGCAGAGGCTGAGCGGCTGAACGAATCGATCAAGCAGCTTCTCGGCGAGGGCCGAGACGAGCGCCTCGCCGATCTCCTGGAGGACGCGCACCCGGCAGACGTGTCCCGTGTGATCCGCGAGCTGCCGCCCGACGACCAGGTCCGCCTCTTCCGCCTCCTCACCCCCCAGCACGCGGGCGAGGTGCTCGCCGAGCTCGACGACCCGACGCTGCGCGAGCTGGTCGGCTCGCTCCCGGAAGTCGAGGTTTCGCGCGTCCTGGATCGGATGCCGCCCGAGCAGGTCGTGGACGTCGTCGAGGAGCTGCCCAAGGAGCAGGCGGAAGAAATCCTCGAGCTGATGGAGGAGGAGAAGTCCGAGGAGGTCCAGGAGCTCCTCGAGTACACGGAGGGGACGGCGGGCCGCCTCATGTCGCCCGAGTTCGTCGCAGTCCGCGAGGAGACCACCGTCGCCCAGGCGATCGAGCACATCCGCAAGGCGGCCTCGGGCGAGGGCGCGTTCTATCTCTACGTCGTGGACGACCACGACCACCTGGTCGGCGTCGTCCCCCTCCACCGGCTCCTCGCCGCGGACGCGGCGACGCCCATCGGCGCAATCCGCACGGACGAGGTGGAGAGCGTGCGGGTGGACACGGACCAGGAAGAGGTCGCGCGTCGCGTCCAGCACTACAACCTGATCCAGATCCCCGTCGTGGACGTCAACCGGCGTCTCCTCGGCACGATCGGCGTGGACGACGCGATCGACGTCATCCGCGAGGAGGCGACCGAGGACATCCAGCGCCTCGGCGGCGTGGCCGGGGACGAAACGGTCCTCGATCCGCCGCGCGCTGTCTTCATCAAGCGCAACCTCTGGCGGTTGATCAACCTCGGCACTGCCGTGCTGGCGGCCTCGGTCATCGGCCTCTTCGAGTCGTCCATCCAGGCCCTCGCGACCCTCGCGGTCTTCATGCCGATCGTCGCCTCCATGGGCGGCATCGCGACGACCCAGACGGCGACGGTCGTGGTCCGGGGGATCGCGCTCGGCGACATGACCGCCGCCGTGCTCCGCCGCGTCCTCTGGAAGGAGCTCTGGCTCGGGCTCACGACCGGCGCGGCGAACGGCCTCGTGATCGCGGTGATCGCCTACCTCTGGAAAGGGCAGGTGCTCCTCTCGCTGATCCTCGCGGTCGCCCTCGTGTTCAACATGCTCGTCGCCGCCGTGGTGGGCACGCTCATCCCGATCGCGCTCAAGACCTTCCAGGTCGATCCGGCGATCGCGTCCAGCGTGATCATCACGACGTTCACGGATGTGTTCGGGTTCTTTTCCTTCCTGGGCCTGGCCACGCTGCTGATCAGGTTTCTCCTGTAGGTGTGCGCCGAAGCGAAAAGCCACTTGGCAACGCCGGCCGCCCGTGGTTAAAATACGCCCGGCTCTCGACCAATTGACCGGCCTCACTCCCACATCACCTTCACGGGAGGGCTCTGAGTGGACGTTGCTTTAGAGAAGAGGCAGGTCCAGCGCGCGTACGAGCTATACGCTCCGGTCTACGACTTCATCTTCGACTGGATCTTCGCTCCTGGGCGCACCGCCGCCGTCAAGCAGCTCGCCCTCCAGCGGAGTGACTCCGTGCTCGAGGTGGGCATCGGCACCGGCTTGAACCTGCCGCTCTACCCGGCGACGTGTCAGCTGACCGGCATCGACCTCTCGCAGGAGATGCTGGACAAGGCCGTCGAGCGCGTCCAGACCCTCGCCATGCCCAACGTGACCCTGAAGGTCATGGACGCGACGTCGCTGGACTTCGGCGACAACGAGTTCGACAAGGCCGTCGCGACCTACACGATCTCGGCGGTGCCGGACCCGGTCGCGGTCCTCAACGAGATGCGTCGCGTGGTGAAGCCCGACGGGATCATCGTGATCCTGAACCACTTCAGGAGCGAGCGACGGCTGACCGGATGGGTCGAGGATCTGCTGGCGCCGGTCTGCACGCGCCTGGGCTGGAAGTCGAACCTGCCCCTGGCGCCGCTCCTCGAGCAGGTGGGCCTCGTGCCCGAGTCGATCACCCAGGTCAACATGTTCAAGGGGTGGCGCCTCGTGAAGTGCATCAACCGGGACTAGTCCGGCTCACAGGCCTCGTTCTCGCCCTCGTTCTCGTCCTCCCCGCCGCGCGGGCCGGATGGGTCGCGCTGCTGTCCGGGGTGTTTCTCCTGGAGTTCCTTGGCCACGGAAGACCCGCTGCGCTCTCGATGCTGACCGTGACGCCGGCCCGCCGGCCGTTCCTCGCCCCTGGGACCAGCGCCGATCTCTACGTCCACGCCGGGCTTGGCGCCGGTGTCCCGCTGGTGCTGGTCCACGGCTTCTCTCCCGGGGGCAAGGACGACCCGCGGGTCCGAGAGGCGGCGGCGCTGCTGGCGCGGACCGGCTTCGACGTGGCGGTGCCGACGATCCCCGGGCTCACGCACGGACAGCTCGGGTGGGAGGACGTCGAGCCGGTAATTGCCACGATCGCCGCGCATGCTGCGTCGACCATCGTGGTCGGCGTCAGCGTCGGCGCGGGACCCGCGCTTCTCGCCGCCGCTGACCCGCGCGTCCGTGAGCGAGTCAGCGCTGTCCTGACCCTCGGCGGCTACGCGTCCGCGAGCGAAGTGGTGCGCTTCTGGCTCACGGGCGCCTACGAGTACGAGGGCATTCGCGGCCGCGTGGACCACGATCCCGAGGTGGTTCGGATGTTCGTGCGGGCCAACGCCGATCGGCTCGACGCGTCGTCACACAGGACCCTCGGGGCTGCCGATCGCGAGAGCGCAGCACGATTTCTCGCCGCGCCTCCGCCCGACCTTCAACGGTACCTCGACTCCCTCTCGCCGCTCCGGGTGGCGCGCGAGATCCGCGCGCGCCTCGTCCTGGTTCACGGTCGCGCCGACCGCGCGGTGCCCTACACGGAGAGCCTGCGGCTCGCGGCCGCGCGCCCGGAGCGAACGACGCTGGTGCTCGTCGGCGTCGTGGAGCACGTGGGGGGTGGCGGTACCTCTTCCGGCTGGCAGGGGGCGAGTGACTTCCTGGCCCTCTGGCGCGTGATGTACGCCCTGCGGGCGACGCCTCCCTAATTTCTTGGTCCAGGTGGTGGGCGGCTGCTAGGCTGCGCCCATGAAAACTAGAATTTGCGTGACCGCCGTGCTCCTGCTCTGGACCGCCGCGTGCGCGACCACGACAACGATGCCCCTTCGTCAGTTCGACGACATCCCGTTGCCGGGCGGGCTCACGTACCAGCCGGAGCGCTCGGTCGTGATCGAGTCGCCGACCCTCAAGGCGGCTCAGCTCGTCTATCGGGGACGCCTGGAGCCCGTGAGCCTCGCGGACGCGATGCGCGCAACCCTGGAGCCGAACGGCTGGCGCCACGTCTCCAGGACGACGACGGCCACGGAAGGTACGTGGCAGATCTACGAGAAAGACGGCAACGCGCTCGAAGTCCACATCTATGAAGGGCTCTGGTACACGTACCTGGCCATCAGCGCCTCGGAGACGCTTCTGACTCCGACCGCGGAGACGAAGGATGGGGCCCCGAAGACGGCACGGCTGGAAGCCTCGATCGATCCGCCGGCGACGCCCGAGCCCGCAACCGCCTCGGATCGGCCGACCCGAGGCACCGACGGGTCCTTCACTCAGCGCGTGAAGGACTTCTTTACCAATCTCTTCACCTGGTGAGTCGATCCGACCGGTAGGCCGGGCTCGCTAGAAACTCAGGCTCCGCCCCTCGCCGCTGCCCGGGCGCTGGATGCCCCAGCCCGAGAGCTTCGTGAGGACCGTATTCCGGTGCACGCCGAGCCGCCGTGCCGCGTGGCTCACATTCCAGCCCACGCCCTCGAGCACGCGGAGGATATATTGGCGCTCGAACTGCTCCAGGGCTTCGCGCAGCGGCGGGCCCGTGTCCTCGCCCAGGCGCGACCCCGTCTCGGGCATCGCCACGTCGAGGGGCACGTCCTGGAGGTGGATGACGGGGCTCCGCGCGAGGACCACCGCCCGGTGCAGGACGTTCTCGAGCTCGCGCACGTTCCCGGGCCAGTCGTAGCGGGTGAGCACTTCCAGCGCGCCGGCCGACACGCCGCGCACGTCGCGACCGCACTCGCGCGCGATCTTCCGGACGAAGTACTGAACGAGCGCCCCGATGTCCTCGCGGCGCTCGCGGAGCGGCGGAACGTGGAGGGGCACCACGTTCAGCCGGTAGTATAGGTCCTCCCGGAACGCCCGCTCCCTCACGGCGTTCTTCAGATTGATGTTCGTCGCCGCGAGGATTCGGACGTCCACGGGGACGGCGCGCACGCCACCCAGACGCTCGATCTCCCGTTCTTGCAGCGCCCGCAGGAGCTTCGTCTGAAGATCCAGCCGAAGGCTGCCGATCTCGTCGAGGAAGATTGTGCCCCCGTGGGCCAGCTCGAAGCGGCCGAGCTTCTTCGCGTGCGCCCCGGTGAAGGCGCCCCGCTCGTGGCCGAACAGCTCGGACTCGATGAGCGCGTCGGGGATCGCCGCGACGTTGACCGCGACAAAGGGCTGGCCCTGCCGGCCGCTCCGCGCGTGGATCGCGCGCGCGACCAGCTCCTTGCCGGTGCCGCTCTCCCCGGTGATCAACACAGTGGTCGGAGTTGGCGCGATCTGCGTGATGAGCTGGTAGATGCGCGCCATCTCCGGGTGGCGCCCGACCATCCCCTCGAAGGCCCCGGCCATGCCGCCCGCGTCGGACG
>QHSR01000092.1:5428-13789 GCA_003221635.1 Candidatus Rokuibacteriota bacterium | reverse complement strand
AACCAGCTTCTGGCCGCCCGGGCCCACGCCCCCGATCAGGCCGAACGATGTGCCGTTCTTGCAGGTCCAGTGGGGCCCGTCGGAGCCGTCGACGACGTACGGCATGCGATCACGCAGCGCCGCCGAGGCGTTGGCCGTGAACAGGTCGTTGGGGATCCACGGCATGTCGATGTGGCAGTCAGCGGAGATCCGAGTATAGTGCATCGCGCCCTCCTCTCGAGGATGCTGCGCTGCTCATCCTACTACAATACCGAGCGAACCAGCCCCCCATCGACCAGGATCGTGGTGCCGGTGATGTAGCTCGCCTTGCCCGAGGCCAGGAACGCCACCAGGTACGCCAGCTCCTTGGGCTCCCCGATGCGTCCGACGGCGGTCTCGGCCGCCCGCTGAGCCAGCGCCTCGTCGACGGAAATACCCAGCTCCTTGGCGCGGGCCGTCACGTTCGAGAGCATGCGCTCGCTCAGGATCGAGCCCGGGCACACGTTGTTGACCAGAATCCCGTCACGCCCGACTTCATCGGCCAGGCTCTTGGCGAACGCCACCACGCCCATTCGGGTGGCGCCCGAGAGCGCCAGGTTGGGGATCGGCTGATAGACCGTGCTCGCCAGAATGTTGATGATGCGGCCGCCGCCTTGCTTCTTCAGATGAGGCACCGCCTCGCGAGACATCCGCGCGAAGAACAGCAGTGACCGCTGCACCGCGGTCGCCCATTGCTCCTCGGTGGCGTTGTGGGCCCGGGCGAGGGGCGGACCGCCGGAGTTGTTGATCATGAGATCGAGGCGTCCGAAGCGATCGACGGTCCGCGCGACCAGATCCTTGATGGTGTCGTGACGATCCAGATCGCCGGCGATCGCGAGGACGTCGCGGCCGGTCGTGTCGTGAATCTCCTGCGCGGCCTTCTCGAGGTCGGGGCGCGAGCGGCTGCACAGGGCGACCTTGACGCCCTCCTCGGCCAGCACCTGCGCGCACGCCCGTCCCAGGCCCTTGCTGGCCCCGCCGACGATCGCCACCTTGTCCTTCAGCTCGAGATCCATGGGGAAAGACGCCCTCCTCGGGCCTACGGATCAGGCCTTCCTGAATGCGCCGTCGCGCGCGATCTGCATGAGCGCCTGCACGCCGGTGCTGAAGGTCGGCCCGCCGCCCGGGACCGCGGCGGACTGGATCGCCTCGAGCCGCTCACGCTTCGTCGCGCCGTGCTGAATGGCCCGGCGCATGTGGGTGACCACGCCCTCTTCCCGGCCACGATAGGCGAGGATCCCGATGCCACAACGCCCGCGTTACCGTTTCAGACCCCCTCCACGATGCGGATGTCGCGTTCGGCCGCGTTTCCGAGCAGCTTGAGCGCGGCCTGGTACCCGGGGCTGTCGTGCGCGGCGGTCGCCTGCGCGGCGCTGTCGAACTCGATCACGACGACGCGCTGGTTGAGTCCGGCCTCGTAGGTCTTGGTCGGCGTGCCGCGCACGAGAAAGCGCCCGCCGGCGGCCTGGATGGCCGGCGCCGCCAGCTTCGCGTAGGCCGCCAGCGCCTCGGGGTTCTTGATCGACCGATAGCTCGCGATCCAGTAGGCCTTTGCCATGAGAGCCTCCGTCGTTTGGGCCTTGTCCTCGAGCCTGCCGTCCTCGAACCTGCACAGACCTTTTTTTACAGCGGCGCCCCCTCTCGTGTCTACAGCGCTGATAGGAGGCTCGGCTCCCCACGTCGGCCCGATCGTGGTAAAAGGTTCAGCGGGGGACACGGCATGACGACCCAGGCAATCGAACCGCGGATGGAGCTGGAGCAGAACCTCCACATGTACCGCCAGATGGCGAAGATTCGCGCCTTCGAGGAGCAGGTGCACGAGCTCTACAAGAGCGCAAAGATGCCGGGTCTGGCCCATCTGTACGTCGGTGAGGAAGGCGTGGCGGTGGGCGTGTGCGAAGCCCTGCGCCGCGACGACTTCATCACGAGCACCCATCGCGGCCACGGCCACTGCCTGGCCAAGGGGGCGTCGGTCAACCGGATGTTCGCGGAGCTCCTGGGCAAGGAGCCGGGCTACTGCCGCGGCAAGGGCGGCTCGATGCACATCGCCGATCCCGAGACGGGGAATCTCGGCGCCAACGCCATCGTGGGCGGCTCCGCCGGGATCGCGACCGGCGCCGCGCTCTCGGCGAAGATGCGGGGCAGCGGCCAGGTCGCCGCGTGCTTCTTCGGCGACGGCGCGCTGGGTCAGGGGCTGCTCTACGAAACGATGAACATGGCCGCGCTCTGGAAGCTGCCCGTCATCTACGTCTGCGAGAACAACCTCTACGGCGAATACACGCCCTGCGGCGAGACCATCGCCGGCGAGATCCTGGCGCGCGCCAAAGCCTTCGGGATCCACGCCGAGAGCGTCGACGGCCAGGACGTTCAGGCGGTCAACGCGACGATGCGCAAGCTCGTCGAGCGGGCGCGCCGCGGCGAGGGGCCAGCCTTCCTCGAGTGCAAGACCTACCGGTACTACGGCCACCACGTCGGCGACGTCAACCGCGAGTACCGCTCGCGGGAAGAAGAGCGAGAGTGGATGACGAAGCACGATCCGCTGCTGACATTGGCCTCACGGCTCACCGGGCAGGGGCTCGCCGACGCGACCGTGTTCGAACGCATCCAGATCGACGTGAAGGCCGAGATCGATACGGGCGTGCAATTCGCGCTGTCCGCGCCGTACCCCGACGCGAATCGGGTGGACCAGGACGTTTATGCGTAACGTGAGCTCCGAGGGGCATGGCCCGGGAGGCGCTCGATCCGGCTCACGCGCTCACGACGTGCGCCCTCCTGAAAGAGGTCACGTGACCCAGGTCGACCCGGACTAGCGTGAGCCTGAGCCCCGACGAGTTCCGCGAGCACCTGGCGCTCTCCTCGGCCACCGCCGGGCTCGCGCTCGCCGATCTGGTCCTGCCCGAGGCGCATCACGTCATCCTGCGCGGGATGCGCTTCCACTATCTCGACTGGGGCACGCGGGGGCAGCCCCCGGTGGTGTTTCTGCACGGGGGCGGGCTCAACGTCCACACCTGGGATCTCGTCTGCGCCGCCCTCAAGATCGAGCGCCACTGCCTGGCCCTCGACCAGCGGGGCCACGGCGACAGCGAGTGGTCGCCGGAGATGGACTACGCGACCGAGAGCCACGTGGCCGACCTCGACGCGTTCGTCGACCGCCTGGGCCTCGATCGATTCGTCCTCGTCGGCATGTCGCTGGGCGGGGCCAACGCCCTGGCCTGGGCCGGCGCCCACAGCCAACGCCTCGCCGCGCTCGTGCTCGTCGACGTCGGCCCGGAGACGCGCCAGGCCGGCGTACGGAAGATCGCCGCGTTCACGTCGGAGGCCACGCCGCTCGATTCGGTGGAGGATTTCGTGACGCGTGCCCTCGCCTTCAATCCGCGCCGCAACGCCACCCTGCTGCGCCGGAGCCTGCTCCACAATCTGCGGCGCATGCCCGACGGCAAGTGGATGTGGAAGTACGACCAGCGTCACCGCGGCCGCGGCGTCGACCCGGCGGCCGCCGAGCGACGACGCCAGCTCCTGTGGTCGGCGGTGGCCAAGGTGACCTGTCCCACCCTGGTGGTGCGCGGCGCCGAGAGCGACGTGTTTCACGACGAGGACGCGGACCGCCTGGCGCGGGCCCTGCCCGACGGCCGCTGGGTGAAGGTGGAGGGCGCCGGCCACACCGTGCAGGGTGACAACCCGGCCGGGCTGCTCGTGGCGCTGCGCGAGTTCCTGAGCGAGGTGACCGTGGGGGCCCGCAGGGTCTAGACAACCGCCAGACCATGCACCGCGCCCGGCCCTTCCCGGCGCACGAGCCGCGCGACATGCGTCGGACCACGCTCGTCGGCGATGGGCCGACCGTGGCGCAGGCCGCCGCCTAGGGCGGCGCTCGCTCGACCGTCGTTCCGCCTGTGACGACTCTTCCTGTTCGTCTGTCCGCCGCCGGACATCTATAATCACTGGAGAGACCGAGGAGAGGGGGTGAGCACATGGCGAAAGGCACGGGCATGCGGAAGGAAAAGAAGAAGCCGAAGAAGGCGAAGAAGTAGTCCCGGATGACCCCGCCGCTCCTGCTCAGTTGTGAAGCGATCAGCATGGCCTACGGGACCCGGTCGCTCTTCGACAATCTGTCGTTTGGATTGTTCGAAGGCGACCAGGCCGGTCTCGTCGGCCCCAACGGCTCCGGCAAGTCCACCCTCCTCAGGATCCTGTCCGGCGTCACACCGCCCGACCGCGGCTCCCGCTCGATCCGCAACGGCGTCCGTGTCGGCTACGTCCCCCAGGATCCCGTCTTCTCCGCCGGCAGCACCGTCGACGACGTCGTGCTGGCGGCGCTGACCGGCGTGGACGAGGCGGACCGGCCCGGCCGTGTCGCGCAGGCCCTCGGGCGCGCGGAGTTCACGGACGGGCGCGCGAACGTCGACACGCTGTCGGGAGGCTGGCGGAAGCGGCTCGCCATCGCGCGCGAGCTGGCGGCCGCGCCCGACATTCTCTTGCTGGACGAGCCCACCAATCACCTCGACGTGGAGGGCATCCTCTGGCTCGAGGACGTGCTGACCGAGCGCGCGCGGGCCTGCCTCGTGGTGAGCCACGATCGCTACTTTCTGGAGCACGTGGCGACACGGATGCTCGAGCTGAACCGCGTCTATCCCGAGGGCGTGTTCGAGGCCGAGGGGCGCTACAGCGAGTTCCTGGCGCGCCGCGACGAGTTTTTGCGTGGACAGCAGGCCTATCAGGAATCGCTGGCCAACACCGTCCGGCGTGAGATCGAGTGGCTCCGCCGCGGCGCCAAGGCGCGCTCCACCAAGGCCAAGGGCCGCATCAGGGAGGCGGGGCGGCTCATCGAGGAGCTGGCGGACAGCCGGGCGCGCCGGGTCACGGCCGGGGCGGGGATCGACTTCACGTCGTCGCAGCGCCGGACGCGCTGGTTGCTGGTCGCGCGGGACCTGACGAAGTCGCTCGGCGGCCGGCGGCTCGTCAGCGACCTCGATCTCGTGATTACGCCCGGCACGCGCGTCGGCTTGATCGGGCCGAACGGGAGCGGCAAGACGACGCTCCTGAACGTGATGTCGGGCGCGCTGCCGGCCGATCGCGGCGTGATCGAGCGCGCGGACGGTCTGCGCGTCGTCCGCTTCGAGCAGGAGCGCGGCGGGCTCGATCCCACGCAAAGTCTGCGCCGTGCGCTGGCGCCCGAGGGCGACACCGTGACGTGGCAGGGCCGCAGCGTCCACGTCGCCTCCTGGGCCAAGCGCTTCCTGTTCCGGCCCGAGCAACTCGAGGTGCCCGTCGGCCGCCTGTCGGGCGGCGAGCAGGCCCGCATCTTCATCGCACGCCTGATGCTCGAGCCCGCCGACTTGCTCATCCTCGACGAACCCACCAACGACCTCGACATCCCGACGCTCGAAGTGCTCGAGGACAGCCTCGCGGAGTTCGACGGCGGGCTCGTCCTCGTCACCCACGACCGCTTCATGCTCGAGCGGGTGTCCACGGTCATCCTGGCCCTCGACGGCGAGGGCGGAACGGCGACGTTCGCCGACTACGCACAGTGGGAAGCGGCCCAGAGCGCTGCCGGGCCGGCGCCGCCGCGCAGGGCAACGGAGCGGGCGTCCCAGGGCGAACGCCCGGAGCGAGCGTTCCAGGGCGAACGCGCGCGGCCAAAGCGTCTGGGGTATCGGGAGCAGCGCGAGTGGGACGGCATGGAGCGGGCGATCCTCGACGCCGAGCGCGCCGTCGCGGCGTGCCAGCGCGGGGTCGAGGATCCGGCGATCGCCTCAGACTCGACGGCGCTCCAGCAGCGATACGCGGCGCTCGAGGTCGCGCAGGCGGAAGTGAGCCGACTCTACGCACGCTGGGCGGAGCTGGAGGCCAAAGGCGCTACTCCAGGCGGGTCAACGTGACGTGGAGCGTGCGCGTCGGACGGTGGCCGCGTTGCCACTGGACGAGGATCGGGCTCTGATACTGGCCCTCGACGAACCCGCGGCGGCTGTCCTCGCGCTCGGCGACGAGCAGGTGCACGGAGCGCCGCATGCGGAAGAACCGCGCGGCGGGGACGGCCAGCGTTCGCGCCAGCACCTTCTCCACGATTGAATCTTGTAGACCCAGCGTGTCGAGTCCGGAGTTGAGCACGCGGACGAGATCGTACTGGGCATAGCCGAGCGCCTTGCCGGGCACGGAGCGCGGGTTCGCCAGGACGCTCCAGTACCGCCTGGCCACGAACCGGAGCGGGTTCTTGAGCACCGCGGCCAGGTCGTGCTGCATCAAGAGCGTCTCGAACTCGTTGACCGTCAACGCGGCATGCCGCTCGCCCGGATCGAGCGCCAGGTGCAGGCGGCCCGTGCCCACGCCCGCGCGCGCGACGAAGTCCGCCAGGTGGTCGTAGATGCCGAGCTTCGGGTCTTTCAGGTTGACGGACTCGATGGGATGGCGAGACACCGGGACGTCGATGCGCGTATGCGCGACGATCGCCTCGTGACGGAAGCCGATCACGCGCGTGAGCCGCCGCCGCGGCCGCCCCTCGTTGACCCCATCCAGGTCGACGAAGCACACGGTCTCGCCAGGACGGTTCGGATGCGTGACGCAGGGCCGGAGCCCGCCCGCGATGAAGACGAGATGGGAATCCGCATTGCGCGGCTCGACGGCGCGCTGGGCGGCGTCGAGGTCCAGGCGGCGCTCCAGCCGGTCGTGCTCGTAGCCCGCGCCCTCCGGGAAGATGCGGCGCAGGGCGTCGACGTACGTGGGCACCCGCGCCGGGCCGAGACGGGCGATGAGGCTGCGATCCAGGAAGCCGGCCGTGGTGTGCGCCGACCAGTAGAGACAGAAAGGGTAGGGCGCGAGGGCGTCGCGATACTCGATCGGCAGGCGCGACCGCAGCTCGACGACGTCGAAGCGCGCGCGGGGCGCGAGCTCGAGCGTCAGGTCGATCGGACCTTCAGCCATCGCCTCTACTGATCGCGCGCCGCCCGGAGCGGTGCGCTCGAGATCGCGACGAGGCGCACGGCCGCGAGCAGTCGGATGGCGAGCCACGAGGGATCCAGCTCCGAGCGGCGCAGGCCGAACTTCGGCGAGCGCGGGAAGGCGTGATGGTTGTTGTGCAGGCTCTCGCCGCCGGTCAGCCAGGCGAGGACCCGTGAGTTGTAGGCCGTGTTCCGGAAGTTCTGGGCGCCGGTCCAGTGTCCCAGCCCGTTGATCAGTGGGCCGATCACACCGACGAACAGGATGCCGTGCCCGACCATCGCGACCACCGCTTGCCACCAGCCGATGACCAGCGCCACCAGCGCCACGCCGAGCCCGAGCCCGCTCCATCCCCAGGAGAACACGGCTCTCTCCCACCGATCCGGGGCCAGGTCGGGCGCGAACGTCCAGACGGTCCGCGGGTTGCGCGCCTCCTGGACGTAGTAGTACACGTTGCCGAGCTGCACCCTCCAGAAGCCCAGCAGCAACGGGCTGTGCGGATCGCCTTCGCGATCGGTGTACGTGTGGTGCTTGCGGTGGACCGCGACCCATTGCTGGCGGATCCCGCCGGTCAGCAGCCACAGAGCCGTCCTGAACAGAAGCTCGACGATCGGCCGCAGCGACAGCGACCGGTGCGCGAGCGCGCGATGAAGGTAGATCGACGTCGCGAACACGGTGATCTGCGTCAGGACCAGCGAGGTGATCGCGATGATCAGGCATGTCCGGCCCGAGGGTCACGGTGTTTGCGCATCAGGACTTGATAGAGGCCGAGCGAGCCGCCCTCGAACGCGACCGCCGAGCAGGTCATGTACAGGCGCCAGGTCCGGTAGGTGCGTTCACCGGCCAGGGCGCGGGCCTCGTCCGCCCGCGCGCAGAGCCGCTCGACCCACTGCCGGCACGTGCGGGCGTAGTGCAGGCGCAGCCCCTCGACGTCCATGATCTCCCAGCCCGCACGCTCCATCTCGGTGAGCGTCTCGCTGAGGCCGGCCAGGTCGCCATTCGGGAAGACGTGGCGGTAGAGGAACTCGGTCTGGCTCGTGCGCCTCCAGTGGAAGTCGTGGACGATCCCGTGGTTGAGGTAGAGTCCGCCATCTTTCAAGCGGGCGCGCACACCGGCGAAGAACGCCGGGTAGTTCGCGATCCCGACGTGCTCGATCACGCCGACGGCGGCGATCTTGTCGTAGACGACGTCGGCGGGCAGGTCCCGGTAGTCCAGGTACTCGACGCGGCACCGATCTCCTAGCCTGTCCCTGCGGATGCATTCCGTGGCCCAGTCGGCCTGCGCGCGTGAGAGGGTCACGCCGTGGGCGCGCACGCCGTAGTGCCGGGCCGCCCACATCGCCAGACTGCCCCAGCCGCACCCGATGTCGAGCAGCGTCTCCCCCGCGCGCAGCTCGAGCTTGCGACAGACGT
>QHSR01000092.1:0-5362 GCA_003221635.1 Candidatus Rokuibacteriota bacterium | reverse complement strand
TTGCCGCGCTTCATGACGACACCTCCCGCATCCCGAAGATCCGTCCGAGGACCACGTGACGCCGCGCGGCGCCCGTGGCCAGCATCACCCGCACCAGCGCGCGTGCGCAGGCGTCGGGCAGGTGGGCGAGCTGGCGGCCCAGCCAGCCGGTCTCGCCCCGTCCATAGCGGCGCACGATCTCGTGCGCGTACGACTCGATCGGGGTCCCGCGCCGCCCGTGCGCCACGACCGCTTCGGCCGCGAGGATCCCGCTCCGGATGGCCGGTCCGATGCCCTCCCCGCTGAGATCGCGCGCCAGCCCGGCAGCGTCGCCGATGAGACAGAAGTCGTCGCCCGCGAGCCGTCGCGGGGCCCGGCGCCGCACCACGTACGCGTGGCCGCGGAACGGCTCGAGCCTTACGCCTTCGGGCAAGCGTCCCGAGGTCCGCAGCGACTGGAGCAGCGCCTCCCGTCGTTGTGGCAGGTCCACCCCCGGCCCGGAAACGACCCCGATCCCGACGTTGATCACGTCCTCCTTGGGAAAGTACCAGCCGTAGCCCTTGAGATCCGGCTCCACGTAGAGCTCCGGCGCCGCGTCGCGGACGGCGTCGGCACGGTCGGGCGGCAGTCGCGTCTCGCTCTCCTGGGCGATCACGACCTGTTCCTGCCCGGATACCTGTCCAAAGGCCTTCGCCACGGGGCAGTGGTGCCCCCCCGCGCCGATGACGACTGGGGCCGTGAAGACTCCACGCTCACTCACGACGCGGATCCCATCTCGCTCGCGGGTGACGGCGGTGACCCGCGCGCCCTCGCGCGCGTCGGCGCCGGCGTCGCGAGCCCGGTTCAGAAGATGGTGATCGAACTCGCTCCGGACGATGCCGTAGCTGGCGGGCCGTCGCCAGCGCGTCTCGTGGTGCGCGCCGCCGAACGCGAACCCACAGGCGGTAAAAGGCTGGATCGTGAGCGGATACTTCTCGGGGTCGACCTCGACGTCGGCCAGCGCCTCCGGCGTCACCCAGCCCGCGCAGACCTTGATGCGCGGGAACACGGCGGCGTCGAGAAGGAGCGGCCGGAGGCCAGCCCGGGCGAGCTGCCACGCCGCTGTGCTCCCACCCGGTCCCCCGCCGACGACGATGACATCGTAACCGGCCACGTCAGCTCCGCCAGAGCACCACGAAGAGTCGCAGCCGCTCGCTCAACGGCAACCGGATCTCCTCCATCTCGTCGGCGACCTTCATCGCAGCGAAGAGATCGCCCTCGACGTCGAGGGCGCCCTCCACGTACGCCTCCGCGAAATTGAGCGGGGTCGGATCGCGCACGAGGCGGATGAACGTCTCGGGACCGTGCACGACGAGGGTGCACACGGGCGCGCTGTGACCAAGCTCGACCAGCGTGCCGTCCCAGAGACGAAACGCGAACCCGGTCCCGACGTGGTCGAAGACCCTCCGGAGGATCCCCGCCGCCCGGCGGGAACTGACGCTTCGCGGCAGCGCGATCATGAGGCGACGATGGCCGGTTTCATGCCCCTAGGCCCCGGTGGGCACCCGAGGAACAGCAACGGCGAGACACTAACAGAGTGCTCGGACAGCCGCAAGAAATCTATGCGAGAACGCGGAGTTCCGACGCTCGTCACACCGCGTTTTCCTCCACTGCGGGCGAACGCTCGGGGGCCTCGCCACCCGCCCGCACCGACGAGTCCAGCCGGACGCGGCGCATGAGCGGAAGGATCAACGGGACCGCCGTGAACGTCACCGCCAGGAGCCAGAAGTCGTCCGCGTAGGCCAGCAGCTGGGCCTGGGCCACCGTTTCGCGATAGAGCATCGCCACCGCCTGGCGCTCGGCCGTGAACATGTCGCTTCCGGCGGTCACGAAGTGGCCTGTCCACCGCGCGAGGCGCTCGCGCGTCGCCGGGTCCCACGCGGTGATGTGGCTCACGAGCGTGGTCTGGTGGAGCTGGCTCCGCTGCGCGAGCAGCGTGGTGATCACCGCGATCCCCACGCTGCCGCCGACGTTGCGCAGCATGCCGTAGATGGCGGTGGCGTTGACGAGCTTGTCGCGCCGCACGGTGGCCAGCGTCAGCGTGGAGAGCGGCACGAAGATGAAGCCCACGGCGAACCCCTGGATGAAGCGCGGCAACGCCAGCGCCCAGTAGTCCATCCCGAGCGTCAGCGAGGTCATCATGTAGAGGCTGCCGGCGTTGAGCAGGCACCCGAACGCCAGCATCACTCGCTGGTCGATGCGCGTCACGATGCCCGAGGCGAACAGCGAGAACACGTTGCCCAGCCCGCCGGGCGCCAGCACCAGGCCCGAGGTCCACGCGTCGTAGCCGAGAAGCTTTTGCGTGAAGACCGCGATCAGCAGCATGCCCGAGAACGTGCCGAACCCGATGACCGCGCTCAGCGTGGCGCCGGTAGCGAAGTTGCGGTCGGTGAACACGGTGAGATCGAGGATGGCGTCGCTGGTCGTCAGCTCACGGATCAGAAAGCCGACCAGGGAGCCGACGGCGACGATGGCGACCACGACGATCGTCGACGAGTCGAACCAGTCCTCCCGCTCGCCTCGGTCGAGGAAGAGCTGAAGACACCCGAAGCCCGCGATCATGAGCGCCAGGCCCCACCAGTCGATCCGCGCGGCGCGGCGCAAGTACGGCGGATCGAAGAGGAAGACGCTGGCCATGAAGAAGCCGGCGATCCCGACGGGCAGGTTCATGTAGAAGATCCAGCGCCACGACCACTGGTCGGCCAGGTAGCCGCCGACGGTCGGCCCGAGGATCGGGCCGAGGATGAACCCGACGCCCCATACCGCCATCGCGAGGCCGCGCTGGTGGAACGGGAAGATCTCCCAGAGGATGGCCTGTGAGAGCGGAATGATCGGACCGCCGCCGAGGCCCTGGAAGATGCGCGCCACGATCAGCGTGGTCAGGTCGGGGGCGGCGCCGGAGAGGAACGAGCTGACCACGAACAAGGTGGCGCAGATCAGGAAGAACCGCTTGCGTCCGAAGAGCCCGGCCAGCCACCCCGAGGCCGGGATGATCACGGCATTGGCGGCGAGATAGGAGGTGATCACCCACGACACCTCGTCCAGCCCCGCCGACAGCGAGCCCTGCAGGTGCGGGAGAATGACGTTGGTGACGCTGGTGTCGAGGATCTGCATGAAGGCGACCACCATGACCGTGAAGGTAATCGCCCACTTCTGCGCGGGGGGGATCGGTGCGTCCGGCACTGCGCTCAATCCAGTCGATAAGCGCGCCGCGCCGTGCCGCTGAACAACGCCAGCTTCTCGTCGGCCGAGGCGCCCGCGGCAATGCGCTTGAACGCGTTCCACAACGCGGCATATCCGATACCCATCTTCTCGACGGGGAAATTGCTCTCGAACATGCAGCGGGCCGGTCCGAAGCGCTCGATGCAGAGCTCGATGTACGGCCGCCAGTGCGCCGCGAGCTCGGCCGACGACGGTGGCGCCGGCTGTGCCCCATAGTCGTAGGCGGCCAGGCGCATCATCATGCCCCCGAGCTTCATGACCACGTTCTGGCACGTGGCGAGCTCGTTGATCCCGGCCTTCCACGACGCGAACACCTCGGCGCGTCGGCCCGCATAGGGGCCGTAACCCAGCGGTCCGCCCACGTGGCCCACGATGATATTCGCCGCGGGGAAGGCCCGGGCCAGATCGATGACGTCGGCGAGCTGCGGGTGGAACACCCACGCGTCGAGGGACAGGCCGAGCGCGGTCAGACGCGCCAGGCCGGCCCGGAAGTCCGGCCGCTTCATCAGGTGCGGTCCCGTGGCGACGGCACTGTTGCCGATCACCTCGCTCGCGTCCCACGCCGCGGAGTGGCGCACGCCGCGGAATCGCCCGCCGCCGGCGCGGAGCTGCGTCTGCAGCACGGGCTCGACCTGGTCGCCGAGCGTGAGATCGGCGAAGCCGACGATGCCCGCGGCGACGCGCGTAGGCCCGTAGAGACCGCTGTCGCTCATCGCCGCGATGCCGGCGACGAACTCGGTCTCGCCCACCGGCCGCATCTCGAGGGGGCCGGCCGCGCGGTACATCGCGCGGCATTCCACGAACACGGTGGCGACCACGTTGTGACCCGTGCGGAGATCGGCCAGGAGCTCGTGCAGCAGGTAGCGATGATCCCGCCGATCCCACAGGTGATGGTGGGTGTCGATGATCGGCAGCTCGGGGTCGAGAATCGGCTCGGGCGGCTGCTTCGCCAACCACGCCTCGACCGGCGAACGGATCCTTCCATAACGGGTCGGCTGGTCGTACTGGCTCACCGCGGGCACCGTCATCGTCGCGGGATCATAGCACCAACCACATCGCGTATGATGCCTCCTCAGGCAAGGTGACATGATGCACGTCTACGTCCTCTGCACCGGCTACATCGAGCTCGATCGCGCCAGCATGGTGTCCGACCTGAAGCCAGGCCAGCCCTGGACCGTGCCGGTCACGAGCTTCCTCGTGGATCATCCGCGCGGGCGGCTCCTGTTCGACACCGGCGTCCACTGCCAGGCGCGAATCGACCCGTTGACCCGCCTCGGCCCCGAGCGGATCAAGCGCCTGACCGTCAAGTCGCAGGTGGGTGACGACGTCGTGCCGCAGCTCGCCCGGCTCGGTCTCACCCCCGACGACGTGCGCTACGTGGCCAACTCGCATCTGCACTTCGATCACTGCGGAGGCAACGAGTTCTTTCCGGGCGCCACGTTCTTCGTGCAGCGTCCGGAGTTGGAAGCGGCGCGGCGCCCGGGGTTCGTCCCGAGGTACAGCCCGAGCCCCATCGACTTCGACCACCCGCTCGACTACCGGATGATCGACGGCGAGCACGACGTCTTCGGCGACGGATCGGTCGTCCTGCTGCCGACGTACGGGCACACGCCGGGCCACCAGTCGCTGCTGATCCGCGATGGCAAGCGCGCGCAGGTCGTTTGCGCGTCCGATGCGTGCTACACGCGAGAGAACATGGACCGCGACGTGCTGCCGAACGTGCTCTGGAACCCGTCCGTCATGCGCGAGTCGCTGGCGGGGCTCCGCAAGCTACGCGACCAGGCCGGCGCGATGATGTTCTACGGACACGACCCGGCGCAGTGGGAAACGACGCCGCGCGCGCCGGCGCCGGTGATCTGAGCGGGGCCACGGCGATGCGCTTCGGCCTGTTCTTCCAGGCGCCGGACGCCACCGGACAGATGGTTCGATCAGGGCTCGATGCTGCCGCGGGCCGAGGTCGAGCGAACGATGCGCCGATTCGCCGACGAGGTCATGCCGAAGCTCGCGTGAGCTGAGGCGCAAGGAGGATAGCGTGGCCAAGAGTGTTGTCACCCCCGAGCGGTTCGCCAAGGGTATGACGTTCGACGAGTACGTGAAGTACGCCGGCAGCCCCGGGAACCTC
>QHSR01000252.1 GCA_003221635.1 Candidatus Rokuibacteriota bacterium | reverse complement strand
GCGGCGAGGCCTGGTAGGCGACCAGCTCGCTCTTGCCGAGGCGTGCCTGCCAGAACGGGCCGAGCGCGCAGTGCGCCGAGCCCGTCACCGGATCTTCGGGCACGCCGGAGCCCGGCGCGAAGAAGCGCGAGACGAAGCATCCAGCCGTCGTCGCGCGCCGAGGGCAAGAGACACACCGCCGCCGGATTGCCCGCGAAGGGTGTGTCGGTGAACGCGTCGACGTGAGTGATCCGCAGGCCCACGGCCTCGAAAGTGTAGCAACAAAGGTGCTAGAGTCCAGTCGATGATCGCCGCGGGATCGGGTCTCGCGAGTGGAGGGACGGCCGACAACATCGCGCTCGAGGCTTCGCTCGAAGCGCTCGCGCGGAGCGGCGCCGATCACGCCGATCTCGCCCTCGTCTTCGTCACCGCCGACACCTACCCGCGTGCCCACGAGCTCTTGCATGCCGTCCGCCGCGTGACCGGCGCGCGGGCGGTTCTCGGCTGTAGCGGTGCCGGCATCCTGACCGATCGCCGCGAGGTGGAGGACGAGTCGGCGGTCGCCGTTCTCGTGGTGCGCAGCGAGCGACTCGTCGCGACGCCGTTCCTGTTCGAGCGTCAGGGCGATCGGCACGACCTCGGCACGGAGCTGGCGCGGCGGATCGGCGGCACGGTCGCCGAAGGCGGGTGCGCTCTCGTGCTGCCGGACGCCGTCGGGTGCAACCCGGAGGCGCTGTTCGCCCAGCTCGACGAGGGGCTCGGGTTCGTGCCGACGCTCGGCGCGGTCGCGGCGGGCGCGCCGATGTTCGAGCTCTACAACACGGAGGCCGCCCAGGGCGCGCTCGCCGGAGTCGCCCTTTCCGGGCTCCGGCCGATCATCGGGGTGGCGCAGGGCTGCACGCCGATCGGCGAGCCTTATGTCATCACGCGTGCCGAGGGCAACGTGATCCAGCGGATCGGGAATCGCCCCGCGCTGGAGATGCTGGGCGAGGCGATCCGCTCGTTGCCGGGCGCCGAGGCGCGGATTCAGCGGGCCAGCGTGTTCGCCGGTCTCGCGATGGATCCCGCCAAGTCTCCGCTCGAGCGCGGCGACTTTCTCGTGCGCAACCTCATCGGGGCCGATCAGTCGAGCGGCGCGGTCGCCGTCGCCGAGCGCGTGCGCGTGGGGCAGACCGTCCAGTTCCAGATTCGCGACGCCGAGGCATCGCGGGAGGATCTTCGCGGGATGCTCGACGAGGTGGCGACGCGCCTGGCCGGTCGCCGCCCCGCCTTCGGCTGCTACTTCGACTGCGCCGGCCGCGGGCGCGGGCTTTTCGGCGTCCCCGATCACGACGTGACGCTCATCCGTGAGCGGCTCGGCGAATTCCCGCTCGCCGGATTCTTCGGTAACGGTGAGTTCGCGCCGATCGGCCGCCGGAACTTCTTCCACAACTACACGGGCGCCCTCGTGGTCTTTCCGGAGGGCTAGGGGCCCTGTGCGTGGTCTGGAGCAGATCCCGTGGCTCTACGACGGGCTCTGCGCGGTGCTGGAACGCGCCGGGCTCGGACCCTGGCGGCAACGGCTCGTCGCTGGCGCGCGGGGACGCACGCTCGACGTTGGGTGCGGGACCGGTCGGGGCCTGCCGCTCTACGACGCCGACACGCGGGTATTCGGCCTCGATCCGGCGCGCGACTCGCTCGTACGCGCCCGGCGGCGGGCGCCCAGCGTCCCGCTGGTGCAGGCGAGCGTCGAAGCGCTCCCGTTCCGCGACGGGGTCTTCGACACGGTGGTCTCGAGCCTCGTCTTCTGCAGCGTGCCCGATCCGGCGCGCGGCCTCGCCGAGGTCCGGCGGGTGCTCCGCTCCGACGGGCGGCTCCGCATGCTCGAGCACGTGCGCTCCCTCCGGTCGTGGAAGGCGGCGTTCCAGGACTGCGTGCAGCCCATCTGGACTCGCTTCAGCGGCGGTTGCCGCCCGAATCGCGACACGGAGCGCGCGGTCGAGGCCGCGGGCTTCCGAATCGACGCCGAGGAGCGGGTCGCCAGGGCCGACCTGCGTTGCTTCGCCGCGCGCCCGGTACGCTAAGGGGAGAGACGCGGGGTGGCCGAGCCGCCCCGATCCGGCGCGGGCTCCGTCAGAGATCGTTCCCGGAGTAGGAAAGGTTGAAGGATTTGTTGCAGAGGGGAAAGTCCGGAACGATGTTCTTCAGCACGGCGTATTCGAGTGCGGGCCAGTTCCGGAAGGACGGATCGACGACCTTGACCCGGCCGAGGGACGCGGGCCCGTCGGCCAGTATCCAGTGCCAGATGGGCCCGCGCCACGCTTCGACGAGGCCGAAGGCGTGGGCGCCCACGGTGAGCGGCGGTAGCGGGACCCGCGTGGCTCCTTCGGCGTCGCGGTCAGCCACGGTGCGAATGAGGCGCGCTGCCTCGCGGGCCTCGTCGATCCGCACCATCGCCCGCGCCCATACGTCCCCCGTCTCGTAGACGGCAACTCGCACGTCCATCTCACCGTATGCCGCGAACGGCGCATCGCGCCGGGCGTCGGCATCGATCCCGCTCGCCCGTCCGGCCAGCCCGACGACCTGCATCTCCGCCGCCGTTTGCGTGGTCAGTCGCCCCGTACCCTGAAGCCGTTCGAGAACGGTCGTGTTGTCGAGGCAGAGGCTCGCGATCTCGACGAACTCGGCGACGAGGTTCTCCACGGTCGTCACGGCATCGGGCACCGGCGTCGTGACGATCGGTCCCGTCACCCCCCCCGGCACCACGGCGCCGCGCATCATCCGGTGTCGTTGACGATCATGCCGACATCACCGATGTGGTTGTAGATCCGCTCGAGCTCGAGCAGGACGACGCGGAGCCAGCTCGCCCGGGACGGGACGCGGCAGCCGGCCAGCGCCTCGACCGCTTGGCAGTAGGCGAGGACGTGCCCGACGCTCGTGTCACCCGAGATGCGTTCGGCGAGTGCCGGCGCCCGGTCGAACGCAAGGCCCTCGAAGAGCTTCTCCGTGCCCTTGTGGACGAACCCGAGTCGAGTCTCGAGGTTCACGATCGTCTCGCCCTCGACGCTGAAGCGGAAGTGCCCGGGCTCGATGATCCCGGCGTGGACTGGCCCCACGGTGACCTCGAAGATTCCCTCCCCCTCGACATGCCGGAACGGAAACGGCTGGCCCGTGTCGATGAAGTCCGTGCGCGACACGGTGTCGCGGCGCAGTGGGTGATAGCCCTCCGGCCAGTACTGATGGAGCGCGAGTCGCCGGAGATCCGGGTGTCCCAGCGGGACCAGGCCGAAGAGGTCGTGAATCTCGCGTTCGAAGCGGCTGGCCGCGAAGGAGCGCGTCGCGAGCGAGGCGAAGCGGGGCGCCGCCGCCGGGACCGGGACGAGCACGGTCACGGCGGGCGAGAGCCTCGGGGGAGCGAACACGTAGGCCAGCGTGAAGTCATCGTTGGTGGCGCGCGTGTCGGCGGCGGCAAGGAACTGGCAGTGGGCGCCGAGCGTCGCCAGACGGTCGGCGAGCGCGGGAATCTCCCAGCTGGGCAGCCGGCACTGAATCGCGGTCGCGGACGACGCGGCCACGCCCGCGGCCCCGGCCTCGATGACGGCACGTCGCAGAGAGTCCAAGACGATCGGCGCCGGAGGCATCTCAGGGGACCACGATCGCAACGATGCGGTCGAGGGCGTCACCGAGGCCCGGCGGCCACGCGAGCCCGGTGAACAGGAGCATGAGGAGCGCGACCGCCACCGGCAACGCCGGGCGCCACCCGGGTGCCTCCGCGGCCGGCTCGCGCGGAGGCGTTCCGTACAGGATCGCGTGGGCGCTGCGGAGGAGCCCGGCGAACGCGACGACCAGCAGCACCAACGCGGCGCCCGCGACGGCCGGGAATCCCTGCGTGAAGCCGGCGCCGAAAATCATCACCTCGCTGACGAAGAGCCCGAACGGCGGCAGGCCGACGAGCGCGAGCATCGTCGCCAAGAAGCCCGCGCCGGTCCGGGGCATGCGGCGCATCAGACCGCCGACGGCCGCGATCTCGGCCGAGCCGTACGCGGAGCGGATGCGGCCCGAGAGCAGGAAGACGAGCGACTTGGCCAGAGCATGGTTGGCGATGTGGAGCAGCGCTCCGGCGGTGCCCAGCTTCCCGCCGAAGCCGAGCCCGAGGCACACGAGGCCGATGTGCTCGACGCTCGAGTACGTGAGCATGCGCTTGTAGTTCGATGACGTCCACAGAAACGCGGCCGCGACGGCGACGGACAAGAGCCCGAGCGCCAGCAGGATGCCTCGAGCGAAGCCAGCCCCGGCCGCCGCGTCCACTGCGGGCTTGAATCTCAGGATCGCGTAGACGCCGACGCTCAGCAGCACGCCGGACATGAGGGCGCTCACGGGTGCCGGCGCCTCGCTGTGCGCGTCGGGAAGCCACGTGTGCATCGGCGCCAGCCCGGCCTTCGTGCCATAGCCGATCACGAGGAAGACGAAGGCGAGCTCGATCACCCGGGGCGCGAGCCCGGGGGCGAGCCTCAGGAGCGTGGTCCAACGGAGAGCGTGAGCTTCGTCGCCGAACTGCTGGATGCCGGCGAAATATACGAGGACGGTTCCGAGGAACGCGATGGCGATCCCGACCGAGCAGATCAGCAGGTACTTGTAGGACGCTTCGAGCGATGCGCGGGTGCGCTCGAAGTTGACGAGGAAGACGGACGCGAGCGTCGTGCCCTCGACCGCGACCCACATGAGCCCGACGTCGTCGGTGGAGACGGCCAGCAACATCGTGAAGATGAAGAGGTGGAAGAGTAGGTAGAAGCGGCCGGGGGCCGCGGGCGCGACGTAGCGCGGCGCCTCGGAGGCGGCAAGGGCGCCGACGATGCCGATGAGGGCGATCATCCACGCGGAGAGCGCGTCGGCGCGGAGGAACCCGTCGAGCGCCACCAGCGGATCGCCGCGGTTCACCGTCACGCTGACCGCGAGGGCCCCCGCCAGCGTGAGCGTCGCGGTCAGCGCGTGAAGGGCCGTCGCGACCCTGCCGACCGCACGCCACAGCAGCAGAGCGCCCACCAGCGGGGTCGCGAGGAGGGCCCCGAGCATCATCCGCGGAGCTCGTTGAGCCGGTCGACGTCGATCGAGTCGTGCTCGCGACGCACCTGGACGACGACGGCTTCCATGATCAGCACGATGACGAGCACGTCGAGGAAGACGCCCGCCTCCACGATGCCGGGGAGCCCATAGGTTGCCAGGATCGCCAGGCCGAAAATCCCGTTCTCGAAGACGAGGAAGCCGAGGATGTGGCCGAGCGCATCGCGACCGGTGACGCAGAGCGAGAGACCGATGAGCGCCATGGCGAACGCCAGGGGGATCGCGCGTTCAGTTGGCAGCTCCGCCGCCGCCGTGACCGGCAGCATGATGACATAGGCGGCGACGACGAGCCCGCCCGCGACCAGCAGCGCGATCCCGGAGGACCGGCCGGGCGCGAGCGGTCGCACGGGATCCCCCGAAGCGATGCGAGCGAGGACGCGGGGGATCACCCACCCCTTGACGACGGCGAGGACCGCCGCCACCAGCAGGAGGCCGCGACGGTGCGCCAGCACTCCGATCGTGCTCGCGAGCGCCGCGAGCAGGAGCGACTGGGCGACGAAGAGCCGAAGTCGCGCCGGCCAGCTCTGTCGCCAGACGATCAGCAGCGTGACCATGAGACCCAGGAACGCGAGGAGATTCGACGCCGTCGTCATCGGACGAGGATGACGGCCATGAGCGAGAGGAAGGCGAGGGCGAACGACCCGGCGAGCAGCTCGGGAACGCGGAAGAGCCGGAGCTTCGCCACCGTGGTCTCGAGCACCGCGACCGCGCACACGAGGACGGCGAGCTTCCCGGCCAGCGCCAGGAGCCCGACGAGCATCGGACCAGGCCCGACGGCGCCCGTGAGGCCCCAGGGAACGAACAGGTTCGCCAGAAGCGCCATGAACAGGAAGAGTTTCATCGCTCCCGCCCACTCGACGAGGGCCAGGTACCGGCCCGAGTACTCGAGCACCATCGCCTCGTGGATCATGGTCAGCTCGAGATGCGTCGCCGGATTGTCCACTGGAAGGCGCCCCGTCTCGGCCAGCATCACGATGAAGAACGCGGCGAACGCCAGCAGATGGGCGGGATTTGCCGCCAACCAGGGCTCGCGCCCGAAGCGCTCGACGATCCGCCCGAGATCGATCGTGTCGGCGCGCAGCGCGAGCGCGAACACGGCGACGATGACCGTCGGCTCGGCCAGCGCGGCGATGGCCACCTCGCGACTGGAGCCCATCCCGCCGAACGCACTGCCGGCGTCCAGACCGGCCAGGGCGAGGAAGAACGTGCCGAGCATGAAGAGGTACACCAGCAGAATGATGTTGCCGGCGAACGCCAGCGGAGGGCGCGCCACCGTGACGGGGACGATGAGCGCGGTCACCAGCATCGTCGCCACCAGCACGTAGGGCGTGGCGCGAAACACCCAGGAGGTCGTCGTCGAGACGACCACCTCTTTCCCGAGAAGCTTCCGCAGATCGGCGTACGGTTGCCACAGGCGCGGGCCGCGACGGCCGACGAGCCGCGCCTTGAGCGTCCGGAGCGCGCCGACCAGCAGCGGGGCGCCCAGTCCGACCACGAGCACCTGGACGACCGCCGCCGCGACGTCGGCGATCACGCGAGCACCAGCATCAGAAGGAGGGCGGCCAAGATGTAGGCGAGATACAGATTGGCGCTGCCCGACTGGAGGGTCCGGGCCGCGCGCGCCCCGGCGCGCAGGACGTCGAGCGCGGGCCGGTAGAGCCAGTCGTCGAAGATCGAGCGAGCCGGGTTCTCGTATTCGATCCGCTCGACGAAGAAGCGAGACTCCGGGTGGAACTCGATGTCGAGGTGCTTCGTGGGCCGGTAGAAGAAGTCGAAGACGCGCTTGAAGGGGTACGCGAACGCGGTCGCCGTGTACTCCATCCGCGCGGTCTGCACGATGCGGCCGCATCCCCACGTCTCGTAGTCGCGCGTCCGGCGCGACGCCCGCACGAGCGGCAGGGCGACGAGCGGGACGAGGAGCGACACAGCGAGCGCGACGGCGATCGCGAGCGTGGAGAGACTCGCGTAGCCGCCCGACACGCGCAGCGTCAGCCAGTCGCCGACCGTGGCGGGCGGCGCGGTCCCGAGAACGGAAGCGGCGACGGCGCCGAGCGCGGGAATGACGAGGGTCGGACCGAGTCCAAGGGCGACGCAGGCGGCCGCGAGTGCCACCATCGCCAGACGCATCGTCACGGGCGCTTCGTGGGCGCGGGCGGCCGCATCGCTCCGGGGGAGGGCGAGGAACGTGATGCCGAACGCCTTCACGAAGCACGCCATCGCGAGGCCGCCGGTCAGCGCGAGACTCGCGATCCCGAGGATAAAGACGAGATTCAGACCCACCGCGTCGAGGTGCCGGCTCTGGAAGAGCACCACGAACGTGAGCCACTCGCTCACGAAGCCGTTGAGCGGCGGGAGCGCGGCGATCGCCGCCGAGCCCACGAGGAAGCAGGCGGCGGTCCACGGCATCCGCTTGATGAGTCCGCCCATCTCCTCCATGTTCCGCGTGGCCGTGGCGTGGACGACGGCGCCGGCGCCCAGGAAGAGCAAGGCCTTGAACGCCGCGTGGTTGATCGTGTGATAGAGCGCCGCCGCCAGTCCGAGGAGCGCCGGCGCCGAAAGACCGGCTCCGTGGTAGAGCACGGCGCTCCCGAGGCCGAGCAGGATGATCCCGATGTTCTCGATGCTGTGGAACGCCAGCAGCCGCTTGAGGTCGTGCTCGACGAGCGCATAGAGCACGCCGATCACCGAGGACGCGGCCCCGGCGACCAGGATCGCGACCCCCCACCAGGCCGGCCCGACCCCAAGCCAGTCGAGGCTCACGCGCAGGAGTCCGTAGACACCCAGCTTGATCATGACGCCCGACATGAGCGCCGACACGTGGCTCGGCGCGGCCGGGTGGGCGAGCGGCAGCCAGACGTGCAGCGGGATGACGCCCGCCTTCCCCGCGAAGCCGAGCGCCAGGAGGGCGAAGGCGGCATTGCGCGCCGTGCCGGACAGGGCGGGTGCGGCGGCGCGCCAGTCCTCGAACCGCGGGCTGCCGGTCCACGCGCCGAGGAGCAGCATGCCCGCGAGGAGGCACGCGAGCCCGGCGTGCGTCATGACCGCGTAGACCCATCCGGCGTGGATCGATGCCTTCGACTCGCGGTCGTGGAGCACCAGGAAGTACGACGCGAGGGACATCAGCTCCCATGTGATCGCGAAGGTCATCGTATTCGCGGCGAGCGGCACCAGACACATCGAGAGCACGAAGACGAGATAGGCGAAGCGATCACGACGCTCGCCAGGCGAGGAGCCCATCGCGTAGATGGAGGCGGGCATCGCGGTGAAGCCGATCAGCGCCAGGAAGAATCCGCCGAGCGGATCGAGCGTCAGCTCGAGACCGCCGAGCGGCACCAACCACGCCAGCCGAATCGCGCCGACGCCGCCGGCCAGGCCGTAGCCACCCAGGGCGGTGGCGGCGAGCCCGACGAGCGCGGCGAGTCCGTACGCGAGCCGGTCCATCAGCGCGGACGGCCGATCGCCTCGAGGAGGCCGCCGAGGAGCGCCGCGGGCGAGGGAGGACACCCGGGGATGACGGCGTCGACGGGCACCACGTCGGCGACGCCGCCCACGACCGCGTACGATCCGCGGAAGATGCCGCCGTCCCGCCCGCAGTCGCCGACGGCCACCACGAACTTCGGGTCCGGCGTCGCCTGCCACGTGCGCCGCAGCGCCTCGGCCATGTTGCGGGTCACCGGGCCCGTCACGAGCAGGCAATCGGCGTGACGCGGCGAGGCGACGAAGTGCACCCCGAACCGTTCGAGGTCGTAGTGTGGCCCGGTGAGCCCCGCGATCTCGAGCTCACAACCGTTGCAGGACCCCGCGTCGACCTGTCGGATCGCGAGCGAGCGGCCGAAGAGCCGCGCGATCTCCGAGGCGAGCCGCGTGCCGATCCGCTCGATCTCGCCGCGCGCGACAGGCTCGGTGACGATGCCGACGCGGAGCGCGGTCCGGAGCTGACGGAACATGGATCAGCGCCGGGCCGGCCGGCGCGCCTCCTGACGGAGCGCGCGGAGCATGGTCTGGGTACCCGCCAGCTGGTTGTTGAATATCCGCCGCGCCACGTCGAGGAGATCCCCGACGAGCGCGTCGCGGATCGTGTACCGGACCGTCGTACCCTCTTTCCGGGCGGTCACGATGTTCTTGGCGCGCAGGACCGCGAGCTGCTGCGACACCGTGGACTGGTCGAGATCGAGGCGGCTCTGGAGGTCCTGGACGCTGCGCTCGCGTGTACGGAGGACCTCGAGGATCCGGATGCGGAGCGGGTGGCCCAGCGCCTTGAAGAACCCGGCCTTGAACGACTGCAGATCCGTCGACGCGGGCGCGCCCACGAAGACTAAAATATCAAGATATTAATATATATCAAAATTCCCTGGCGCTAGGCGTCGAGGAGCTCGCGGTACACGGCAGTGGTGCGCGCCATCGTCACGTCGATCGTGTAGCGCGCCAGCACCATCGCCTGGCCGGCGCGCGCCATGGCGCGGGCCCGCTCGGGCTCGCGGAGCAGCGCCAGGATCGCGTCGGCGAGGGCCTGCGGATCCGCGGGGGGCACGAGCCGGCCGTTCTCGCCGTCGTGGATCAGCTCGGGGCTGCCGCCGACCGTGGAGGCGACGACCGGCGTGCCCACGGCCAGGGCCTGCGGGATCACCTGCGGGATCGCCTCGGACCTGATCGAGGGGAGCACCAGCACGTCGAGCGCCGCCATCACTTCGGGAATGTCGCGGCGGAACCCGGTGAGGCTCACGCGCGTGTCGAGGCCCATGTCCCTCACGCGGCGGCCCACCTCGTCGAAGCCGACGCCGTCGCCGACGATGAGGAAGCGCGCATCGGGCGCGGCCGCGACCACGGTGCGCGCCGCCTCGAGAAAGATGTTGTGGCCTTTCGAGCCCCGCACGTTGGCGACGAGCCCGACGAGGGGCGCGTCGCCGAGGCCGAGCTCGTCGCGGACCGGCTTGCCCGACACGCCCGGATGGAACCGCGCGCTGTCGACGCCGGCCGAGATCGACACCACGCGCTCGGGCGCGATGCCCGCGCCGATCACGATCGCGCGCACGCCCTCACCACTGGTGATGATCCGGTCCGCGAGCCGGTAGACGAGGGCGCGCCGTCGGCGGATGGGGATCGAGACGTGCCGGCTGCGCACCACCGCCCGGCCGAGAGACTTCGCGGCGATGCCCCCGAGCCAGCTGTCCACGGAGCTATGGGTGTGGACGAGACTCACGCCGCGCGCCCGGACGAGCCGGCGCAGGCGGACGATGGCGCCGACGTCTGTCGCGCTCCCCATCCGGACGGCCTCGACCGGAATGGAAGAGGCCCGCGCCTCGGTGAGGAGGGGGCTGTCGGGCTGGCAGGCGATGAGCGCCCTCCAGCCGTGGCCGATCAGCCAGCGTGCCTCCGCGAGGGTGCGGATCTCCTGGCCGCCGTGTCCGCGCGAGGACTCGGTGTGCAGGACTGTGTGCATGGCGGCAAACTACCGGTGCGAGCCCCGGCACCGCGGGGGAACGACACCCCCGAGCGCGAGGCGATCGACACGGAAGTCGCCCCGTGGGCGGAGGCGAGCCAGAGGTGGAAGAGGCGAGCGAGTGTGAGCTGGGCTACCAGCGACCGCCGCCGCCGCCGCGGGACCCGCCGCGACCGCCGCCGCCGCCGCCGAAGCCACCACGACCGCCGCCGCCGCCGCCGCGCCGGTCGCCGCCGCCGCCTGCCCCTGGGGCCTTCGCCTTCTCGACCTGGATGGTGCGGCCGTCGAGGCTCGTGCCGTTGAGGCGGCTGATGGCCTGCTCGGCTTCCTCCGGAGTCGCCATCTCGACGAACCCGAAGCCGCGCGATCGGCCGGTATCCCGGTCGGTCACGACGCTCGCGGATTCGACGCTGCCGGCTGCCGCGAAGGCTTCGCGCAGGCGCTCGTTAGAGGTGGAAAAGGACAAACCGCCGACGAAGAGTTTCACCGCCATGGAAGGGCTCCTTCTGACCGCACAGGGCTATCGGAGTATACACTGTTCACCATCTTCCGCGAGACGAATCTTGCCCGAGGTGCGATCTGGTCGGGACGCTGATCGAGCAGCTCGGCTACGCCGGCCTGTTCCTCGTTCTCTTCGCCGCCGGCCTCGGGGTCCCCCTGCCGGAGGAGCTCCCGATCATCACCGCCGGAGTCCTGTCGCACCAGCTGGTCTTCCGGTGGTGGCTCGCCCTGCCCGTCTGCCTCGTGGGCGTGCTCTCCGCCGACATCGTCCTCTACTGGGTCGGACACCACTGGGGGGAGCGGGTCCTCGGCTGGCGCCACGTCCGGTGGGTCCTGAGCCCGGCTCGCGAAGAGCAGCTCAAGGCCGCGTACCGGAACCATGGCGTGAAGATCGTGTTCACGGCGCGACACGTGATGGGGCTGAGGGCGGCGGCCTTCCTCACGGCCGGGATCGCCCGCGTGCCCTTCTGGAAGTTCCTGGCGGTCGACGCCGGCGCCGCGCTGGTGGGCGTTCCGTTCGGCTTCTTTCTCGCGTTCCTCTTCGCCGACCAGGTCGAGCAGGTGTTCGCCGACGTCCATCGCGTGGAACGCTGGATCGCCCTGGTCGTCCTCGTCGGGATCGCGGTGTGGGTCGCCATCGCCGTCCGGCGCGGGGTCCGGCGGCCATGATGGGCCCCAATGCTATAGTCGGCGTGGAGATGGCCGTGACCGCCGCCGAGCGAAAACCGTGGCACGCCAGCTTTCGGTTGCTGGAGCGCGACGAGCGCGTGTTCGCGGTTCTCCTGGCTGTCGTCATGGTCGGCGGCCTCGCCGCGCTCGGGTTTTTTCCGCTCCGGCCGCGGCACCGGATCGACCTCTACTGGCTCGTCTTCTGGTTCGGGGCCTATAAGGTCGGCATCTTCGCGCTGGTCACGGTCAATCCGCGCGCGACCCGAGCATACTTCATCGGCGCCCTCGCGATCGACCTGCTCCTGGTCTTCGTGCTCTTGTGCCTCACGGGGGCCGGCGACAGCGTCTTTTACCTTCTGTTCTTTCCCCTCGTCGCCGTCAACGCCTACTATTTCGGGCCCTGGGTCGGGCTCGGCGCGGCGGTGGTGGCGGGGGGGCTCTACGCCTTGTCGACCGTGTTGGTTCCGCCCTGGGTCGGATGGACGCCGCACTTGATTCTCGCGGCGCTGGCCGGGCTGCCCGCCGTGACCCTTGGCCTGGTCGCCAATCGGGAGCGGCGGGAGCGCGGCGAGGTGGAGCGGCTGAACGATGAGCTCACGGGAACACTGAGCCGGCTGCGGACGGCCCAGCAGGAGCTGGTCGTGGCCGAGCGCATGGCGACGGTCGGCCGGCTGTCGCTCAAGGTCGCCCACGAAGTGCGCAACCCGATCAGCGCCATCGAGCTGAACGCGGAGATGCTGGAAGACATCGTGCGCGAGCGGAGCGGCGAAGATATGAAGGAGGCGGCGGGCCTCGTCACCGCGATCCGCGATCAGGTCACCGCGCTCGACGCGCTGACCGAAGAGTATCTGGCCTTCGCCCGGTTTCCGCGGCCCCACTTCGAGGACGAGTCGGTCAACCATCTCGTGCAGGAGCTCGCCGAGTTCGTCCGCCCGGTCGCCACCCGCCAGGGCCTCACCTTGCGGGTCGAGGTCGACCCGAACGTGCCGACGATGGAGATCGACCGCGGCCTCCTGCGCCAGGCGGTGCTGAACCTCGTCAAGAACGGCCTGGAGGCGCTGTCGAGCGGCGGAGAGCTGACGATCGGCAGCCGCTTCGACGGCGATGCCGTCGAGATCGCCGTCTCCGACACCGGCGGCGGCATTCCCGTCGACGTCGGGCCACGGCTCTTCGAGCAGTTTTTCACGACGAAGCCCCAGGGGACCGGCCTCGGGCTCTCGATCACCCGCCAGATCGCCGGGGAGCACGGCGGCGAGATCCGGTGGGCGAACCGGAGCGGTCGCGGCGCGACCTTCACCATCCGGCTCCCGATCAAGAAGGCGGCGGCGCATGTCTGATCCCGCGACGCTGCTGATCGCCGACGACGATCCGGGATTGCGCGAGAGCCTGGAGCGGACGCTGACCCGCGAGGGCTACCGCGTCGTGCTCGCCTCGGACGGGCGGGCCGCGCTCGAGCGGGTGCAGGCCGGCGGCGTCGACCTCATCGTGACCGATCTCAAGATGCCGGGCCTGACCGGGCTCGAGCTCCTGCGGGCGGCGAAGGCGCTCATGCCCGACGTCGACGTCATCCTGTTGACCGCCTTCGGCACCGTGGAAGAGGCCGTGAAGGCGATGAAGGACGGCGCCTACGACTTCCTCACCAAGCCGTTCCGGCGCGAGCAGCTCATCAAGCTCATCGACAAGGCTCTCGAGCGGCGCGACCTGATCGAGCAGAACCGGGCGCTCAAGAGCCAGCTGGAGGACCTTCGCGCCAAGGGCCAGATGATCGGCGCCAGCCCGTCATTTCGGCGGATGATGACGCTCATCGAGCAGATCGCCGACAGCTCGGCGACGGTGCTCATCCAGGGCGAGAGCGGGACGGGCAAGGAGCTGGTGGCGCGGACCATCCACGAGCGCTCGCCGCGGCGCAACGGCCCCTTCGTCGCCGTCAACTGCGCGGCGCTACCGGAGACGCTCCTCGAGTCCGAGCTGTTCGGCTACGAGAAGGGGGCGTTCACCGGCGCCGCCGGACGCAAGGAGGGCCGCTTCGAGCTCGCGAACGCGGGCACGCTCTTCCTCGACGAGGTGGGCGACCTCTCGCTGGTCACGCAGCCCAAGATCCTGCGCGTGCTCCAGGAGGGAGAGTTCGAGCGCCTCGGCGGAACGCGTAGCCTCCAGGTCGACGTGCGCATCGTGGCCGCCACCAACCAGGACGTGGCCGACATGGTGAAGGAGAAGCGCTTCCGCGAGGACCTCTACTACCGGCTCAACGTCATCACCATCCGCGTGCCGCCGCTGCGCGAGCGCCACGAGGACATCCGCGTGCTCGCTCAGCACTTCCTGCGGGTCTACGCCGCCAAGAACGGCCGGAAGCTCGACGGCTTCTCGGGCGAGGCCGTCGAGCGGCTCGAGTCCTATGCCTGGCCGGGTAACGTGCGCGAGCTCGAGAACCTCGTCGAGCGCAGCGTGGTGCTCGCCCGGAAGGATCGGATCGACGCCGAGGATCTGCCGGAAGAGGTCATGGGCGTGAAGCGCCCGCCGCGCGACGCCATTCTCGAGCTGGTGGGCACGCCGCTCGCGGACATCGAGCGGCGGCTGCTCGACGAGACGCTCCGCATCACCGGCGGCAACAAGACGCAGGCGGCGAAGCTCCTCGGCATCGACGTGCGCACGGTGGCGCGCAAGCTCGAGCGTCGCGAGGACGATCTCGCGGAGGGCAGCGAGCGGTCGTGAAGGCCCTCCTGTTGACCCGTGAGTATCCGCCGCACATCTACGGCGGGGCGGGGGTCGTCGTCGGTCAGCTCGCGCGGGCGCTGAGCCGGCTCATGGCCGTGGAGGTGCGCTGCTTCGGCGAGCGGTCCCCGGCCGAGGCGACGGGCGAGATCGCGCTGCGCGGTTACACGCCCTGGGAGCGGGTCGGGCCCGGCCGCGACGGGCCCCGGCACGCGCCGGCGCTCGAGACCTTGTCGATCGCGCTGGCGATGGCCCGTGATCCCGTCGACGCCGACGTCGCCCACGCGCACACCTGGTACGCGGACATGGCGGGGTTCTGGATCCGTACCCTTCATCGCATCCCGCTCTGCGTGACCCTCCACAGCATGGAGCCGCTCCGGCCGTGGAAGGCCGACCAGCTCGGCAGCGGCTATCTCCTCTCGAGCTGGATCGAGAAGACGTCGGTGGAGGCGGCCGACCGGATCATCGCGGTCTCGCGCCAGATGCGTGAGGACATCCTGAGCCATTTTCGCGTCGCCCCCGAGCGGGTCGTCGTCATCCACAACGGCATCGACCCCAATCAGTTTCGGCGCACTCGGGCGCGCGACGTGCTGGGGCGCCGGGGCGTCCGCGAGCCGTACGTGCTCTTCGTCGGGCGTATCACGGATCAAAAGGGGATCTTCCATCTGCTCGAGGCGGCCCCGAAGCTCCCGCCGGGCGTGCAGGTCGTCCTTTGCGCCTCGGCGCCCGACACGCCCGAGATCGAAGCGCGCCTCAAGCGAGCGTTGCCCGAGCACTCGAACGTCGTGTGGATCGGGGAGATGATTCCCGTGGACGAGGTCGTGCAGCTCTACAGCCACGCGGCCGTGTTCGTGTGCCCGTCGGTGTACGAGCCGTTCGGTCTGATCAACCTCGAGGCGATGGCCTGCGAGACTCCGGTCGTCGCCTCCGGGGTCGGCGGCATCCTCGAGGTGGTCGAGGATGGCAAGACGGGTGTGCTCGTCGAGCCGGGCCGCCCTGACGCGCTCGCCGTGGCGATCCGCGCGCTGCTGGAGGATCCTGAGCGCGGGCGCGCCCTGGGGCGCGCGGGCCGGCAGCGGGTGCAGGCGCATTTCAGCTGGGCTAGCGTGGCCAGCCGGACTCGCGAGGTGTACCAGGACGCGATCGCCGACTTCGCGCGGTCGACGGAGGCCTGACGCCCGTGCCCGACCCGCGCCTGTCGAGCGCGCGCGGCTTCGTCTTCGACCTCGACGGGTGCGTCTGGAGTGGCAGCGTCCTCAATCCAGGCGCGAGCGAGCTCCTCGCGGCCCTGCACCGGAGCGGTCGCGCGCTCGCCTTCGTGTCCAACAACTCTCGCGCCACCGGTGACGAGCTGCGCGAGCGCCTGGGCCGCCTCGGGGTCGGTGTCGCTCGACACGTCCTGACGCCGCTCGAGATCATCGGCGAGGTGATCCGTCAGCGATTCGGGCCCTCACGGGTCCTCGTCGTCGGCGCGCCCGAGATGGCGGCCGTCATCGCGCGCGCCGGCCATGAACTGGTGGACGTCAAGGACTATCGCGCCGCAACCGTCGTCGCCGTCGGCAACGACTTCGATCTCAGCTACGAGCGCCTCACCGCCGCCGCGCGGGCCGCCGCGGGCGGGGCACCGCTCGTCACGGCGAACGTCGACCCGCGCCTTCCGATCGAGGGCGGCGATTTCCTGCCGGGCTGCGGGGCGATCGTCGAGGCGATCGCCGTCGCCGCCGGCGTTCGGCCGATCGTGGTCGGCAAACCGGAGCCGCCCCTCTTCCGGATGGCTCTCGAGCGGATGGCTCTCCCGCCGGCGCGGGCTGCGATGGTGGGCGACAGCATTCCGTCCGATATCCGCGGCGCCAGGGCGGTCGGCATGCTCACGGTGCTGTATGCCCCCGAGCGGCGCGCGGACGCGCCCGAGGGCGGCGCCCCCGCGGGAGAGGCGGATCTGGTCGTGGGCTCCTTCGCCGAGCTGGGGAGCCTCGCCGGGGTCAGCTAGCCCGGAGCGCGTGTTACTCTAAACCGCGATGTTCGACATCGGCCTTCAGGAAATGCTCGTCATCGGGGTGCTCGCCCTGCTGGTGTTTGGCCCCGGGAAGCTTCCCGAGCTTGGACGGATGGTCGGTCGCGCGCTACGCGAGTTCCGCCGGGCGAGTGACGAGTTCCGTTCGACCGTCGAGACGAACCTCCACATCAACGAGCCCGACCCGATCATTGCGCCGACGCCGGCACCCGTCGAGCCAGCGCCAGTCGCCGTGTTGCCGTCCGAGGCCGAGGCCACGACGGCCGCATCCGAGACCACGCCGTCCGTCGCCGTCGAGCCAGGTGAGCCGTACTGCGCTCAGCGGACCTCGCGCCTCTTCCACAAGAGCGACTGCGCCTGGGTCTCGCGGATCCCGGAGACCGAGCGCGCCTACTTCAAGCACGTCGCCGATGCCCGTGAGCAGGGGTTCACGACGTGCCCCGTCTGCGAGCCCTGGGAGCCCGCCTAGCCACCGTTTGACCGGGACCTGATCGTCGCCCATCGGGCCACTCGCTTTTTGTTGACTAGTCAACAGAAGTTGAGTAATAATTCCCGTCACGGAGGAGGACGAGCATGCGCGAGCTGACGAGCCGGCAGCAGGAGGTACTCGGCTTCATGCGTGGCTTCCAGGCCAGGCACGGAGTGCCGCCGACCGTACGCGAGATCGGCGAGCGGTTCAGGATCACGCCCCGAGCGGCGTTCGACCACCTGAAAGCACTCGAGCGCAAAGGGGAGTTACAGAGACGGCCGAGCGCCGGCCGGACCTCGAGAGCTCTCACGCTCACCGACAGAGGCGGCTCCGGCCGAACCCACCATTCCGTGCCGATCCTCGGCCGCATCGCCGCGGGCGCGCCGCTCCTCGCTCAGGAGAATCGGGAGGGCGAGGTGCCTATCGCGGCCGTCGCGCTGCCCGGGCGCGGCGAGGACGTGTTCGCGCTCCGCGTGCGGGGCGACTCGATGATCGACGCGCACATCTGCGACGGCGACCTCGTGCTCGTCCGGCGGCAGGACTCGGCTCAGCAGAACGACATCGTCGCCGCGCTGATCGAGTCGGACGCGGGCGGTGAGCCGGAGGCGACGGTGAAGCGGTTCCTGCGCGACGGTCCGCGCGTCGTGCTCAAGCCCGAGAACCCGACGATGGCGCCGATCGTCGTCGATCCCGCCCGACGCCCCGTGCGAATTCTCGGGAAGGTCATCGGACTACTTCGCGGTTTCTGAGGCGGGGAGCGGCGGCCGCTCCCCCAGAGGTGGAGGGACACATGAGCTCGCACGCAGTGACCTACGCGTTGATTCATCGTCGAGGTTCCCGCGCCTTTTTTTTGGCGCGATCCACTCAACATGTGAAGAGTCTCACGCTGGGACGCGAGGCGGTGCGCGCGCTGCTGGCGCTCGGCGCCGTCATCGCATGGGGCGGCGTCTGTCTGCTCTTGGTGGGGTGACCGCCGCCGACGTGGCTTGCGCGTAAATCTTCGCCTCGATGAAGAGGTCGAGCAGCGCGCCGTCCACGTGCCCGGCTCGGCGCTCGTGGCCCAGGATGTCGAGCGCCTCGTCCCGGGAAACCCCCTTCTTATAGGGACGGTCGCCGGCCGTGAGCGCGTCGTAGATGTCAGCGATGGTCATCATCTTGGACTGCACCGGGATCTCCTCGCCCCGCATCCCGAGGGGATAGCCCGTGCCGTCGAGCTTTTCGTGATGCGAGCGGGCGATCTCGGGGATGCGGCGAAACTCCTTGGTCCACGGGATCTCGGCGAGGAACCGGTAGGTGTGCACCACGTGGGACTGGATCTCCTTGAACTCCGCCTCCGTGAGGCTGCCTCGGGGGACCGAGAGAATCGCGGCCTCCTCGGGCGTGAGGACGGCCTGGCGGTGACCGCGGTGATCCTCGAAGGCGCGGAGCGCCAGCCGCTCGAGCGCCGCCGCGGACTCCTGCGGCAGCACCGTCGGCTCGTTGGCGCCGACAATGCGGCCCAGGCTGTCGTCGAGCTCTGCGAGATACGCCGCCAGCTCGGCGTCGAACGCGGCGGACTGCTCGGCGTAGCGACGACGGCCCTTGTCGAGCAGATGCTCGATCTTCTTGTCGGCGTAGCGGAGCGCGAGCCCGCGCTTGATGAGCTCGACGCGCTGGCGGATCCGGTCGAGCTCGCCCGGGAAGAGCTTCTTGGCTTTCACGAGCACCTGCTCGCGCACGCCGACCTTGCCGAAGTCGTGCAGGAGGGCGGCGTAGCGGAGCTCCATCATCTCCTCGGCGCTGAAGCGGGTCGCGCCGTACGCGCCGGTGGCGCAGCGGTCGACCACGCTCGCGAGGCCGACCGTGAGATTGGCGACCCGAAAGGAGTGGCCCGAGGTCGTCGGATCGCGTGACTCGATCGCGGTAACGGAGGCCTGCACGAACCCTTCGAAGAGCCGTCGAATGGACTCGAAGAGCTGGCTGTTGTGGATCGCGACGGCCGCCTGCGAGGCGAGCGACCCGGCGAGCTGCTGCTGGCGCGGGCCGTAGGGCCGGACCGTCCGCTCGATCTCGTCCACCGACGCGAAGCGGTGACCGAAGTCCGGCTTGCAGTTGATCAGCTGGAGGGCGCCGATCGTCTCACCCTGCGGCGTGCGCATCGGCACCACCAGCATCGACTTCGTACGGTAGCCGGCCTTGGCGTCGAACGACCGGTTGATCCCAAACGGCGCGCCCGGCGGCGGCGCGTAGGCGTCTTCGAGGTTGAGGGTGTCGCCGGTCAGCGCGACGTGTCCCGCCACGCTCGCGCTCGTCAGCGGCAGCCGCGACGCGCGGTAAGGGATCTTGACCGAGTCGTTCTGGGCCAGCGCGAAGCGCAGCAGCCGGGTGCCGTCGGCGGCCTCCTCCACGAGGTACAGCGAGCCGGCGTCGCTCTGTGTGATCTCCCGTGCCTTGGTCAGGATGGTCTCGAGCAGCTCCCGCGGGTTGCGCTCGGCGGAGAGCCGGATGCCGATCGCGTTCAGCTCCGACAGCTCGCGATCGAGCCGCGTCATGGCGGCGGCGCGGTCGAGGTCGTCGAACGCGTTTTCCACGGCGCGCGCGAGGATCGGCCCGCTCACGCCCGCCGGGATCAGCCCGTACCAGTGCTCGGGCCAGGGGCCGGCGGAGTCGGCGTCCACGAGGGCCAGCACGCGGATGGACGCGCTGCTCCAGCGGCCGTCGACGACGTCGGCGCCGACCAGGACCACCGCCGGCCCCGCGGCGGCCAGATCGGTCGATGCCGACGACAGCGGGGCGACGTCGAACGCGTGACGGAGACGCTCGGCGGCGGCCGCCGCCGCGCGCGAAGTCGCGTCGTACAGAACACGGCGGCGCATGAAACGAAAGTAGGGCGGCGGCTGCGGCGAAGTCAAGAATACCCGCAGTGCGAGCCGCAGCCCGCCGGCCGAGGCGAGCCCGGGAATCGGTAGAATGATTCGTGAAATGGTCGAGTTCGGGCGGCTCGCGGACCTCTGCCGGCGGCTCCGGGCGAGCCCGGCGAGGCTCGACAAGCTCGCGCTCCTCGCCGAGTACCTCCGCGCGCTTCCGGCCGACGCCGTCGGCACCGCGGTCGCGTTCCTCGCCGGCCGGGCCTTTCCCGCATCCGACGCGCGCGTGCTCGGAGTCCGCGGGCTGCCGGACGCCGCCGCCACCACGGGGCCGCCTCTCTCGCTCGCCGACGTCGCGGCGGCGTTCGCCGCCGTCGCCGACGCGGGCGGCGCCGGCGCGCGGCGAGCCCGCGAAGAGCTGCTGCGTGGCCTGATGGCGCGGGCGTCGACGGACGAGCGGGAGACGCTGCAGCGGATCGTCGCCGGCGAGATGCGTACGGGCGTGTCGGACGGGCTCGTGCTCGATGCGATTGCCCGCGCCTTTGAAACTCCGCTCGAAACGGCTCGGCGCGCGGCGCTGCTGCTCGGCGACCTCTCGGGGGTCGCGGCGCTGGCGGCTCGGGGCGGGGCCGCGGCGCTCGCGTCCGCCACCGCCCGTCCCGGTGTCCCGCTCCTGCCCATGCTCGCCCAGATCGCCGACGACTTCGAGGAGGTCCTGGCGGCCCACGGCGGGACCTCGGCGCTCGAGTACAAGTACGACGGCGCCCGCATCCAGCTCCATCACGACGGTGAGCGGATCGGGATCTGGACGCGGCGCCTCTCCGACGTCACCGCGAGCCTGCCCGACGTCGTCGAGACGGCCAGAGGCGAGCTCGCCGCCTCGCCGTTCATCCTTGACGGCGAAGTCCTGGCGCTCGACGCGGCGGGGCGGCCACTACCGTTCCAGGAGCTGATGCGACGGTTCCGGCGCGTCCACGAGGTGGAGAGACTCGTGCGCGAGATGCCGCTCACCCTGCACTTCTTCGACTGCCTCATGGCCGAGGGACGCTCGCTCATCGACGAGCCCTACCGGCGCCGCTGGGAGAAGATGGTGGCCGTCACCGGGGGGCGCCACCTGGCCGAGCGCACGATCGTCACCTCGCCGGAAGCGGCACGCGGGTTCCTGGCGCAGGCGCTCGCCGCCGGGCACGAGGGGGTCATGGCGAAGGACCTCCGGAGCACCTACGAGCCGGGAGGACGCGGCAAGCGCTGGTTCAAGCTGAAATCGGCGGAGACGGTGGACTGCGTCATCGTCGCCGTCGACCGGGGCTCGGGACGACGGAGCGGATGGCTCTCCAACTACCACCTGGCGGTGCGCGACGGGGACGCGTTCGCGGACGTCGGCAAGACGTTCAAGGGGCTCACCGACCAGCAGTTCGCCGAGATGACCGAGCGGCTGTGGGCGCTCGCCACGAGCGACGACGGCTACACCGTGCGCGTGCGGCCCGAGGTCGTCGTCGAGGTCGCCTACAACGAGATCCAGAAGAGCCCGACATACGCGTCGGGCGCCGCGCTCCGGTTCGCGCGCATCACGCGAATCCGCGACGACAAGGCGCCGGCCCAGGCCACCACGCTCGGCGAGCTGCGGGCGCGCTACGAGCGGCAGTTCACCACCAAGGGCCGGGCAGTGTAGACTCGTCGACTGTGACTGCGCGCGTCTCGACCGGGCTCGAGAAACTCGACGCGATGCTGGGCGGGGGCCTGCTGCCGGGCACGCTCACCGTCGCCTACGGCGCGACCGGGATCGGGAAAACCCACCTCGGGCTCACGTTCGCCGATCGCGGACGTGCCGCCGACGGCGCGCGCGGCATCGTCCTCGACCTGAACGGCCGCGGCGATTCGCAGCAGCACGACGAGTACGCGGCGCGACTCTTCGGCTGGGCGCTCCAGCCGTGGACGCACACGGTGACGCCGATGGCCGATCCGTATCCGCCGCCCGGCCAGATGGAGGCGTTCTACTCCAACGCGTGCGCGTGGGTGGGCCGGGTCCGCGACTTCCAGGTGCCGACGCCGGACGGCGGCCGCGAGTTCGACTGGAACTGGAAGGCCGCCTTCAATCACGCGCTCTACACGGTCCGGCCCTTCCTCTATTTCCACTGCGCGGCGGGCACGCGGCGGATCGTGGTCGATGGCGTCGAGCCGATGGACTCGCCGGCCGACTCGATCCAGTTCTTCGTGTTCGACGAGCTCTATCGCAAGATCATCCACCGGGACGCCGAGACGCTCGGCATGGAGATCTGCCTGCCGGTGTGGAAGCACCGCGCGTTCATCGATGCGCACCGCTACGACCACACCGCCGTCACGACGCTGCTCCTGGTGACGACGGAAGAGACGCGACTCGAAGACGTGCTGGCGCGCAAGGTCGCCGCCGGCGACCTCGGCGCCACCGCGAACACCATCCTGGTCCTCGGCAGCGAGCGCGTCGGGAACCGGCTGGCGCGCATGCTGTGCGTCGTCAAGCACCGCGGCAGCGTGATGAGCGACGAGATCGTCGAGTACCGGATCGGGGCGCGCGGCATCGAGCTCGGCTAGATTGCAGGCGCGGCTGACGTCGGCGCTACTCGGCTCCTCCTTCCAGCCTTCGAGCGGTTGAAGTGTCGCCTCGTCGCGCGGCGCGCCTCGGCTCCTACTTCCAGCTCGACCACTTGACGCGGCCGGCGCGGGCGCTCCTGCGCGCCGTGCAGTCGGTCGCGGGCCGGGCGCGGGCGCCGGCGCTCGTCGGCGGCGCCGTGCGCGACGCCTGGCTGCGCGCGCGGCGCGCGCCGCGGGTCGCCGACCTGGACGTCACGGTGCAGTCCGGCGCGCTCGACATCGCGCGCCGCGTGGCGACGCGCCTCGGCGGCGCCTTCGTGCCGCTCGATCCGGAGCGCGGAGCGGCCAGGGTCCTCGCGCGCGGCGGGTGTCTGGACGTGACGGACTGGCGGGCGGCGACGCTCGAGGGCGATCTGGCGGCGCGGGACTTCACCGTGAACGCGCTGGCGGTTCCCGTGGGCGAGCTCTTGCGTCGCGGCCGGGCCCGCGTCATCGATCCGACCGGTGGGCTCGACGATCTCCGGGCGCGGCGGCTTCGGACGCACGATATGCGGGTGCTGGCCGAGGATCCCCTTCGCACGCTCCGCGGCGTGCGGCTCGAGGCGACGCTCGGGCTTCGCCTGACGCCGGGCACCGTGAAAGCCATCCGGGCCGCCGCCGGCGGACTGGCCGGCGTCGCCGCCGAGCGGGTTCGCGACGAGCTGCTCGCGCTGCTCGCGCTGCCGCGCACGGCGCGCGCGCTCCGGCGCCTCGACGCGCTCGGCCTGCTGGCGGTGATCGTGCCGGAGGTCGAGGCGATGCGTGCCACGGCGCAGCCGGCGCCCCACCGGTTCCCGGTGCTCGAGCACTCGCTCCGGGCGGTGGCCGGGGCCGATGAGCTCCTCCTGGGCCTGCGCGAGCTCCGGCCGTTCGGCGAGGAGCTCGCGGCCCACATGACCGAGGAGCTCGGCGGTGACATGCATCGCGATCAGGTCCTCAAGCTGGCGGCGCTCCTGCACGACGTCTCGAAGCCCGAGACACGCCGGGTGATCGACGGCCGCGTGCGCTTCTTCGAGCATGATGTGATCGGCGCCGAGCGTGCGCGCGTGATCGGCGAGCGGCTCAGGCTTCCGACGCGCGCGCGGGGGGTTCTCGAGCGGCTCGTCCGCCATCACCTGCGTCCGATGCACTTGTCCGCCGCGGGCCGGGTGACGCCGCGGGCGCGCTACCGCTTCTTCCGGGACCTGCGTGAGGACACGCGCGACCTGCTCCTGCTGGCGCTCGTGGACGCCGCCGCCGTGAGGGGGGAATCGCCCCGCTCGCTCTGGCGCCGCGCGTCGCTCATCCGGGACCTCCTGCGCGGCTGGGAGGAGCAGCAGGTCGGCGCCGATGCGCCGCCGCTGCTCCGGGGCGAGGACGTCATGGAACGCTTCGGCCTTCCGCCGAGCCCCGCCGTCGGCCACCTCCTCGAGCGCGCGCGGGAGGCTCAGGCGCTCGGGCTCGTGACCACGCGCGAGGAAGCGCTGGCCTACCTTGACTCCCCCACGGGTGGACCCTAGAGTACCGTGAGCGTTCGATCCCCTCGCTCGAGGAGGCTCCGTATGGTCGGTTGGCAAGTCGCGGTGGCCGCGCTCGTCGCGCTCCTGTCGCCGCTGGAGGCGGGCGCCGCGCCGGCCGGTAAGGTCGTGATCGCGCAGGGCGTCGACCCGACGACGCTCGACATGGCCAACCAGTCGGAGAGCCCGGCGTCGAACGTGGGGCGTCACATCTTCGACACGCTGTACGATCGTGACACGAATCTGAAGATCGTCCCCAGCCTCGCCACCGAGATGCCGAAGTTCGTGCCTCCGTCGGCGTGGGAAGTGAAGCTGCGCAAGGGCGTGAAGTTCCACAACGGTGAAGACTTCAACGCCGACTCGGCGAAGTTCACGTTCGAGCGCCTGGTCCAGGGACAGGGCAAGCTGCGCGGCGCGACGTTCTTCGCGCCGATCGAGCGCGTGGAGATCGTGGACTCCTACACGATCCGCGTCCACACCAAGAAGCCCTGGCCGACGTTCCTCCCGGTGATGACATTCCCGCAGAGCGGGATGCTGCCGCCCAGGGAGTCGGCCGGCAAGGAGACCGCCGACCTCTCCAGAAAACCGATCGGCACCGGCCCCTACAAGTTCGTCCGCTGGTCGAAGGACGAGGAGATCGTCCTCGAGGCGAACGCCGCCTACTGGCGCGGGGCGCCGCAGATCAAGACCGTGATCTTCCGGCCCATCCCCGAGGACGCCTCGCGCGTGGCCGCGCTGCAGAATGGCGAGATCGACCTCGCGGTGAACATCCCGCCGCATCTCGGCGCGATCATCGACAGGCATCCGAAGCTCTTCCTGTCGACCGCGCCATCGATCCGCACGATCCAGCTCATGTTCTACACGCACCAGATGGACGCCCAGCACAAGCCGACCGGGCCCTACCATGGGCCCACCGCCGACAAGCGCGTCCGCCAGGCCATCGCCTACGCGATCGACGCCGACGAGCTCATCAAGACGGTGCTCGACGGCAAGGGCGTGCGCGTCGCCACGATGCTGCCGTCGATGCACTTCGGCTACGATCCGACGCTCCAGCCCCTCAAGGCGGACGTGGGGCGCGCCAGGAAGCTCCTGGCCGAGGCCGGCTTCGGCGGCGGCGTCGAGATCACGCTGCACGGCCCGCGCGGCCGCTACGTCCGGGACGCGGAGGTCGCCGAGGCGGTGGCCGGCCAGCTCTCCAAGGCCGGCATCAAGACCACGCTCCGCACGTACGACTTCGTGACGTATCTGAACAGCATGGTGTACGTCCACAAGGCGGGACCGACCTGGCTGATCGGCTGGGGCACGGGCACGATGGACGCCGAGACCGTCTATGGCCCGCTGTTCAAGTCGCCCGGCATCTTCGTGAACTGGCATAACGAGGACTTCAACCGGATGGTCGACGAGGCCCAGGCGATCATGGACGACAAGAAGCGCCTCGAGCAGTACCACCGGATCAACAGGCTCTGGCTCGACGAGATGCCGGCGGTGCCGCTCTACCAGCAGGTCGACCTCTACGGGGTGAGCAAGCGGCTCAACTGGAAGGCGCGGAGCGACGAGGTGCTCCAGGCCTACACGATGTCCCTCAAGGACGGGAAATAGCGCCAACGGGATCGTTGTAAGATAGGAGGCGCCGGGCGGCCGTAATTCAGTGGCAGAATGCCAGCTTCCCAAGCTGGACGTCGCCGGTTCGAATCCGGTCGGCCGCTCCAATTCTTCAGGGGGTTACGGGAAATAACCCGTAACCCCCTGTTGAGTTTCTGACATTTTTCTGACATTCCGTCGTCGAATCTCACTGTGAGTCCTGGGCCCGGGCTCTCTGCCGTCTACCTGGGTGGGCGGTAATCGCGGCGATCGAGACAGCCGTCGTACATCACGCGGTTGATCGGGAGCCAATCGGTCCTGTTGATGCCACGCCGGTTTCGAGTGGTGGGGCTGAGGGGATACGCGGACGCAACCTTGATCCACCGGCTCCGTTCCTGCGCGATGACCCTGATCTCGTCTGCGACTTCTGAGAAGTCCTGGTCCTGGCTCAGGATCACGGCCGCGTCGTACTCGCCACGGTGTGCCATGCGGATGACATCCAGCGCCATCCGGATGTCGACACCCTTTTCTTCACCGACCGCAAAAGTGACCTCGCTCCTATCCGGCAGCCGAACTGTTTGGTTGCGATACCGGAGTGACCGGCTGAAGACGACAACACCTTGCCGCCCCATCACGGCAAGCTTGGCCGACCAGAAGTGGTGCCAGAATGGATTGTCGATCGGATCCGGGATTCCGGTGTAGAAGCGCGCCTGCGAGAGCGTCCACCCCCTCGTCCTACAAACCGCATCGGCCAGGGCGAGGACGTCATAGTTGGGGTAGGTGTAGCCGAACGCCTCGCGGGCGGCGTGAAAGAGGTTCTGGCCATCGACGAAGACGACCGCGCGCTTAGTAGTCGGCTCAGGCGGCAGGCGGGGCTCCGGGCAAAAAATAACCCCGCCCGAGGCCTTTCGGCATATCGAGCGGGGGGCAAGTCGCCATTAAACGTAGCACGCGGATCTCCCTATGCCAAGCCTTGCTCCTGCATTACCTTTGCGAGCGCAGACCCGTCCTGCCGCGTGAGGTTCGGGATGAACTTTGCGTAGTGCCGGATCACCATCTCGTCGCTCGTGTGGCCGAGCTGCTTCGAGACCCACCCGATCTGCTCGCTGCTCTGAAGCGCGAGCGTCGCAAAGGTGTGCCGGGTCTGGTACATCGTCCGGTAGCGAAGACCCGCGCGCCGGAGCGCGGGCTTCCACACGCGCTCGCGGAGGTTGGTGATGTTCAGCGGCCCACCGATGCGGCTCGGGAAGATGTAGGTACTCCGCAGCTGGCTCGCGGCCTGTTGCTCGCGAAGCGCATGCTGGACCATCGGGACCATCTCGACGTAGCGCTTCGAAGCTTCGGTCTTGGTCCGGCCCCGCCCGCCGCGCGGACTGACGGCAGCTAGGACTCCGATGAGCGGCGGGCG